>NZ_JBPSDN010000053.1:0-18645 GCF_052036135.1 Gordonia marina
AACAATGACAGGCTCCACTCCAGCATCGGCACGGTCCCGCCCGCCGAGTTCGAGTCCGCCTACTACGCCGCCCTCAACCGAGAGCTGCACCCCGTATAGGAGCGGCAGAAAACCTGGGGTGATTCATCCTGGTGATGCTCGCGCACGCCTTCCTGGCAATCACCACCGCCACCCAACGACACCGCGAACACACCAACCGCCAACTGATCCGATTGAGTATCAACGAATTTCGGCGTTTGTTCTGCGCACTCGTACTCACCCCACTGCACGCCGTCGACCGCATCCTCGACTGGACCCTGTGGCGCCGACGTCACCAGAAACGCGCCCAACAATGCCACCAAAACCGCAGGTCACAACAACAATAAACCCGATCTACGGCTGTAGTAATAGCCAACACCGCCTGTGAGGAGAAATCAACCATGACAGTTCAGCGACCCACCCCCGACGACATCGGCCGCGCTGCAGAACATTTCGGACTCACCCTGAACGACGAGGGGCGCACCGAGTTCGCCGGCCTCGTGGATGGGGCACTGGGTTCCTACGACGCCGTCGACGATCTCTATGCGACCAACGCCGCACCCACGGCACCGACGCGCGAGTACGAACTCGCCGAGACCGGTGAATCGAATCCGTTGGGCGCGTGGTACGCACGGACGTCGATCTCCGCGGATTCCCCATCCGACACCCGCTTGGCCGGGCGGCGGGTCGCGATCAAGGACAATGTGGCCGTCGCCGGCGTACCCATGATGAACGGCTCGCGGACGCTGGAGGGATTCATCCCGTCCCGCGACGCGACCGTGGTCACCCGGCTGCTCGACGCGGGCGCCGAGATCGCGGGCAAATCGGTGTGCGAGGACCTGTGCTTCTCCGGATCGAGTTTCACCCCGGCGTCGGGTCCAGTACGCAATCCGTGGGATCCCACCCGCGAGGCCGGCGGCTCCTCAGGCGGCAGCGGCGCCCTCGTGGCCAACGGCGACGTCGACCTCGCCATCGGCGGCGACCAGGGCGGCTCGATCCGGATCCCGGCATCGTTCTGCGGGGTCGTCGGACACAAACCCACATTCGGACTCGT
Organism: Gordonia marina; assembly: GCF_052036135.1. NCBI lineage: Bacteria > Bacillati > Actinomycetota > Actinomycetes > Mycobacteriales > Gordoniaceae > Gordonia > Gordonia marina. The sequence goes on from NZ_JBPSDN010000053.1 coordinate 1,073, forward strand.
GCCCTACACCGGCGCATTCCCCATCGAGCGGACCATCGATCACGTCGGTCCGATCACCCGCACCGTCGCCGACGCCGCACTGATGCTCTCGGTGCTCGCCGGCGTCGACGGCGACGACCCGCGTCAGCCCGAATCCCTTGCAGCCAAGAACTATACGGAAGGTCTCGACGGTGGTGTCGATGGACTGCGGATCGGAGTGGTGACCGAAGGATTCGGTCATGAGGTCTCGCAGGCCGAGGTGGACGAGCTGGTACGGGCCGCCGCACACGGGTTCGCGACTCATGGCGCGGTCGTCGAGGAGGTGAGCATCCCGTGGCATCGGCATGCCTTCCACGTCTGGAATGTGATCGCCACCGATGGCGGTGCCTACCAGATGCTCGACGGCAACGGCTACGGACTCAACGCCGGGGGACTGTACGACCCGGAGCAGATGGCCTTCTTCGGCCGGGGTCGCATCGACCACGCGGACGACCTGTCGGAGACCGTGAAACTCGTTGCCCTGTGCGGATATCACGGAGTCACCGCCCTGGGCGCGAGCAGCTACGGCAAAGCGCGCAACCTGGTCCCGGCCGCCCGCGCCGCCTACGACGACGCACTGCGGACCTACGACGTTCTGGTGATGCCGACGCTGCCGTATGTTGCCTCCGAACTTCCCGAACCGGGGATCGACCGTGGTACCTACCTCGCCAAGGCGCTCGGCATGATCGCCAATACCGCACCTTTCGACGTCACCGGCCATCCAGCATTGTCGGTCCCCGCGGGTCTCGTCGACGGGCTACCCGCGGGAATGATGATCATCGGCAAGCACTTCGACGATGCCACCGTCCTGCGCGTCGGACATGCCTTCGAGTCGCTGTCGGGAGGATTCCCCGCTCCGCCGGTGACCTCCACGGTGTCTCCGGAACTTGCTCCCGCGTAGCCACTCTCGAGTTCGCAGCCCACATTTCTCGGCACAGCCCACATTTCGCCATAACAGTTCAGCCCAACAAGGAAAGGTCCACCATGTCCACAACGATCGATCACAGCCCAGCGGTCACCCACGCCCCCGGAGTGCCCGAGCAGGCGCCGGCCGGCGATCGGGCCTGGGCGCTCTACGAGGCGCTGAAGTCCAAAGGTCTTGTCCCCGAAGGGTATGTGGAAACCTGGAAGAAGACCTTCGAAGAGGACTTCACTCCACGCAAAGGCGCAGAGCTGGTGGCGCGCGCGTGGACCGACCCGGAGTTCCGCGAACTGCTGCTCACCGACGGAACCGCCGCCGTCGCCCAGTACGGCTGGCTCGGCCCGCAGGGCGAGTACATCGTGGCGCTCGAGGACACACCCGACCTCAAGAACGTCATCGTGTGCTCCCTGTGTTCCTGCACCGCCTGGCCGATCCTCGGTCTGCCGCCGACCTGGTACAAGAGCTTCGAGTATCGTGCCCGCGTGGTCCGCGAGCCACGCACCGTTCTCGCCGAGCTGGGTACCACCCTGCCCGACGACATGAAGATCCGCGTCGTCGACACCACGGCCGAAACCCGTTATCTCGTCCTGCCGATGCGCCCGGCGGGCACGGAGGGCTGGACCGCCGAACAGCTCCAGGCGATCGTCACCAAGGATTGCCTGATCGGCGTGGCCCTGCCCACGGTGCCCTGACACCTCCCACCTCCAAACGATCAGATCCGAAACATCAGAAAGGACACCATCATGGATGGAGTGCACGATCTGGGCGGCAAACAGGGCTTCGGCCCGGTCGACCACACGATCAACGAATACGACCACGGGTTGCCGAGCCCGGAGACCTTCCACGCCGACTGGGAACACCTGCCCTACAGCCTCTTCTTCCTCGGCGTCGCCGAACTCGGCAAGTTCAGCGTCGACGAGGTGCGCCACGTCGTCGAACGCATCGCGCCCGTTCACTACCTGGTCACGCCCTACTACGAGCGTTACGCCATCGGGGTCGCGACACTGATGGTCGAGACCGGGGTCCTGACCCAGGAGGAACTCGAATCCTTTGCGGGCGGACCATTCCCGCTGTCGCTGCCGGCCACGTCGCAGGGTCGCCCCGCCCGCACCGACAACCACGTGTACAACGTCGGTGACACGGTCCGCGTCCGGGACGAATACTTCGCCGGGCACATCCGCATGCCGGCCTTCTGCCGCGGTCGCACCGGCATCGTCCGGCACCGCACCGCCGACAAGTGGCCGTTCCCCGACGCGATCGGCCATGGCCGCACCGACGGCGGAGCCGAACCGACCTACCACGTCGAATTCACCGGCGAGGAACTCTTCGGTGACGACACCGACGCAGCCAGCGTCATGGTCGATCTCTTCGAGGGATACCTCGAGCCCGCCGCCTGACAGACCCGCAATGGGTGGCGGATACCCCCGGAAGCGTGCCATCGAGGTATCCGCCACCCGCGCAGCCCTTTCCCTTCCGCCTGATCCTCGACTCGTCAATGAGCCAGCCCTGCATCACGAGAGGTCGATGAACCCATGACCGACAACAGACTTCCGGTGACAGTCCTGTCCGGCTTCCTCGGCGCCGGTAAGACCACACTCCTCAACCAGATCCTGCGTAACCGCGACAACCGTCGGGTCGCCGTCATCGTCAACGACATGAGCGAGGTCAACATCGACGGTGCCGAGATCGAACGGGAGGTCACCCTGAGTCGATCGGAGGAACGTCTGGTCGAGATGACCAACGGCTGCATCTGCTGCACGCTGCGGGCCGACCTGCTCGCCGAGATCAGTGTGCTCGCCGCCGCGGGACGCTTCGACTACCTTCTCATCGAATCATCCGGAATCTCCGAACCCCTGCCCGTCGCAGAGACTTTCACCTTCATCGACCCTGCCGGCGGGGCGCTCGCCGACATCGCACGCCTCGACACGATGGTGACCGTCGTGGACGGCAGCAGCTTTCTGCACGACTACCGGACGGGAGGGGCGGTCACCGCCGACGCTCCCGAAGATCAGCGCGGCATCGCCGACCTCCTCGTCGACCAGATCGAGTTCGCCGACGTCATTCTCATCAGCAAGACCGATCTCATCGACGAACGTCAGCTCGCCGAGGTCGTCGGTGTGTTGCGAACGCTCAACGCCTCCGCGGACGTCCTGACGATGATGCATGGTGACGCCCCGCTCGACGCCATCATGGACACCGGCCTGTTCTCCCTCGAGAAGGCGGCGACCGCACCGGGCTGGCTGCAGGAACTCGAAGGTCAGCACACGCCCGAAACCGAGGAGTACGGAATCGGTTCCGTGGTCTATCGCCAGCGTTCGCCGTTCCATCCGCAACGGCTCCACGACTTTCTCGTCACGGAATGGGACAACGGGAATCTGTTGCGCGCCAAAGGGTACTTCTGGAATGCGGCGCGATTCTCCGAGATCGGAAGCATCTCCCAGGCCGGGCACCGAATCCGGCACGGCTACGTCGGCAGATGGTGGCGGTTCCTCCCCGAGGTCGCGTGGCCGACCGACGACTACCGCCGGAAAGGCATCCTCGACAAATGGGAGGAGCCGGCTGGTGATTGCCGCCAGGAGTTGGTCTTCATCGGACAGGACATCGACAAGAGACTGCTGGTCGAGCGGCTCGATGAATGCCTGCTGACCATGGACGAGATCAGACTGGGTCCCGACGTGTGGAGCACGTGGCCCGACCCGCTCGGTGCCGGGCACGGCGATGCGGTGATCAGCCCGGTCGCGCAGACCGGTCGGGCGGCAGTGTGATCCGCCGTCCGTGGGCGACCCGTTAGAGTACACAGAAGAGTTCGATGGAGAACGCGACAGCCCGCCTGATCGTGGAGGTTGAAGGTGCAGGACAACGAGGAGTCGGCATTCGCCGTCCTGGCCGACCAGGTACGTCGCCAGATCCTCGACGTCCTTGCCGAAAACGGTGAGTGCAGCGCCGGATTCATCAGCGATCGCATCACCTCCGTGGGACGGACCACCGTCTCGACGCACCTGAAGGCGCTGCGACTGTCCGGCATGGTGGTGGAGCGCCGCGAGGGTCGGCACCGCTACTTCTCCATCGACCCGTCCGGACCGGCCCGCGATGCGCTCGAGTTCTTGCAGAGTCTGCTCAACGGTGCGCTCGCCACGGCACCGGAGTCGACGGCCGGTGAACTGCCCGACGCCGACGACTCGTCTGCGTCGGGCCGGACCGCCTGACCGGTCACCGGACCGACAGAGGTGGATCGATGTCGACGGTCTCGGTAACCGCCCAGACCTACGTCGGCGTCCACCCCGCCCGTGCCTTCCAGATGTTCGCCGACGGGCGCCTCCTCGGGGCGGAGTGTGCCGAACTCGCAGTGGGTGCTGCCATTGCGATCCCCCTGCCCATGCGCTCGGACGCCACCGACCAGTCCGACATCACCCTCCTCGGACGTGTCATGTCGATCCGGCCCGCGCAACGGGTCGTGATCGTGCACCAGCAACCCTGGCCGGGACGGTTGACGATCCGCTTCCATCGGGAGGGTGACGGTACCCGCGTCACGCTCGCATCCGAGGTCGACCATGACGGCATCGACTGGCTGGTGCGCCGCCGCGGATTCGATCCTCCGTCACCGCCGCATCCGTCCGTGCACCGGATCGGTCTTCTTCTCAGCAAGTCCGGTTCCGCCGCGGTGTTCGCCCAGGCCACGCAGACCCTGGCCGAGATGGCGGTCGACGAGATCAATGACGACGGCGGCATCGGAGGCAAACGGGTCGAACTCCGTGTCGGCGACGACGCCTCCCGATCATGGTCGGGGGTCGCAGAGGCGTTGCGTCTGGTCCGCGAGGGCTGCCGGGCGGTGTTCGCATGCGTGACGTCGGCGACGTTCAATGCGGTGGCCAATGCCCTGCAAGGCACCGGTGTGCTGCTGATCCACACAGTCCTGAACGAGGGAGGTGCGAACCGCGAGAACGTGATCCGGCTCGGTGAACGTCCGATGGGTCAACTCCGGGTGGGTGTTCCGCACCTCATGTCCGACACCGGGGCGTCACGCTGGTTCTCTGTCGGACAACGCTATTCGTGGTCGTTCGGGGCGCACATGTCGGCCCGTCGGGTGGTGTCGGAAACCGGCGGCTCGGTGGTGGGGGAGGCATTCGTCGACCTCGGGACCACCGATTTCGAGAAGGTGATCGACCGGATTCGCCTCTCGCGTGCCGAGCTCGTGCTCACCACCCTCGTCGGCCACGACGAGGTGGCGTTCCAACGTTCCTTCTGGAAGAGCGAACTCCACCGTGCGACAAGAACATTCGCACTGGTGCTGGACGAGGCAAGCCTGCAACTCATCGGCGACGAGGCGGCCGCCGGGTTGCACACCGCATTCGCCTACTTCGAAAGTCTCGACAGCGACGCCAACCGATCACTCATCCGGCGATACCGGGAACGCGCCGGTCTGCTTGTGCCACCGGCCAGTTCGGTCACCGAGACGACGTATGAAGCGATCGTCGCCTATGCGCGGGCGTCCCGGCGAGGCGACGGACCGACGGCCGCGGACTTTCTCGCTGTCGTCGAGTCGGGATCGGCGATCGCACGCGAGGGCGGCCGTCGCCTCATCACTCCGCCGATCTACCTCGGTGAGGTGGTCGACGGACAGATCGTCGCCATCGGGTATCACGATGAAGGTTGAGCAGGTGCCGCGCAGGCGTCTTACCCCTCACCCCATCAACCGATACGCGCGCAGCGCCAGCGCCACGTCGACGAGATCCCCGGGCGACTCGAGGTGACGGCCGGTGAGACGCTCGAATCGTCGCAGACGATTGAGCACCGTGTTGGTGTGGCAGAACAGGGCTTTGGCGGCCTGGGCGGTGGACCCGCCGACATCCATCCACGTCTGCATGGTGTGCAGCAGGGTGTCCCGCTCGGTGGCGTCGAGGTCGAGGACCGGGCCGAGCACGTCGCTGAGATGAACCGATGCCAGATCGGGGCGAGCCAGCAGGAGCGCTTCGGGAATGCGGTCGGACAGTACGGTCATTCCGGCGCGGCCCGCGCCGATACGTTCGGCGAGACCGGCGTGCTGGTTGGCCTGACCGAGTGCCGACAGGCCGCCGACCACCGGGCTGATACCGATGCCGGCATTCGGAAACCGTTCGGCCAGCACGGCTTTCACCTCGTGAAGGGAACGGTCACCGAGATGGACCACCAGCGTCATGCCGTGTCGCTGACGACAGCGGAAGATGGTCACCTCGCCGATCTCGTCGCGGATCGGGCCATCGTCGACACTGAAACCGTCGTTGACAGAGAAATCGTTGCGCCGGTCCGAGATTCGGGCGACGACGTAGCGTCCGTCATGCGGAACGTCGAGCGCGACGGCCGCGCTCTCGCAATCGACGTTGTCGGCGTGGCCACGCAGCAGCATACGCAACACCGGTAAGAGCTTGCGTTCGATGTGCGTCACGTCGCCGTCGACGACAAGTCGGTAGGCCTCCATCATCAGGCGCTGGTCCCGTTCACAGAACTGCCAGTACTCGTTCGCGCATCGCGCGAGGACCGGCACGAGTTCGGGCCGTTCGGCCGAGATCAGCTCCACCAGTCGGTCCCACACCACCGCGGCGCCGATCCGGAAGCCCTGCGACACCACGGGCAGCGGGATGCCGGCGCGGGCGTGTCGGCGTCCGATGTCCCAGGCGTGTCGTGCCGAATCGGTGCTGCGGTCGGGATCGGCCAGCGACCACACCGCGACCTCGACCGTCGTGTAGATCGCCGACTCGAAGTCGCGGGAATTGTCGATCAGGGTGCCGTAGTGCGGAACCTCGGCGCGGATGCGGGCCAGTGCCCTGTCGGCGAGGGACGACACGTGGGTCGTGGCCAGACGTGCGGCATGGCGGAGCAGTTCCGGGGGCGCCGGGGTCAGGGCGGTGGCCTCGGCGACACGCAGTCCCGCCGAGCCCGTCAACCCCGGTCGTCCAGGCTTGGCTGCCGCCGACTCGGCTGTCGGCGCACCTGCGGATGGTGCAAACCGCGTCATGCGATCACCCGTCTTTCGTCGCTGATGCGATGACGGTACCGCGCGGATGTGACGCGGCCCACTCCGGCGGGGTGTCCGTTATGCGGTGCCACACGATGTGCCGACAGCCTGGATGTGACCCAGCCCACTCTGGTGAAGTCGGCTGGTCAGTTCCTTCATCACCTGGAGAGTGTTCATGTCAGGACTTCGCCGATCCTCGGTTGTTCTCATCGTCATCGGGTTGCTTTTGCTCGTGTTGTCCGCGGTCACGCGGTTCGCCATCACCCCGGCGCTGAGTAAGTTGCCCACCGATGTCGACACGACGGCCACCTACTCGGGCACCGCGACGATGCTCAACTCGGCCGCGATGGCCTCCGGCGACCTCGCGAACGCCGTCGCGAAGGACGTCCCGATCACCCTGGATCAACGAGTGCAGGTCACCGGCGAGCAGGAGGGCCTGGCCATCACCGAGCGGAGTTCCCTGCTGAAGGGACCGGGTGGCCTCCAGAAGCCGTCGTCGATCACCTACGCCATCGATCGGACCACGATGGAGGCGACCGACCAGCCGCCCAGTGGTAGCGGCGCCACCGCGGCATCAGGACTGATCTTCACGCTGCCGCTGCACCCGAAGCCGCAGAACTACAGCTTTTACGTGCCCGATCTGCAGGCCGCGGCGCCGCTGACGTACCTCGGTGAGGGAACCGTCAACGATCGTGACGTCCTCCGGTACGAGGTGAATGCCTCAGGGGCGCTGCAGAATCAGGACACGCTGAAGTCGCTTCCGCCGGCCCTGCCCAAGGCGTTGATCGCCGGTCTCGTCGCCACGTTGCCTGCCGAGCAGGGGCAGGCGATCTCCGCCGCGCTGCCGACCCTGCCGGACACCGTGCCGCTCGCCTACACCGCGTCGTCGAAGATCGTCCTCGATGCCGATGCGACGACGGGTGCACCGCTGAATTCCTCGATCGACCAACAGATCCTGGCCACCGTCATGGTGAACGGTCAAGCGGTTCCGCTGCTGCCGGTGCTCGCGGTGAAGGCGAACCTGACCCTCGACAGCGTGGCCGCTGCGGTGACCAAGGCCGAGTCGGCCGCGCAGAAGCTGACGCTGCTGTCGGTGGTCGTGCCGCTGGTCCTGCTGGTACTCGGGGTGATCGCCATCGCGATCGGCGTACTGCGCAGCCGGAAGCCCGCCGACGACGCCACCGATGACACGACCGCCTCGGCCACAAAGGAACTGGTGAACGACTGAACGTGCGGTCACTCGACCGGTGATCCGGGCGGTCCCGTCAGGTACTGCTCGATCACCGGTCCGACCCGTCCGGCCAGCGTGGCGATGTCGGCGTCGGCGATCTCCGGGAGGCGGAGCACGTAGCGCATCATCAGGATGCCGAGAATGTGACTGGCGATCAACGCGATCCGGAGGTCTCGGTCGTCCTCGGCGGCCATGTCGCCGAGCACGTGTCGGGCCAGTCCGAAGAAGAAGGTGCGCATCCGTTCGGCCACCTGATCATGGGTGACGGCGATCCGCAGCAGTGCGATACCGCGTTCGCGTTGCGGGGAGTCGCTCTCCCAGACGGTCAGTACCCGCGTCACGAACTCGGTGCCCAGACCCGGGGTGTCGACGGTGAGCCCGCGGAAGACGGCGGTCGGATCGATGTCCGGGCGCAGTGCCTCGACCGTCAGGTTGTCCTTGGTGCCGAAGTAGTGGTGGATCAATGCGGCATCGACACCGGCCCGAGAGGCGATGGCCCGCATGGTGGTTCGTTCGAACCCTCGCTCGGCGAAGATCTCGCGGGCCGCGGTGAGGATCGCCGTCCGCGTCTCCGGCCGCGCAGAATCCAGGCGTGGTCGGCCTCGTGATCGTGTGCTCATCGTTCTCACGTGTTCCGGGCGAGAACGAGCATCTTCTCCTCGATCGTGGCCGGCACGGGCGTGATGGTGGCGGGTATCCCCGCCTGATCGAGGATCTGATGGAGGTCATCCGGGTCGGTATCGGCGACACGAATCGCCCTGCCGGACAGGATGACCGGCACGTGGGCCGAGTTGAGGACGGCGAAGGCCTGCTGCCAGTCGTCGGTGCTCACCGACACCGCGCGGGTGTCACCGATGATGTCGGCCTCGCTGCCGTGCGCGACGAGGGTGCCCGCCGACATCAGCAGCAACCGGTCGCATTCCTGCGCCTCCTCCATGTAGTGCGTGGTGACGAGAACGCCGGTGCCCTTGTCGGATTCACCGCGGATGGTGTCCCACAGCCGGGCGCGGGACAGTGCATCCACACCGGAGGTCGGCTCATCGAGAACCAGGGCGTCGGGAGAGTGGGCGAGCGCGACGAGGAACGCGATGCGTCGTTGCGCGCCCAACGGAAGGTCACCGACGAGGGTCCGGGCATGGGATGCGAGGTCATCGGGCAGCGTGGGCGTCGGCACGCCATAGGCGCCGGTGGAGAAGTCGATGTTCTCGGCCACCGTCAGGTCGCGGTAGAGGCCGAGATTCTGTGGGACATAACCCAACCGGGCGCGGCGCCGGCGGTCGGGCGGGCCGTCGAACAGGGTGGCATTGCCCTCGCTGGGCCGCAGCAGGCCGAGCAGGATGCGGATCAGGGTGGTCTTGCCGGCACCATTGGCGCCGAGGAGCCCGACGACCTCACCAGGCCGGACGTCCATGGTGACGGCATCGACGGCGGTGAAGTCACCGAATCTCTTGGTCACCGCGGTGGCACGGATGACGGGGCGCTCGCTCATGTGCTCGCCCCGGACGGTAGTTGTCGTTCCAGCGACAGGGAGATGACGATGTCCTCGAGGTCCGGGGTGATGGCGGTTCGCTGCCCGGGGTCGGTGGGTGCCGTTCCGGGAGGCCAGTATTCGTGGCGGTCGTGCCCGCGGCGCCACGACCATTCACCACGCGCGGGCTGCGGTGCGGTGGTGACGGTGCCGGCGAAACCGGCACGCACATCGTCATACGAACCCTGCGCGAGGGTGCGGCCACCGTCGAGGACGAGGAGTTCCCCGGCGCGTTCGGCCTCGTCGAGGTAGGTGGTCGACATGATGACCGCGGCGCCGTCGGCAGCGCTCTCGGAGATCATCCGCCACAGGTCGATTCGGCTCACCGGGTCGACCCCGGTGCTGGGTTCGTCGAGGATGATCAGCTGCGGCCGGTGGATCATCGCCATCGACGCGGCGAGTTTGCGGCGCATTCCGCCGGACAGTGCCGAGGCGGGGCGATCAGCGGCGACACCGAGCCCGGCGCGGGTGATCATCTCCTCGCGGCGTTCGGTCAGCGCCTCGCCGGACAGCCCGTAGATGCCGCCGACGAAATCGAGGTTCTGCCGGACGGTCAGGGCACTCCAGCTGCCCGGGCCGGCCGGCAGAAAGCCCATGGTGGCCTTGTCCGGGGCGATCACCCGTCCGGACGAGGGGATGACCTCACGGGCGAACGTGCGCAGCAGCGTGGTCTTGCCGGCGCCGTCGCCGCCGACCACTGCGACCACGGTGCCGGGGCGCAGTTCGACGGTCACCTCGTCGAGGGCGACGGTGTCGCCGAACTGCACGGAAACCGATGTGGCAGAGGCGATCATGAGGCATCCTCGGCCGGGGCGTCGGTCGGTCGGGTCTTCGGGGCGTTGGGGGCGAGGTCACGCCGGAACCGCAATGTCGCACCGGTGAACACGATGACCGCCATCACCGCCAGCACCAGGAACGGTAGCCAGAGTGAGGTGATCGGAGCGCCGCGCAGCATGATGCCCTGAGCGATCATGTTGAAGTACGTCAACGGCAGGAGGTAGCCGATCCAGCGCACCCCCGCCGCCATCGCGTCAAGTGGAAAGATCATGCCCGACAACAAGATCTGCGGCATCATGAACATGAACGCGGTCTGGATGGCCTGGCCGGTGGTCTGCGACACCGTCGATATGAACACGCCGAGGCCGAGGACGACGAACAGGAAGATGCCGCTGCCGAGGATGAACGCGAAGACGTTGCCGTTGAACGGCACTCCGAACAGCCACATGCCCAGCAGGGTCACGATGGCCATGTCGATCGCGGCGAGCAGGAAGTACGGGGCGATCTTGCCCAGGATCACCTGACTGGGTTTGATGGGCATCACCGCCAACTGTTCCAGCGTGCCCGCTTCACGTTCGCGGACCAGGCCGATGCTGGTGATGATGGTGCCGATGAAGGTGAGGATCAGACCGATCAGCGCCGGCACCATCACCCAGGACGTCTTGAGGTTCGGGTTGAACAGCACGTCGGTGCTCACCGCGGCGCCGGCCTTGTTGAGGACCGCCACGGTGGACTGGGCCGAGAACAGGTTGGAACCGTCGACCAAGGCCAGGGTGGGGGTCTGGCCGGTGACGAGGGCGACGTCAACCTTGTTCTCCCTCAACAGGTTCACCGCATCCTGACGATTGTCGCCGGGTTCGATGACGGTGACGTCGAAGTAGGACGGCAGGGCCGACGCCGCCTGCTGGGCCTGTGGACCGACGACCGCCGTTTCCGTCGAGCCGACGAAGTAGTTTGCGGCATAACCGAAGATGATCAGCAGCAACAGTGGCAGTGCGATCAGCATGGCCAGCGTTCGCGGATCACGCCGGAGTTCGCGGAACTCTTTGAGGATCATTGCGCGCATGGCTCGAGAGTAGGCCCCACGCCCACAAAAGTCATCAGTTGATGAATATTGGTCGGTCAGCGGTTGTCGCCGGGCGTCTCCAGCCGACCGAGCAGGGCGTGCGCGAGCGGTTCGGAGGATGCCGGATTCTGCCCGGTCAGCAGGTTGCCGTCGGACTCGAGGTGCACCGACCACGGCGCACCGACCGTGACGTGCAGACCGGCCTCGGTGAGGCGATCTTGCAGCAGCCACGGCGCCATGTCGGCAAGTCCGCCCTGTTCCTCCTCCGCGTCGCTGAAACCGGTGACGGTCCGTCCGGTGAAGACGTTGGTCCCGTCCTCGGTGGTGGCCGAGAGCAGGATCGCCGGGCCGTGGCAGACGATGGCCAGCGGTGTGCCCGCCCGGTCGGCGGCCGTCAGGACCGCTCCGGCATCGGGATCGACGGCGAGATCCTCCATCGGGCCGTGGCCGCCGGGCACGAAGATGGCGTCGTAGTCGGCGAGATCAACGTCGGACAGCGCGATCGGGGACTGGAACTCTGGGGCGGTCTCGACCACCTCGCGCAGATGATCGGCCTTCTCGGCGGACCCGACGGTGCCGGCGTCGAGACTGGCCTCGTCAACCGGTGGCCGCACACCACCGGGTGTGGCCACGGTGACCCGATAACCCGCCGCGCGCAGCACCTCGAGGGGCGCGACCGCCTCCTCGGCCCAGAACCCGGTCGCGTGCCGACTGCCGTCGTTGAGTGTCCAGTGGTCGGCGCCGGTCATGATGAACAGCACGGTGCCCGTCATCGCATCCTCCTGGGTTCGTGATCGCCGCGTTGTGCGGCCGGTAGGTCCACCGTAACCACGATCGGATTCGCCGAGGATGGCCGTGAACCGCGGTCGACGCCAAAAGGACTGTGCACCAACCACTTTTCTGATCGGCTGCACGCCAGTGCACGCCGTGTCAGTCCTGTCGCGCACTCACGCGGTCTCCGATGCCTGCTCGGTATCGGCGGTGACGACGACGTAGGTGTTGCGGCCGGCATTTTTGGCCGAAAGCAGAGCGGTGTCGGCCTGGTTGAGGTACTCCGCGAGGAAGGAATCCGCTTCACCGCGCGGGATCGGAGGAAGCGGATCGACGCAGACGGCGCCGACGCTCATCGTCACGATGCGTCCGCCCACCAGACCCGAGGCCGGAACACTGAGGCGGCGGGCCATCCGCTCCAGCGCATCGTGACCCAGTTGGGCGGCGATGGCGAACTCGTCCCCGCCGAGGCGGCCGACGACGGCGTCGGGTCCGGCGGTCGATCGGATGCGCTGCGCGAGCCGGGTGAGTACGGCGTCACCGACCGCGTGGCCGTAGCGGTCGTTGATCGACTTGTAGTGGTCGATGTCGATCATCACCACCGCGAACGGTCGGCCGGGCCGCGCGGCCACACCCGCCATCGCGGCGGTGAATCCGCGCCGGTTGAGGACGCCGGTCAGCGGATCGGTGGTCGTGTAGTCGAGTTGGATCTGCAGCGCGCGCTTGAAGGACAGCGAGTAGTTGCGCAGCAGTAGCACCAGGCCGTTGGCCGAGGTGAGCGCCACCAGCGCGAGGTAGCCCGCGGTGGCGACACCGACACCCTGTGCCACCGCGAAGGCTGCCGTGGTGACGATGGTGGTGGTGCTGAACACCATGTGGACGATGACGATGCGCAGGTGCACGAAATTCGCGACATACCCGCCGACGACGCCGAACAGCGACGAGGCGGCGAGGACGAGGACGGGACTCTGAAATGTCGCGAGCGCTGACGCCAGACCGACGTCGGCGTAGATGGCGAAACTGTTGTTCATGCCACTCAGCCGTCCGGTCTTGCTCCACCATGCCGTGGCCAGGCTCATCTGGCTGACGAGCACGGCGAACGGCACGGTCGACGTGGCGATGATCGCCATGGCGATCATGCGCGGCGGTGACCCCGCCGAACCGTCCGGCGTGAACATGCTCACCGCACCCAGCACGCCGAACATCAAGGTGAGTGCGGCGATTCCGTAGCGGACCGTGGTCTCGCGGCCGCCCGCACTCTGCAGTGCGTGGCGCGCGTGCAAGAACGCGTGCTCGCGGTCGACCCCCTCGGGTTCAGGTGCGGGTGACGGTACGGCGGCGCCGCCCGACGATTCAGAGGTGACAGAACTGCGTATCCACATGTGCAGCCCTCCCCAGCGCACATCTGACAACCGGCCCCGAACAGTGTCATCGAAGGGTATTTCCCATAGTGAAGTGTACTCAAACGGGTGTCGGGCGTCGCCGACGGATGACACCGGCACGCGCATGGCTAGTCTGTTTCCCGTGAGTGGCGACGGTATCGATCGCGAGTCGGGAGCAGCCGAATCCGTGCGGACGGCGGCGGACCCGATCACGCGGTTGGAGGACGCGCTGGCCGACATGTGGCGTCAGGGTCGCAGTCGGGCCCGGCTGCGCGCCCATGCGATCGACCCGGCACTCGATCCGTCGTCGTATCCGCTGTTCACGATCCTGGCGCGGCACGATTCCATGCCGATGTCGCAGCTGGTGGCGGCCCTGGAGCTCGACAAGTCGACGGTCACGCGGCAGGTCGACGCCGTGGTGCGACTGGGTTTGGTGGAACGCCATCCCGATCCCGACGATGCCCGGGCCCGCGTCGTCTCGCTGACCGAGGTCGGCCGGCAGCGTGTCGACGCCGTCGTCGCGTCGGCGGTGGCCGAGTGGCGGGCGCGTCTGTCGAAATGGGACCCGGACGACATCCGCACTCTCACCGAACTGCTTCGGCGCCTCGAGACCAGCAGCGACTGACGACGCCGCTCGCCGATTCGGTGCCCCGGCTCGACGAGGCGGGGAATAGCGACAGATAGTTGCATGTTGCATCTATCGGGTATAAAGTTGCACTACTCAACTAATTGGTGTGCCCGACCGGGTTCACCCGTTGCGCCGGCGTCGTCGCCGCGCGCACTCACTCTTCTTCCTGCACCCACGCGGTGGAGGGAACTGACCGAATTCCAGGGAGGTTTTCGCATGAGTTCGACTGTGTCGCAGAGCGACTCACACGTCGCCGAGGCGTCGTCGCCGATGACGCACCGTCAGCGCCTCGAAGCGCTCGTCGGGCTGCTGCTGGGAATGTTCGTCGCATTCCTGTCATCGACCATCGTGTCCAACGCGCTGCCGACGATCATCACCGATCTGCACGGCACGCAGGATCAGTACACCTGGGTCGTCACCGCCACCTTGCTGGCGTCGACGGCCACCACCCCGCTGTGGGGCAAGCTGTCCGACCTGATCAGCAAGAAACTGCTGGTCCAGGCGGCGTTGACGGTCTTCGTCATCGGCTCGGTCCTGGCCGGACTGTCGCAATCGGTGGGCATGCTCATCGGTTTCCGTGTGGTCCAGGGTCTGGGCCTGGGTGGTCTGCAGGCGCTGGTCGTGATCGTGATCGCGTCGATGTTCAGCCCGCGTGAACGTGGCCGCTACCAGGGTCCGATCGCCGCGGTGATGTCGCTGGCCACCGTCGCCGGCCCACTGATCGGCGGAGTCATCGTCGACACCAGCTGGCTCGGCTGGCGCTGGACCTTCTACGTGTGCGTCCCGCTCGCGGTGATCGCCCTGCTGGTGATCCAGCGGACGCTGAACCTGCCGGTGATCCGGCGCGACGTCACCATCGACTACACCGGAGCCGCGCTGATCGCCGCCGGCGTCAGCACGCTGCTGATCTGGGTCACCCTGGCCGGCAAGAACTTCGACTGGGTTTCCGGCATGTCGTTCGGTCTGGTCGCGCTCGGTGCGATCCTGCTCGCGGTGGCCGTGTTCGTCGAGTCGAAGGCCAAGGACCCGATCATCCCGCTGCGCCTGTTCCGCGACCGCACCATCGCACTGGCGACCGTCGCCAGCATCGCCGTCGGCGTCGCGCTGTTCGGCAGCGCGGTCTTCCTCGGCCAGTACTTCCAGATCGCCCGCGGCTACTCGCCGACCATCGCCGGCCTGCTGATGCTGCCGATGATCGTCGGATCGATGGTGTCGGCAACCGTGTCGGGCACGTTGATCACCCGCTTCGGTCGCTGGAAGGGCTTCATCGTCGCCGGTGCCGCGCTGATGACCGTCGGATTCGGTCTGCTGTCGACCATCGGAGCGCACACCGACATGGTGCTCGTCGGTGCCTACCTGTTCGTGCTCGGCGTCGGCATGGGCATGAGCATGCAGAACCTGGTGCTGGCCGTGCAGAACAACGTCAAGCCCACCGAACTGGGTGCGGCCACCTCGACCATCACCTTCTTCCGCTCACTCGGAGGTGCCGCAGGTGTGTCCGTCCTCGGTGCGGTGCTGTCCAACCACGTCACCGACCTGATCGCGAAGGGGCTGGGCGCACTCGGCATCAGCGCGGGAACCGGCGGCGGGACAGCCGGACTGTCCAACCTGAACGAACTGCCCGGCCCGATCGCCGAGATCGTGCGCGGCGCCTACGGCGACGGCACCGCCCGGATCTTCCTGGTGTCGGCCGTGATGGCGGCGATCAGCCTGGTCGCGGTGCTGTTCATCAAGGAGGTCGCCCTGAAGATGACCAGCGCCCTCGAGGAGCAGATCGACGAGATCTCCGTGGACGCCGGCGTTGACGAGGTCGGCGAGATCGGCGGTGTTGACGAGGTCGCCGAGATCGGCGTCGCGAACGTGCCTGTCGGAGCGCCCGCACGCTGACCCTCGCCTCCCGCACGCTCAACTCCCACCTGCGTACAATGCATTCCGCGCAGGTGGGAGTTGCGAGTGCAACTCCCCAGCAGTCGATGACGCGGGGAGGTGCGATGAGCGACGCCGTGGCGGCCGTGGCGCCCGCCTTCGATGACTGGCGGCACTACCCGCCGCTGAACCTCCCGAAGATCCTCGACGTCGCGCTCACCGAGATCGTCGAGCACGGCTACGACGCGACCAGCGTCCGGACGATCGCCGCGGCGGTGGGGGTGACCGTCCCCGCGCTGTACTACCACTACGACAACAAGCAGGCCATCCTCGTCGCGTTGTTCGATCACGCCATGGCCACCGTGAGCGCCCACGTGGACGCCGCACTCGTCGAGGCCGGGACCGACCCGGTCCGGCGGCTGTCGGCGATGGTGGAGGCGATCGCGTTGTACATGGCCAACTATCGCGATCTGGCCTTCCTCGACTCGGAGCACCGTTCACTCACCGAAGACAACAGTCGGTGGTATCGCGAACATCGCGACACCATCGATCAGCAGCTGCGTGAGGCGATCGAAGATGGTTGCCGCGCCGGTGTTTTCGCCACCAGGGTGCCCGACTCGGCGCGTCGCGCGATCCTGTCGATGTGTCAGGGAATCGCCGGCTGGTACCGCCCCGACGGTCCCCGGACCCCGGCCGAGACGGCCCGCGACTATGTGCACATCGCCTTGGCGGCCGTCGAATACTCCGATCTTGCTTGACCTTTCGGAGGCTTCGGCGCTGGTCGAGTAGTTGAGAGGGGCCCTACCTCCCGCTGGGGGCCGCGTTTTCCCGCTGGTCGAGTAGGTGAGGAGCGCTAGCGACGAGCCGTATCGAGGCCTCCGCCAGGTGAGGCTGGAACGCTCGCAACGCTTTCCAGCGCATCGCACGGGGGCTCGACTCGCTGCTCGCCCTTGGGGCTCGCAGCGGCTCGACCGTCGGGTGGGGTCGGTTCGGCCGGTGGGCGGGGGTCGGTTCGGCCGGTGGGTGGGGTCGGCCGATCGGGCGAGGGGCCTACTACTACAGCCGTAGATCGGGTTTATTGTTGTTGTGACCTGCGGTTTTGGTGGCATTGTTGGGCGCGTTTCTGGTGACGTCGGCGCCACAGGGTCCAGTCGAGGATGCGGTCGACGGCGTGCAGTGGGGTGAGTACGAGTGCGCAGAACAAACGCCGAAATTCGTTGATACTCAATCGGATCAGTTGGCGGTTGGTGTGTTCGCGGTGTCGTTGTCAACGGCGGGTGAAATCTGACCCCCTATCGACGTCTGAAACCTGACCCCCTTTGATGGTTGGTTACTGCTGTTCGCCCGGTTCGGGCGAAGTTGTGAGGAGCTCCCGTCGGGAGCGGGTCCGGT
>NZ_JBPSDN010000054.1:0-17652 GCF_052036135.1 Gordonia marina
ACTCACCAGAAAGGTGCTCCCTCGCTCTGACGTAATCGGACTGTCGCAAGAACGATTATCGCAGGTGAGAGCACCTTTCTTCATGCATCAGGGTCGGCGAGTCGAATTCACCGATGAAAGAACCAGGCTAACGAGTGGACCGCCGTCGTTTAGGGCCATACCGGAAGGATGCACCTTCGGCAGCGGCAGCAAGGCATTGATGACCTCTGGTGATTCCATGTTGATGCAGATCGCAGTCCTGAACTCGACGCTCGCGCTCGCCCTACTGCACGTGTTGTCGCCAACGATGAACTACGAAGTCGGGCATGTTCTAAGCCTTCCAATTGCACCGTCCGGTGCTGACGGAGAGATCGTAGAAAGAGCAAGGGCGCTTGTTTCCATATCAGAGTATGATTGGGGCTCGGATGAGACCTCGCGAAGTTTTGCCGAGAACCCACTAGTCGCGCTTTCACGTGAGAGATAAGGAGCCGGGCTGCTTACCTGGCAACGTCAACGAGCGGATTCGTCGCAAAGTTCCATGATGTTTCGATAGCGTCCCAGTCCTCCCTTGAAGTCGCGATGAGGCGTTCGACCCGCTCGAACAGGGAGTTCTTGGACCGAGATTCAGGCAGGGGCAGTCCCGAAATACTACCAACGTTAAACGTCAATCCAGGAGCAACGGCTGCGAGCAGTGCCAGTGATACGGTCGAGTTCAAGATGCCAGCCAAGAGACTTATGTCCTGAGGTGTTGCCGGGAAGACCCCGTCCCCGGTGCTTGCGGAAGCAATGAATCCTTCGGGGTAGCAACGAAACGCTGGCGCACCAGAACTGACATTCGTCCAAGACACCGATGCTCTGAAGTACGTGTCTTCATTTCGCACAGCACCACGCCCCAACCTCCGAATTGCCGCCCCGTCCTGAGCCCAATCGACGAGATACTCCTGATTCCCATACCACTTGCGGAACTCGCCACCCTTATTGTACGGAACCCATTTGACTTCTCCGTGCCGCACCTCGGATGAACTCGCTGCGCTCAGCAGGACCTTCTGGGCCGCGGGCTCCCACCACAGCCGAGTGAAGGCGCTATTGTCGCCTGTTGACAGCCCTTGGCGTGGAGGACTCAATGTGCTGAGCGTACGCGCGCCAGCGAGTGTCGAACGCATCTTTTCACTAAGCCAGTAGACGATCGGAGAGCCCGGGATCGCCGCAAAGTCGGACTGTGCCACCTCGAAGCGGTTGTAGTCGCGGTTGAGGAAGAGCGCCTCGATGGTGGCCACCGGTCGGACGTCCACGTGTTGCTCGAATAGACGCCGGTAGACGGCGCGACCTCCGTTGCCCCCGGCGTTGACCACGATGAACGCGACCGAGCCGAAGTCAGATCCGAAGACGCCGCGACCGAGGTGGACCATCGACGCCAGTCGCTGGTCCCGGAGCAGATCGCGCCGTAGGTCCTCAAAGGACTTGAGCGACATCCATGCCGGCAGATTGATCATTCCCCAAGTCCCACCGGGCTTCGTCAGCACCTGGGCCTTCAACATGAACGCCGTCATGAGGTCGGCCTTGCCTGTCGCGTACTCATCCTTCATGAACTGTGAAAGGAGTGCGCTCATCTGCTTCGCACCCATGTACGGCGGATTCGCCGTGACCACCGAGTACTGACGGCTCAGCACCTCGGCCTGTGAAATGACGCGGCGCGCGCGATCGATCGCTTCGTAGTAGAACGTTCCTTCGTGATCCTCGAGTCCGTCCAAGACCGCTGCGGCGTGGGCGACCGCCTCCGCGTCCGGCCGGATCAGTGCACCGAACGTGTCGGCGTCGCGGAACTGGTTCCAAAACGCATCTTCAGCATCGCGGTCCCCTGCCCTCGTGATGAGTACGTCCAGCTCATCGGGGGTGAAGAAGACCGGCTCGATGACGCAAATCGGGTTCGGCCGGGCTTCACCCGGCGAGGATGAGCGAGTGAAGAAGCGTCGGTCCTTCGCACGCGCTTTCATGGTGAGCGCGAACGCGGCGAGCGCCCCGGCACGAGGGTCGATCTCAGTGCCGTGGACGTTGTGGGTGAGGATCAGGCTCGGGATCTCCGACGGCGCGTAGCCCTGCTCCTCGTAGATCGCGTACAGCAGGTCGAAGGCATAGGTGAGCATGTGGCCCGACCCGCACGCCGGGTCGATTACCGTCAAGTCTTCGGGCGTCGACACCTTCAGAAAATCGGTCTCCTCATCGATCGGCGCGATGTAGTAGTCCATCTGCTCGACCAGGCGTGACGACGGTCGGTTGAGCATCCAGAGGCGACCCAGCGAGTTCTCGAGGAGGTAACGGACAATCCAGTGCGGGGTGAATAGCTGGGTGGCGGCCGGGATCTCGTCGGCACCGGCCTTCTTGTTCTTCTTGAACCCGGCGAAGACCTCGTCCTTACGCTCCGAGATGTAGAACTGGTAGAGCCAGCCGATCACCTCGACGTCGTCACAGACCTCCTCGGTAAGAACCTCGCGGGCGCGAGACAGCAAAGCCCCGTCGGCGAGCAAACCCGTGGGTACGAGCAACTCGGTGTATGCGCCCTCGGCCTCAAACATGAACGGCATCGTCTTGTGCCAGTGCCGGCAGTACTCGGTGAGCAACAGCGAATAGGCCTCACCTTCGGCGTCGGTGCTCCGACGACTGCCGTCCAGCAGGCCCATGATCACGTCGTGAGCACGCACACTGGTGACAACGTCGGAGTCGAGAACGCCGCGTTTGGCATCGGTAAGGATCTCCGGCTGACCGTGTGCCTGGCCCGACGCCGGCGACACTACCCCGCCGTCGGTGTAACCCCGAGCATCCATGAAGCGCAACGCGATCAAACGGTTGAACCACGTATACGCGACTTTACCGACGACGTGCTCGCGGCCGTGCGCAGCAATCTCCGACTCAAGGATGCGCACCGCCTCGGGGCGCTCACTGCGAGCGACCGAGCCGCCGGCGAGCACCGTCGACAATCTCGCCTCGACGGCAACGAGCAGTTCACTTCGGGCAGTCTTCGCAAAATTCTCGAGCCGCTTGGTATCCACGCGTCGAAACTACACTGACTCGCTCGGTGGAGAGGTGCGGCCCGTCAGAGGGTAATGCGTTTGTTGTCGTTGATCGTCGCGACCAGCGTTGCTCGAAGCTGATCCAGGTAGGCATCGACCTGTGCCTCGGTTTCGAGCACCCCGCCCGCTCCCGGCAGCGCCAGTTTCTTGATCGAGATGCTCTGCTTCCGTGGAGGAACCTGGATGACGCGCACCTTCGGCTCGTCATCGCTGGAGAGCTCCGGCTGGGGAGCAGGACCTCGTCTCCCGGCTTCGAGTTCATCGAGAATCGCGGGATAGACCGTGTCGACGAAATGCGCAGCGGCCTCGCGGATCGCTGGGATCTGCGTCTTCTGCCGAACCTGCGCCCGCACCTGCTCGGTCTGCTGGGTCACCGACTGCCGGGCCGCCCCGGTCGCCGCCACATAAGCTGCGCAGTCAGGTACCTGCGCCCAGTAGTCGTCGATCTTGGCTATCGCGGTGTCCCGCGCAGCAGCGATCACACCGTCGAGTTGCTCGCGTACAGCCGTGGCAGCGTTACTGAGTTGCGTGGTCCTGTTGCCGCGGAAGATCTGCGGATCCTCGAGCGCCGCCTCGATCCCATCGGAAACACCAGCAGGCAAGTAGGCGATGTTGATGCTGTTCGCCTGCATGAATGACCGGGCTTCGTCGTAGATTTTCGACTGGTTGCCGTTGAGGAACGCTTTGATCGGATCGATCGTGTTGTCCTTGGCATCGAGCAGATCATCGGCACCGGCGAAATGCTCGACGAACCAGGCGGCCGGATTGCTGCTCAGTTCCGCAAGCAGGTCGATCGGCGCGTCGAGTTGATCGATGAATGGGTAAGCGGCGCCGGCCCGCAGCGCCTTCAACTCGGCGAGTTTGGCCTCGAGGTGTTCCTTGCCGACACGGCCGAGTTCCGCGGCATCCTTCGTGATATCGCCGTCGTCGGTGAACTCGATCACGAACTTGCGGAACGCGTTCACGACCTTCTGCTCGTAGACCCGCTGTGGAGCGACGATCAGATTCGGGTACCGATGGGTATTGCGCAGCGCACCGACGATCTCCGTCCGGACAAGAGTCTTCCCGTCGACCTGGATCTCAATCTTCGCCTGCCCCACCAGATGAGCTACCACCGCGACGACCGACCATTGGTCCCAGCCAAACGGCTTGATGGTGTAGCGCTCGATGAGTTGTTTCATCGTGACCATCTCGTGCCGCTTACCGCGCAGTTCCAAGTAGCCGAGCACATCTCCGGCCGGGACGTCGAGAACGCCGTCCATCCCGTCGAAGCCGTCAATGGGGTTCACCAGTCCGTTGAGACTCTGCTCGCTATAGGTCTTGCCGCCCAGCATGCCGAGGTTGGTGTAGGTGGCCGCGATGACCTTGCCGAAGCCGTCGTTGATGAGAACTCGCGCGTCGCTGGCGGTGACGTCGAGGACGCCGGCGTTGTGAATCAGCGTCGACTCCACCACAGCGACACGAAGACGGTCGACGATCTCCTTCTCACGCTCGGAATTCTGAGAACCTTTCTCACCGAGGATCCGAGTCTCGACCGCCGTTCGACTGGACCCTTGAGCCCGCTTGACGTACTTCTCCGTCTTCAGCAGCAATCGCAGATCAGCGAGGACGCGGTTCGCTTCCACCGGAAGCGCCACCCGGAGCTCGTCGAACCCCGCGCTCTGCATCTTGATCTGATCCAGACTGAAATCCGTCTCAGGGCTGATGAAGTGCAGCGACAACTCGTACTGCTTGCCGTACGGGACGCCGTCGAGCTTGTAGCCGAACGGGAAGTTCTGGCCGTTCTTGGCAGTGGCCTTCGTGGACTTCACGACCGACTCGGCGAGCAGCTTGTTGAGTTTCGCGGAGACCTCGGAGCTGTCGATGTCGACATCCTTGATCTCCTGCTCGATCTTCTGCTCTTCGTTGGTCAGGTAGTCGTACACGTCTCCGTTACGCTGAATATAGGTCTGTGCCTCGAGCGCATTCAATGCCTCGATGACGTCCTTGCCGAGCTGTGTCAGGTCGGCGCCGAAACGGTCGTACACCAGCACAGTGAGGTTGCGGGGCGTGGCGGTGAAGCCGTCGACGTACTTCACCAGGAACAGCGCTTTGAGTAGCCGCACCGCGAGCGAACTCAGCTTTCCGCTGTCCCGGGCGTTCTCGGCGACCAAGATCGCCCGCTGATTCGCGGCCTTCAACCCCGCCCGAATGCCCTCGAACATCCGGTCGAAGGATGCGAGGACACCGAGCGGCTGGTCCGCGAGCCCGGTGGCGACCTCCTGGACGACGCCGAGCATGGACCGCTCACCCACCGAGCTGTGGCGGCCCTCGAAGATGTTGTGATCGCTGATCGACTCGATCGCGGCCTGGAACAGCGGGAACTGGTAACCCACGAAGGGGTACATACCGACGAAGTGCTGCTCGTCGCGGTAGTTCGGATAGTGGCGGCCCTCGACGAAGTCGAACAGCGTCTTGAAGTTCGCGTGCTCCACCTCGTAGATCGCGCCGACCGCGGTGCTCGCACCATCGGTCTTGGTGAGGAGACGCTTGCGGATGACTTCCTCGACGTCTTGACTGGTGAGCTTGAGGCGATTATTGAAGCGCGCCTGAATCTTGGAGAAGTCGTTGGCCTGCTGCTTGGTGCGGTCGCCGCCGACCTTCTCCATGTCCTCCTGTGACGTCACGAAGATCCACGCCCGCCCGCGACACTTGGTGGCAAGCGATTCGGCGATCGTCTGAAGGTTCAGCATGAGCTGGGTGTTGGTACCGATGAACTGGCCGACCTCGTCGACAAAGAAGTTCAGCCGATAGCCAGCGGGCTGTTGTCCGAGCCAATCCGCGACCTCCTCCGCGAAGTCTTCGATGGACACCGTGTAATTCGCGCTGTACTGGCGGATGATTCCGGGGCTCTCGGTGCCGTTGACCTCGGCGAAGGCCGCGTCGATGTTGCCCGCCTCGAGGGCCGCCTGCTCGCGACCCTGGGCCCACGGCACACCCGCGATCCTCGCGAAAGACTCCCGAAAGGCGGTGTACTGGCCTCGGGTATCGAGGTCACGTTCAAACCGGGCGATGTGGCCCTGGTTGCCGTAGTAGCCACGAGACTCGTCGAAAATCTTGACGAATACCTTCAGCAGGGCATCCTTCTGATCCTTCGAGATGAGGGTCGCCTTCTGGTCGATGTTGAACAGCAGGCTCTTCGCCGCGATCCGCTCGGCCTTGTCGATCAACGGCGGCAGGAACGCATCGTCGGCCTTCGCCCGAAACTGGGCGCAGACGTCAGCGCGCGGGTAGTCATGGCCGTCGATGTCGCCGAGGAGGTGGGCCAGCATCTTCAACAGGTGCGACTTACCGGATCCGAAGAAACCGGAGATCCAGACGCCGTTGGCATTGGTGTAGTTCGTGTACGCCTCCAGCACCTGCTCGACCCCCTTGGCGGCCTCGTTGGTGAGGACGTACTCCTCTACCTCGGTAGCAAGCTGCGAAATGTCATCAGCCTTGATCACGCCCTCAATCGAGCGATCGATCGGTTTGGCGAAGATCTCGTTGATCGTAGTCATGCTCATGCCCCCTGTTCCAGGATGTCCTTGGCCCGGTAATAGCTGTCACTCGCGGCGAGGTTCAATGCCCGGAGCTGATGGCCGGCCGACTGGGTGAACTCGTACGTCCCCGGAAACCACGCCAACATCGGGCGTCCCACCACCACGCTTTGCAGGTTCTCCAACACCGTGTGCGCGCGGATGAACGGGAACACCTCGCCGATTCCGGTGAGGAAGACGACAGTCGTGTTGGGCTCTGTTCGAGGCTCGGCGTCGAGCCGGAGGCGGATCGCCGGGGCGAGGTGATCGTGCGGATCGAGCATGCCCTGGAGCAGCTCACGGAAGTCGGTCTTGTCCATCGTCGGCTCCGCTTGGAGTACGCGGTCCCAGACACCTCGCTCGGTGAGGAGTTCGACGGCGAGATCGTAGAGATCGATCTCCACAACGCTGATCCCATCATCGCCCTGCAGCTTCGTGGTGACCCGATCGCGCATGCGATCGACGCCGAGGGTCCAGGCAGGTGGGAAGTGGTAGATGAAGGAGGGAACCTCCTTGGAGAGGCCCTCCATCCTCAAGAATCGGTCACTGCGCACCACGTCGTAGACGTGCTTCTCTTCGTGAGTGAGGCTTCGCTGGGCTGTTCTCATCGCTGCACCTGGTTGCTGGAGGAGGTGAATGTGGTACCCGTAGGGAGGAATCGGATGTCGCTGGGCTCACGGCGGTCCAGAACCTCGGCGACGCGCGCGGAGATCACCGCGGGCACGATGTCGCCTGCGTCGGTACGCAAGCCTGCTTCGCGGAGCATGCGGAACAACGTCTGCCGAAGCTTCTGCCTCGTCGACTGTTTCAAGCGATCGAGCTCGGGATGCCACAAGGTCTTACCAGCGATGAACCGGTCGAAGTGGTCGGCGCGAAGCGTCGGCGTCATCAGCAGGAAGCGCTCGCGCAGTACCTCTTCAGCGAAGTCACCGATCAGGGTGTAACGGCGACAGGCCGCAGTCCACATCAGATGCTGTTGCTCGGTTGGGCTGCCTCCGACCAACACTTCGATCTCGAGATCGGTCAGCGCAGCGAGTCGTTGAGCGGTTTCGCGCGCAACTCTGATCAGCGACGAGGCAGTGCGGGCCTGCAGGAGATTATCGTCAACAACGCGGGCACGGGCCGTTGCCCAGTCGGGAGAATCGAGATAGGTTGCCGCAACGACTTCGCCCTCCCGGGTCAGGAGACCTCCGCTGGTAAACGACAGCGCGTAGCGCGGTGGTGTTTCGTCGGTCACGTGGCGGAGGTCTTCCCCTTCTGGAATGTCGACACCAGGTTATCGAGAGCTTACGACACTCGTGGCGATCGCGACGCGGGAGGCGCCGATCGGCCCAATGACTGTTCCCACGCCGATCGCGGCG
This sequence comes from Gordonia marina, assembly GCF_052036135.1. Classification (NCBI taxonomy): domain Bacteria; kingdom Bacillati; phylum Actinomycetota; class Actinomycetes; order Mycobacteriales; family Gordoniaceae; genus Gordonia; species Gordonia marina. The sequence continues at coordinate 7,966 of NZ_JBPSDN010000054.1, forward strand.
TTTCCATCCTGTGCGGTGTCAGAAGACCTTGATGGGGTTGACGATGTCGGCGGTGAGGGTGAGCACCATGAACGCGCCCATCACCGCGACCACCGCGTACGTCAGCGGCAACAGCTTGTAGTAGTCGACCGGGCCGGCCGGGGCGCGGCCGAACCAGCCGCGCACGGTGTTGCGCAGCTTCTCGAACAGGGCGATGGCCATGTGGCCGCCGTCGAGCGGAAGCAGCGGAATCAGATTGAACGCGCCGAGGAAGAAGTTGACGCTGATCAGCAGCAGGAAGAAGACGTCCCAGTAGCCGTGGTCGACGGCTTCACCGCCGATCACCGAGGCGCCGTAGACGCTGACCGGGGTGTCCGGGTCGCGCGGACCGCCGGTCACCGCGGTCCACAGCGCGCCGACCTTCGACGGCAGCCCGATCAGGGCGTCCCAGGTCTGGGTGAAAAGGTCGCCGGTGAACGACGCCGCACCGCCCCAGATGCTCCCGAGGTCGTAGTGCCGCACGTAGTCGACGTGCAGCCCGACGCCGATGGCGCCGACGGTGACCGGACGCAGCGACCCGTCCGCGTCCTTCGTCATGCGCTGGACCCGGGTCACCGGCACCGTCAGATCCTGTCGCCGGCCGTCGCGTTCGACGGTCAGCACCACGTCCCCGGACGAGGCCTGCACGCGGTGGACCAGGTCGGTGTCGTCGGCGACGGTGTGCCCGTTCACCGCGACCAGCCGATCGCCGGGCCGCAGCCCGGCCGCGTTCGCCGGCCCGTCGCCGGTGCAGTCGGCCAGCTTTCCCGTCGCGTCCTGGGTGGGCGCCACACAGCCGACCGTCGTCGCGTGGACCGGTTTGTCGCCGAGGATCGGCAGACCCCAGCTGAGGCCCACGATCAGCACCAGCACGATGCCGAGGATGAAGTTCTGGGCCGGGCCGGCGAGCAGCACCACGAGCCGCTTCCACGTCGACTGCCGGTACATCGCCCGTTCCCGCTCGTCGGGCGTCATCTCCTCGTGCGGGGTCATCCCGGCGATGTCGCAGAAACCGCCGAGCGGGATCGCCTTGACGCCGTACTCGGTCTCGCCGCGGCGGGTGGACCACAGCGTGGGACCGAACCCGACGAAGTAGCGGCGGACCTTCATCCCGGTCGCCTGCGCCGCCCACATGTGACCGAGTTCATGCCAGGCGATCGAGATGAGCAGGGCCAGCGCGAACACCACGATGCCGAGGGCGAAGCTCACTGGATTCCCTGTCTTGACGATGGTCAGCTGAGTGCCGGCTGGTCAGCTGCGACGGGCCGCGACCAGCGCGGCGGCGCGTTCCCGCGCCCACCGGTCGGCGGCCAGCACGTCCTCCACAGTACCCGGCGGCGCCGTCCACCCGTCCGCCTGCGCGAGCACCTCGGCGATCACCGTGACGATGTCCCGGAATCCGAGGGCCCCGGCGAAGAAGCCCGCGGCGGCCACCTCGTTGGCGGCGTTGTAGATCGCGGTCAGGCAGCCACCGGCCTCCCCCGCCTGCCGGGCCACCCGGATGGCCGGGAACACGTCGTCGTCGACCGGCTCGAAGGTCCACTGCGACGCGGTGGAGAAGTCGCAGGCCGCCGACGACCCGGGCACCCGGTGCGGCCAGCCCAGCGCGAGGGCGATCGGCAGCTTCATCGACGGCGGCGAGGCCTTGGCGATGGTCGCGCCGTCGATGAAGGTGACCATCGAGTGCACGATCGACTGCGGGTGCACGGTGACGTCGATCCGGTCGTACGGGACGCCGAACAGCAGGTGCGCCTCGATCACCTCGAGCGCCTTGTTCACCAGGGTCGCCGAGTTGAGGGTGATCATCGGCCCCATCGACCAGGTGGGATGGCGGCCGGCCTGCTCCGGCGTGACGTCGGCGAGCTGCTCGGCGGTCCAGCCGCGGAACGGGCCGCCCGAGGCCGTCAGCACCAGCCGCTCCACCTCGTCGGCGGCACCGCCGCGCAGGCACTGCGCGATCGCCGAGTGCTCGGAGTCGACCGGCACGATCTGTCCGGGTGCGGCGGCGTCGAGCACCAGGTGTCCCCCGGCGACCAGGGATTCCTTGTTCGCCAGGGCCAGTCGTGCCCCGGTGCGCAGGGCGGCGAGCGACGGCCGCAGGCCGATCGATCCGACGACTCCGTTGAGGACGACGTCGGCCTCGACGTCCTCGATGAGCCGCACCATGGCGTCGTCGCCGCCGAGGACCCGGCCGCCGAGCCGGTCCCCGACCGCCCCGGCCGCGGCGGCGTCGGCCACCGCGATCCGCCCGGCGGGCGTCCCCGTCTCGGCCGCCTGCCGCGCCAGCAGATCCGGGTTTCCGCCCCCGGCGCCCAGGCCGGCCACCTCGAAGAGTTCGGGATGTTCGGCGATCACCTCCAGCGCCTGGGTACCGATGGAGCCGGTCGAGCCGAGAATCAACACACGCGTGGTCACACCGGTCATTGTGGCGCACCCCGATCGGGTTATGCTTGAAGCCCGACGTACTACGCTGTGTCATAAGACTTGGGTCATACGACATGGCCGGAACCCGTCGAGTCATCCGTCAAGGCTGCCGATCCCGAGGAGTTTTCAAGTGGCAAGCACCGAGGTCGAAACCGTCGATACCGGCTGGGTCCGGGAGGATCCGGACGCGCCGTCCGCGCGCTTCGGCTGGTCGGGCACGGCGCCGCGCACCTACGCGATCGCGTCGTTCGTCTGCGGTCTGATCTGCTTCGCGATGCTCCGCGGCAACCATGTCGGCCACGTCGAGGACATCTGGCTGATCGCGATCGGCATCGTCCTGGTCGTCTGGCCGATCTGGGCGCTGCGCCCGCGGAAGACCTGGAAGCGCGCCTAGCGTTTCTCCGCGTCATCGTTCACAGCCGGTCCCGGGTGCATCCCGGGGCCGGCTGTTCTCGTTGCGGCCGATTCAATCCGGAGCCACCCCGGCGAGCAGCAGCGTGAGCTGGTCGTCGAACCGTTGCCCGGACGGACGGAAGCCGTGGTGACCCGCGCGGACGGTCAGTGGGTAGTCGTCGCCGACCGCCTCATCCCGATCCCGTAGCGAATATCGCGCCTGGTCCTGTCGTTCCTGCTCTTCGATCACGAAGCCGACGACGAACGCCGTCACGATGTCGACGACGTCGACGATCCGCTCCAGGGTGAGGCCGCGCCGCGTCCAGTGCTCGAGCGCCGCTTCCCGGCCGCGCAGCACCTCCGGATCCATCAGCCGCGTCCCGGAGAAGGTGCGCGCACCGTCGCGATGCGCCAGATACTCCTCGCGGAGGATCATCGCGTAGCCGCGCAACGCCCCGGCGAACGAATCGCCGGATGTCGTATCGGCGAACCGCCGCTCCACCCGCCGGGCCACCTCGGTGCCCATCTGATCGAGCAGATCCTGCTTGGACGCCACGTGCCAGTACAGCGCGGGCGCCTTGACGCCGAGCCGCCCGGCGAGCGCGCGGACCGTCAGTCCGTCGATCCCGGCGTCGTCGAGCAGCGCGAAGGCCTCGTCGATGATCTTGTCCCGACTCAGTTTCGCGGCCACCTTGACAGCTTAACAGTGTTAGAGGACGCTGGAGACAGTCCTTAACAACGTTAAATTGGAGGTAGTCGTGAAGGCAGCCATCGTCACCGCACCCGCACACGACCCGGTCGCCGGGGAGTTCGACGAGCCGGTTCCGGCCGACGGCCGGAGCATCGTCGAGCTGGTCGGCGCCGGGATCCACAACATCGTCCGGATGCGGGCATCCGGCGATCACTACAGTTCCACCGGCAGCTGGCCGCTGGTCCCCGGGATCGACGCGGTGGCGCGCACGGCGGACGGCACGCTGGTCTACACCGGCATGGCGCCCGCGCCCTGGGGCACGATGGCCGAGCGGATCTCGGTGCCGGACGACTTCTGCATCGCGCTCCCTGACGGCGTGGATCCGCTCGCCGTCGCCGCCGGCTGCAATCCCGGGCTGGCGTCGTGGATCCCGCTGAGCACGCGGCGCACCGCGCTCGCGGCGACGGGCCGGACTCTCGGCACCGTGCTGATCCTCGGCGCCACCGGCATGTCGGGCGGCCTCGCCGTCGACAACGCGCGGGCGCTCGGCGCCGAGCGCGTGGTCGCGGTCGGCCGCAACGCCGACGTCCTCGACCGGCTGGCCGGCGAACACGGCGATGCGATCGCCACCGTGGCCCTGACCGATACCGACGACGATTCCGATGCCATCCGGAACGCCCTCGACGGGCGCGCGCCGAGCATCGTCGTCGACTTCCTGTGGGGGCCGGTCGCCGAGCGGACGTTCGTCGCGGTCGCCCCGCTCGCCGAGGCGACCGAGGTGTCGCACGTCGAGGTCGGCACGATGGCCGGCGCCGACGCCCGCGTGCCGGGCGCGCTGCTGCGCAGCCGCCGCTACACCCTGAGCGGCAGCGGCCTGGGCAGCGTCGACCACGAGGTGCTGATGGACGGCCTGGCCGGCTTCATCGAGCAGGTCGCCGCCGGCACCGTCCGCATCCCGTACACGGTCCATCCCCTGTCCCGCATCGGCGAGGCCTGGGCCGACCGCGGTCCGGAGCGCGTCGTGGTCGTGCCGGACTGAGACGGGATCGGGCCAGAACGGTGGTTCTTCGGGGAAGCCCGGGTATCCGCCGTCCGCTTCGCGGGCGTGGCGTTCGCGGCGGTTGGCCTCGCGTTCGGCACGGCGGCGTCCGTATATGGCTGAGTGCGTGCGCGGTCAGGATCTCCTGGCAGCACCCGTATTGGCTCCGGGCTTCCGCACTGTAACCGTGCACGTCCCGCCGCTCACATCGTCACGACAAGACTGCTCCACGCAAAGTCACGCGCACCGTAGCCGGCGCCATCGAGCGGGTTATAGCACTCGCGCAATCCAGACGAGGCGACCATCGCTTTGGTTCGCGCCGCGAGTTCCTCGGCGACGCGTTCGAATCCGTGAGTCCGGAGGCCGGCAAGCAGATACCAGTTGAGGTTCACCCACGACGGACCACGAAACAGCGCCGTCGTCTCGAATGCCGGGTCGAAACTCGGCTCGCTCGCCGCAACACTCGGCACCGGATACGGAAGCCAGAATTCTCGCTTGTCGGTGAGGTGCTCGACCAGATCACGCGCAATCGAGCGAGGCGTATCCTCCAGAATCAATGGAAACAGGCTCGATGCCGTCAACACCCGGGCAAGCCGCTGGCCATCGGGGGTCGTGTACGTGTCGTAGAACGCACCTGACGCAGAGTCCCAGCAGCGCTCACGAAGAGCCCGTCCGATATGGCCAGCGGTCCGCTCCCAATCTGCAGCATTCCGAGGGTGGCCGCGATCGCTGAGCAATCGTGCGAGTGCCGCCGCCGAATCAGCGAATATGCAGTTGACAAGCACGTCTTTCCACACGAACCGACCATGCCCCGAAAGGTCGGTTTCCGGACGCCGGTGACCGATATCGGGCGCGTACGCCGCAAACAGTCCGCGCATCGCCTCATGCCATCGCGCGGCGACCTCCGGCGTGTTTTCACCAGGGACTCCCAGCAGCTCGTCGTACTTCGAGCATGAATCCAGACCTGACTCATCCGGCTGGAATATCGTGACGAGACCTGTGCCGTCCGGATCACGAAAGTCGAGCCACCACCGCATGACATCCTCCAGGTCAGCAAGGATGGAATCCAGCCAATGCGCGTCGCGCGTCGCCCTCCATACTCGCTCCACTGCGCGTGGTAGAACGGGAGGCTGAGTCGTCACGGTGTGCCAGCCGCTCTCTGCGACAACGATCGTAAAATCGGTCGCGGCCCGACTTCGCAGATCGTCCTGCCAAAGGACCATGTGAGGCAGAAAGCCCGACGGCTGTTTCGCCAAAAGCAAGCTCGACAGTTCCGCTTGCGCCCGGACAGGGTCGATGTGCGCGAGCGCGATCGCGTGAAACGCCGAATCCCAGCCGAACTGGAAAGGATAGGTATCCCGCGACGGGCATGTGTAGTCGAATCGACAAAGCGGCACCTGTGCAGCTCCTCGACAGCGGTTCGCTTCGAGGACCGCCGTGGCCTCGGCCAGCACTTTCGCGTCCCGAGAGTCCATCAGCTTCTCCGATCAGTACCCCGCCGCACCGCCTGACACGTCGGATTCGGACTCAGGAGCCGACGGAACCCGAATGCCACCGCCGCGCCCGCCAGCCCGCTCTTCCGCTTCGGCCATGATCATCGCCGTGGCGGTCGCTCCGAACCGGGTGACGCCGAGTGCCGTCAGTGCGAGCAACCGGTCCAGTGTCCGCACCCCGCCCGCAGCTTTGACTTGGATGTCCGGACCGGTCGAGTCCGCCATGATCCGCAGGTCGTGAACTGTCGCGCCGCCGGGTGCGAACCCGGTCGAAGTCTTGACGAAGTCCGCACCGGCCGACTCGGTAAGACGGCTCCCACGCCGGATCTGTTCATCGTCGAGGTAGGCGTTCTCCAAAATGACTTTCACGAGCGCTCCCGCAGCGTGAGCGGGTTCCACAACGGTCCGGATCTCATCGAGGACGTACCGATCATCGCCGCCGATGAGCGCCCCGATATCGACGACCATGTCGATCTCGACGGCGCCGTCGCGCAGCGCCTGCTCCGCCTCGAATCGTTTAGCCGCCGTCGTCGCATTGCCATGAGGGAAGGCCACGACCGTCCCGACTGCGACAGCAGTTCCGTTGAGCACTTGCCTGGCGAGCACAACATCGCAGGGTCTCACGCACACCGATGCCGTGCCCAACTCAGCAGCAAGTCGGCAGCCCGCCTCGACCTCCTCCCGCGTCAGATCGGGACGCAACAGCGAATGATCGATCATCCGGGCGATGTCCCCCGGTTGCAGAGTCTCTGCGATCTCTCGTCCATACATCGTTGTCGAAACCACGATCCGTTCCCTTCCTGTCTGTAGGCAGGGCATCTCCCTACTTCATCAAGACTATACATCTAGCTGTCTATACAGGTCAGTCGTCGAACCGACTCGCCGGTGTCTCAGGTCAATCCCTCGGCAACTCGACGGTGAACTGAGCGGTGATGCTGTAGCGCCCGGGAACGTACCGACTCTCCGTCCACTCCATCGGGACTCCGACGGTGTCGCGGATGAGGCGCCGCTCGATCAGCAGTGGTGAGCCGTCGTCGACGCCCAGGTATCGGGCCTCCTCGGTAGTCGCCGGCTCCGCACTGACGGTGCTCACTCCGGTCGCGGGAATGATTCCCCGCGAGATCAGGGCCCGGTGCAGTGAGCCGGACTCGAGGTCGTCGTCGAGCACGAGTGCGCAGCGCGCGGAGAGCGTAGCGGATTCCAGCGCCAGCGGCGTTCCGTCCGCGGACCGGATGCGTCGTATCACCAGGACTTCGGTGCCAGGAGACACCTCCAGGGCATCCGACTGCGCGGTGTCGGCGGGCACCAGTCCGGCTTCCAACAACGACGATGACGGTGTCATCCCCCGTGCCGTCATCTCTGCAGTGAAGCCGCGCAGGTTGGACAGTTGGCGGTCGATCGCCGGAGGCGCGACGTATGTGCCCTTGCCAGGCAGTCGATAGACGAGCCCGTCCTGAACGAGTTTCTGCACTGCGGAACGGGCAGTCATACGGCTGACGTCGAACTCTGCGCAAAGGTCGGCGTCGCTGGGCAGCGGGTCGTGCGGCTGGAGGATAGCGATTCGTGCGCGCAGTTCCTGCTCGATAGCAAAGTATCGCGGGGTGAATCGGTCGTCCGGCTGACCCGTCGCCGTCACGTGCACCCCCGAAGAGCCTGATCCGCTCGTCGGAAGAACGGCGGTGTGCTCAGTCTAGCGCCGCAGGATGCGGGAAGTCGGCGACCGGGGCCAGGCCCGGCCGCCGATCGCACGCTTACCGGCTGCTACTTCGAGGTCGGCATGACGAACTCGGCCGCCGCCGATCCGGCCTCCGGCCAGCGCACCGTCGCCGCCTTGTATCGCGTGTAGAACCGCACCCCTTCCCTACCGTGGATGTGGTGATCGCCGAACAATGAACGCTTCCAGCCCCCGAACGAATGAAACGCCATCGGCACCGGAATGGGAACGTTGACGCCGATCATGCCCGCCTTCGCTTGGCTGATGAACATCTGTGCGGCACGCCCATCGGCAGTGAACAACGACGCGCCGTTTCCGAACTCGTGCGCGTTGACCAGCTCCAGAGCGTCGGTGAGCGATGACGCTCGGACCATGCCGAGAACCGGCCCGAAGATCTCTTCGCGATAGATCCGCATGTCCGGAGTGACACGGTCGAACAGCGACGCGCCGAGGAAGAAGCCACGATCGGTCCGTCCACTCCGGCCGTCGACGACGAGCTCGGCTCCCTCCGCGACGCCGGCCTCGATGTAGGACACCACTCGCTCGCGGTGCGCGGCGGTGATCAGCGGCCCCATCTCCACCCCGGGCTCGGTCCCGGGGCCGACACGCAGCTCCGCGATCCTCGCGACTAGCGCATCCCGGACCGCGTCGCCGATCTCGTCGCCGATCGGAACCACGACGGAGATCGCCATGCAGCGCTCGCCCGCAGAGCCGAACGCCGAACCGATGAGCGCCGATACCACGTTGTCCACGTCCGCGTCAGGCATCACCACCAGGTGGTTCTTCGCTCCGCCGAGTGCCTGGACGCGTTTTCCGGCGTCGCTCCCGGTCTTGTACACGTGCTCGGCCACCGGGGTGGACCCGACGAAGCTGACGGCTTCGACATCGGGATGGGTTATCAGCGTGTCCACGACTTCGCGACCGCCGTGGACGATGTTGAAGACACCGTCGGGAAGCCCGGCTTCCTTGAGCAGTTGCGCCATCTCCATGGCGAGAGTGGGCACCTTTTCGGACGGTTTCAGCACGAAGGTATTTCCGCAAGCGAGGGCGACGGGGAACATCCACAGCGGAACCATCGCCGGGAAGTTGAAAGGCACCACGCCCGCGACGACCCCGAGTGGCTGCCGCAATGACATACCATCGACTCCGCGTCCGACGCTATCGGTGAATTCGCCTTTCAACAACTCTGGAATGCCGCAGGCGTATTCGACGACCTCGATTCCGCGAAGCACCTCGCCCTTCGCATCATCGAGCACTTTACCGTGTTCGTCGGAGATGATCGCGGCGAGGCGGTCGATGTCACCGAACAGCTTCTCCCGGAAGGAGAACATGACGCGAGCGCGAATGTGCGGGGGGATGGCCGACCAGGCGGGGAAAGCGGCAGCCGCCACGGCGACGGCGGCCCTGGCATCCTCGGCCGTTCCTGCCGGAACCTGCTTGGTGACCTCTCCGGTCGCGGGACAGTACACGTCGAGTCGATCGACCGCCGCATCGGAGTATGCCGGGCGGCCGTCGATCCAATGCCCGACGAGGACCGGTTGAGCTGCTTCGAAAGTGGTGGACATAGCGAAAGCTCCTTACTTGGGGTGTCTGACGAGATCAGTAGATGGCGCGATAGATCGCACAGATCTGATCCGCGCTGGGTACCACGGGATTGTTCTGCGGACTTCCGGAGGCGAGCGCCTGCTCGGACATCGTCGACAGGAGTCGCGTCCAATCATCCGGGGCGATGCCCAGCTCGTGCGGAGCCGGAACCGCGAGATCTTGATTGAGGCGACGGAGTTCCTCTGAATCACCCCAGGTTTGATGCCGCTCCTTTCTGAGTCCCATCAGGAAGGATGACAATCATGCCCAAGAAGATCGATCCCGCCGTCCAGGCCCGTGCTGAGCGCCTGTGGCGCGAGCACGGCGCCGA
>NZ_JBPSDN010000055.1:0-17189 GCF_052036135.1 Gordonia marina
CCGACCGCGATCTCCGTCCGGTCCGCCACCGTCAACATCATCCGTCCCAGCCCCACCCAGGGTCTCCTACCGCGCTACCCGCAACCCCTCGTGGCCTGCAGTGTTGCTACGACGGTATGACACCGCCGACTGCTGGATCTCAGATTCCGGAGAGGAGGAGCAGATCATCCTCATGACGTTCAGCTCCGAAACCAACAAGGACTCACAGGTCCAGACGTACCGCCAGATCGGTTCGATCATCAAGAGCTACGCGTTCGTAGAGGGCGGCAACTGGCTGGTCAACTGCAACATGACGAATCTGTGCGACAAGATCCAAGGAATCCTCGGCGGGCGCCTTGAGAAGGATCCAATCACATAGACTGTCAAAATCATTGCAGCGCACCCGATTTGATCTCGACCAGAAAGGGCGGTGACCGACCGTGGATGGCCTGTTCTTGCCCTTCCTCATCGTCAGCGCCATCGTGTGTGCCGGGCTGGCGGGACCGATGGCGCGCAATCGTGGCCTCGACCCGACGACGTGGACCATCGTGTGCTTCCTGTTCGGCTGGATCGCACTGATCGTGCTGTGGATCATCCCGCCACGACCCGCAGCACCCAAGGGCATGGTGGCCGCGACGTGTCCGCGCTGCAACGCGGTCCAGAACGTGCCCCAGAGTGACCTGTTCTACGAATGCTGGCAGTGCCACCTCAGCGCGCCAGTCAGGTAGTCCAAATCCATTGCGTCGCAACATAGTTCATCGAACGGTGCGGTAGTATCGCAATCGTCGGACGGCTCGTGGCCGCTGACGCAACACGACTCGAATTGCCAGCGCAGCGCGCGGCACGGCTCGAACTTTCGGGCGTTCTTTCGGCTGGTGGCCGGGGAGAAGACAGGACTCACCGAGTCCTTCCATCTTCACTTACACCACCGACCAAAGGAGTCGCTGTGTCTAACCACTCTATGTATCTCGCACCGATCTATGGCGCTGAGCAGCGCCGAGGCATCAACAGCGTCGGCAACGCCCTCGTCAATCAGTCCGGCGACGGTATCGACCTCAACGTCATCTGGGACGAATGGGCCGACGTGCTCGAAATCTGGAACGGCGAGCGCATGACCATCGCCTCGCTGCTCAGTTCGTACACAGTCCAGCGAGGCGAGGCCGTCCCGCAGACATTGAGCCAGATGAAGTTCGAGGCCGCCAGCGAGTTCGGCGTTCCCACTTCCGGCCGCGCCAAAGCCGAACCCTTGCGCCTTGGCTACACGTTCTGACTACGACCTGCGCCTGGGGATGACCTGGCAGTTCTTGCGCGACGCCGATGCCCGCCAGATCAACGCGAACATGAACCTCGCCCTCGAAGCCGACAACCGCCTGGTGACCGGCACCGTCCTGAACCGGCTGTTCGACCCCCACACCGGATTTCAACGAGGACGCCACCAGCGTCTACGGCCTCTACTCGGGCGATGACGGTGTGACCCCGCCGCCGTACATGGGCGTGGAGTTCCCGAGCACCACCAGCCACTATCTGACGACCGAGAACGTCATGCTCGATAGTCGGGGCGTCGAGAATGCGATCAAGGCCGTCACCTCCAAGGGCTACGGCCCGGTGGCCGGTGCTCAGTTGCTCGTGCTGTGCAACGAACGCGAGGCCGACCTCATCAGCACCTGGCGGCGCGGCCTGCCCTCGCGTGAGCCGTCCGAGGACGAGCTGACGATCAACCCCGACGCTATCGGACCGATCGCCAAGTACGACTTCGTGCTCAGCAAGTCCGCCCCGGCCTACCTCACCGAGGAAACCATCGTCGGTCGCCAGGCCCCCGAGGAGTTCAACGGTCTGCCCGTGTTCGGATCGTATGGCGACGCGCTCGTCATCAAGTCCACGCTGATTCCGGCTGGCTACCTGATCGTGGCCGCAACCGGAGGGCCGGGCAGCGACATGAACCCCATCGCCATCCGCCAGCACCCCACCGCCGACTACCAAGGTCTGCGGGTGATCCCCGGCGCTGACTCGCAGTACCCGATCACCAACAGCTTCCTTCAGCGCAGCTTCGGTGTCGGCGCCAAACACAGAGGTGCCGCCGCCGTGCTCCAGGTGACCGCGAGTTCGACCTACACCGCGCCGGTGTTCGTAGTCTGATCTGCGCCTCGCCCCGGCTGGCACCGACAACGCTGGCCGGGCGTGGCCTTCGGGCAAGGTACGTCGCTTCCCAGTTCTGGTCGACCCTGCTCGCAGATTGACCACCCATGCCCTCGCCCTGGCTACAGTCCGTCCCCGCCCCGGACGGCCAAGGCGTGGGGTTCGGGACCGCTTTCATCCGGACTTACCTGGGTTCGAATGCAGAGCACCCGAACCATTGCCGCCCCATCCCGGCAAGGCCGTTCTTCGGAGTTCTTCCGGCTCGTCGGGATGGGGCGTCTACTTCTTGAGGAGTCTCGATGAATGCGAATACCGACCCCGGCGAATCAGAGTTCGCCCCTGCCCGCTCGGGAGGGCGCAACGGTCGCCGCCCCGGCAATCGGCCGACCGCGACGGTAACGCCGCCGATTGCACCCGGCATGGAATACCAAGGCACCATCGCCGCCGACACCGTTGCCGAGGCCGTCGAATCCCAAGCCGCGCTGCTGCACCGGCGCCCAGCCCTCGCACCCAAGCCGAAGCCGGTACGCCGAGCACGCCCTCAGTAGCGCCGTCACCTGGTCCCATGCGCGGTTCCACGCCCCCGTAGCCCAATTGGCAGAGCGCGTCCTCAGTAGCGCGCTGAGACGCGCGTGTGCCGGGGTGATGCCGGGGTGAAGGCCCCGAAACACCACAGGACACGACGTCATTACGCCGTGACCTGCGATTATGCGGTGCCCCCGGTCGGGCTCGAACCGACACTCGGCGGATTTTAAGTCCGCTGCCTCTGCCAATTGGGCTACGGGGGCGCGGGGTCGATCTTGCCAGGTGGGTGGCCCGGCGAGGTGAGGGGTGGTCTCGACTCCGCTCGACCAACAGAGGGCCGTGCGTCGAGGTGCTCTTCATGATGATCGAGCGGAGTCGAGATCAGACCTCTGGACAAGTGGGTGGTCTCGACGCCGCTCGACCAGCATGGGGATCGACTGTCCTGGGCGTCGCTCGACTGGCGTGGCGGCGCTCTGGTTCGATGGAGGGATGATGAAGGTCGAGATCTGGTCCGATATCAACTGCCCGTTCTGCTACCTCGGTGTCCACCAGTTCCTCGAGGCGCTCGGGGGTTTCGAGCACAAGGACCAGACCGAGGTGATCCACCGGTCGTTCGAGCTCGATCCGACGCAGCCGCGCGGGGCATCGGGGGAGGTCGTCGCGCATCTGGCCAAGCAATACGGCTTCACGCGGGAGCAGGCGTCGCAGGGGGAGATCCAGCTGGGGGAGAAGGCGGCCGAGTTCGGGCTCCCCTATGTGACGTCGGGCCGGGATTTCGGCGACTCCTTCGACATGCACCGACTGGTGCACTTCGCCGGCGAGTCGGGCCGCGCCGAGGACATGCTCCTCGCCCTCTTTCACGCCAACTTCGCCGACGAGCGCAAGCTCTTCGGCAGCCACGAACGACTCGTCGAGATCGCCGCCGGCGAGGGCTTCGACGAGGCGCGGGTGCGCGCGGTGCTCGCCGACGACACCCGCTTCGCGCAGGCCGTCCGCGACGACGAGACGCTCGCCCACGAACTGAAATGCCAAGGCGTGCCGTACTTCGTGCTCGACCGCCACTACGTGCTCTCCGGGGCGCAGCCGATCGAGGTCTACGCCGACTTCCTGCGACAGGGCTGGGAGCACTACATCTCGGGCGCGACGTCCACGTAGTCGCGGAACCCGTACTGATCGTGCGGGCCGATCACGGCGAACTCGAAGAGGCCCTCTCCGGTGTGGACGATCCCGTCCGCGTCGGTCAGCGTGAACGACGCCAGATGATCGACCGGACAGAACAGCTTCATCGTCGGGTCGATCTCGGAGACCTTCAGGCGCAGGGCCTCCACCTTCTCGTCGCCCTGCCACATGCCGTGCCGCCAATCCTGTTCCAGCCCGTAGCCTGTGCCGAAACCGAGGTAGTTGGCGAGCTTCGGCTCGGCGGTCACCGTGGTCGTCGCACCAGACGGTTTGATGAATCGCAAGGTGGCACTTGCGGGTTCGCGTCCACCCGGGTGGAAGGTCACGTCGTGCTCGACACGGCCGAGCCACTGCACGCCCCGTGACTCGTCGGCCCAGATCACGCGGGCGTCGTCCATCACGCGCTCACCGTCGCGCTTCTCCTGCACGATCGAGACCACCGCGAAGTCGTCGAAACGCATCACCGCGTAGATCCAGAAGAAGCTCGCATCGTCCGACGATGCCGCGCGCCGCCCCGGCGGTTCGGCCTCGCCGACGGGCCGCACGCCCCACGACCGATCGCGGTTGCCGCGCCACTCCTCGGGGGTCACGTCGTACCGGGTGCCGTCCACGGTGATCGACCCGGTCCAGTCGCCCGTCTGCACGAATCGCTGGGTGTCGAAAGTGACGCGCTCCAGCTGCCGCTGAAAGTGCCGAGGTTCGAGCGCGGCGGGGGCGTCGGCGGTGAACTCCAGGTCGAAGGAGACGTCACCGTGACCGGGTTCCAGTGAGATCCGCAGGCGCGCAAGACCTTCCACCACCTCGGTCCGGAACGGCCCGACCCGCAGATCGTCGCGGTCGGCGCCCAGCGCCCGTGAACCGCGCACCACGATGTGGTCGTCTCCCCGGCGCACGACGACGAAGCAGTCGGTGACGCCGAGGTTCGGGTAGACGCCGAGGCCGAAGATGAACCAGGGGGTGGTCTCGACTTCGCTCGACCGGCATGGATGGCTCGACCGGCGTGGATGGCAGTTGAAGTAGTAGCGGTCGTAGAAGTTGCGGTCGGACGTGCCGACGTTCCGGATCGGTTCGGCGACCTGGTGGACCGGGTGGTCGTCCATCGGTGAGAGCGTCACTTGATCGACCCCCAGTAGGTGCCGGCCAGCATGGCCTCGAGCGTCTTGCGGTGCATGATCATGTCGTCCGGGTCGGCCGGTGCCTCCGCCTGGCCGAAGTGGATCGCGCGCGTCTGGATCCGGTACATCACGACGGCGTGGATCAGTGCGGCGTACAGGGTGAAGTAGTCGAGATTGTGCGGCTGGTGCCCGCTGGCGGCGAGATAGTCGGTGGCCACCTGGTCGCGGGTGAGGAAGTCGGGGAGGCCGTCGAGCCCGGCGAGTTCGGTGATGTCCTGGAAGAACCGGTGGATGAAGATCATCCACGCGATGTCCAGTTCGCGAGGGCCGACCGTGGCCATCTCCCAGTCGAGCACCGCGGCGGGCGTGAAGCCGTCGTAGATGATGTTGCCGATCCGCGAGTCACCCCAGCAGAGCACGGTCTCGGTCTCGGCGGGCCGATGTTCCTCGGCCGAGGCGAAACCGCGCTCGATCAGCGGCGACGAGACGCCGTCGCGACTCGCCCACTCGTAGAAGTCGCGGAGCCGCCGCAGATGCGCTTGCAGCGGTGTCTCGCCCTCGCGGGGCGGTTCCACTCCGGAGCCCTCGATCGGCGCGGCATGGATCCGGGTGAGCACCTCGACGCTGCGTCGTACCATCTCGGCGCGTTCGTCCGGCGTGGCCTCGGTGACCCACGACGAGAAGGTGTACGGCATCACATCCGGCGGAACCCGCCCGTCCACTCGGCTCATCACGAAGAACGGTGCCCCGAGCGGGGCGGGGTCGGGTTCGGACCACCACAGCCGCGGCAGCGGCACGTCGGTGGTGGCGGCGACATGTTCGATCAAGCGGTATTGGCCGTCCAGGTCGTACGACGGGAACACCGGATCGCTCTCGGCGACCGGCGCCACCCGCACGACGAGGCTCTGCGGTGCACCGTCGATCAGCGCCTCGGCCAGCAGCGTTTCGCTGGACATGCCGTTCGCCGACGGCAGCACCACCTCGGTGACTTCGGTGTCGTCGCCGGCCCGGGTCTTGATCCAGGCGTTGAGACGTTCGCGCAGCCACTCCGGGTCGCGCTGGGATCGGGTCGGTCGCGCGATCTCGCGACCCTCATCGGCATCGGAGGCGAGGGAAGACACGCCGTCATCCAAACACGGCCGTGACCGCCGTCGTGAGGATCTGAGGGAAGCCGGACGAGAACGCTCTACCGTCTCAAAGTTATCGGTGATAACTTAACGCTGATAACCCACTCGTGTCCGCGTCTGCCGGACCCCGTCGAAGAGGTTCTCCATGCTCGATTCGCTGACCCGGCGCGTGATCGCGGCGCCACGACTGGTGCTGAGTCTGGCCGTCGTCCTGCTCATCGCCGCCGGCCTGTACGGGGCGGGTGCCGCGAGCAAGATGCTGCCCGGTGGTTACGAAGATCCGGGCGCCGAATCGACGCACGCCACCAGCGTGCTCGACGACGTGTTCGGCCAGGGCGGGCCGCAGGTGGTCTTCAAACTCGACGGCCCCGCCGGCACCGACATGGCGACCGATCCGGCCGCCCGCGCCGTCGGACAGCGGATCCTCGACCGGCTCGAAACCACGTCGTGGGTGCAGAAGCCGGTGCTGTCGATCTGGTCGTCGCCAGAACTCGCCGGGGAACTGCTCAGCCGGGACAAGTCGTCGACGCAGATCATCGCCGGTCTCGACGGTGGCGACGCGAAGGCGCCGGGCCGCGCGGAGGAGCTGAGCAAGGAGTTCTCCGGGACCCGGGACGGGATCACGATCAAGGTCGGCGGCGCCGCGATGGTCTACGGCACGGTGAACGAGCAGACCTCGAAAGACCTCGCGATCGCCGAGGCGATCGCCATCCCGATCAGCTTCCTGCTGCTCATCGTGATCTTCGGCGGTGTGGTCGCCGCCGCGCTGCCGGTGCTGGTGGGGATCGTCGCGATCATCGGCACCATGGCGCTGCTGCGGGTGATCACCGAGTTCGCCGACGTCTCGATCTACGCGCTGAACCTCACCACGGCGATGGGACTCGCGCTCGCGATCGACTACACGCTGCTGATCGTCACCCGCTACCGCGAGGAGGTCGCCGCCGGGCGGCCGCGAGACGAGGCCATCGTGCGGACGATCAACACGGCCGGCCGCACGGTGATCTTCTCCGCGGTCACCGTCGGACTGTCGCTGGCGGCGCTCGCGATCTTCCCGATGTACTTCCTGCGGTCGTTCGCGTACGCCGGTATCGGGGTGGTGGTGGTCGCCGTGGTCGCGGCGATCGTGATCACCCCGGCGCTGCTGGCGGTCCTCGGCGGGCGGGTCGACGCCCTCGACCTGCGCCGCGGGGTCCGCAAGCTGCTGCGCCGGCCGGCGCCCGAGCCGAAGCCTCTCGAAGAGGGTTTCTGGTACCGCAGCGCCCAGTGGGTGCTCCGCCGGGCCGTCCCGGTCGCGCTCGCGGTGACGGCGTTCCTGGTGGTCCTCGGCCTGCCGTTCGCCGGTATCAAGTTCGGCTTCCCCGACGACCGGGTGCTCCCGGCGTCGTCTCCGCCGCACGCCATCGCTCAGGAGATCCGGGACCAGTACGACGAGAGCGCGGCGTCGAACGTGACCGCCGTGGTGCACGGCAAGCTGGACGAGGGACGGATGGCGCACTACGCCGGGGAGCTCTCGACAGTGCGTGACGTGACCTCGGTGTCGAGTCCGGCCGGAGTGTTCCGCGACGGGCGGCGGCTCGCGCCGGCTCCGCCGGGCCTGGTCCGCGGCGACGACTCGCTGATCCAGATCACCGGCGACGTCGAGCCGATGCGGCCGAGCGGCCAGAAGCAGATCACCGCGTTGCGGGCCGTCGAGAGACCGGCGGGGGTGCAGGTCAGCTTCACCGGGCTCGCCGCGGTCAACGCCGACACGGTCTCGGCCATCTACGCCTCGCTGCCGTGGGTGCTGGTCGTGATCGCGGTCGCCACCTACCTGCTGCTGTTCCTGTTCACCGGCAGCGTCGTGCTCCCGTTGAAGGCGCTGGTGATGAACGTGCTGTCGCTGTCGGCGACCTTCGGCGCGATGGTCTGGATCTTCCAGGACGGTCATCTCGGCGGGCTCGGTACCACGCCGATGGGTTACCTGGTGGCGACCATGCCGGTGCTGATGTTCTGCATCGCGTTCGGGCTGTCGATGGACTACGAGGTGTTCCTGCTCGGCCGGATCCGTGAGGAGTGGCTGAAGTCGGACCGCACGCGCGCCGCCAACGACCACGCGGTCGCGATCGGGCTCGCCCGGACCGGCCGCGTGGTGACCGCCGCCGCGCTGCTGATGGCCATCGTCTTTGCCGGGATCGCTGCCTCGCAGGTGTCGTTCATGCGAATGTTCGGGGTGGGACTGGCACTCGCCGTGCTGATGGACGCGACGCTGATCCGCATGATGCTGGTGCCCGCGTTCATGCGGCTGGCGGGCCGGTGGAACTGGTGGGCACCGGCCCCGCTGCGGCGGTTGCACGACCGGATCGGGCTGGTCGACGAGTGAGAAGGAAGGGGACGTGCGGGATGCGGAAGCGGTCGCCGAGGGGTTCGGGCGAGTTGCTGGCCGACGAGATCCTGCAGGCCGCCACCGACCTCCTCATCGAGCGCGGTGGTCACGCGGCCGTGTCGATCCGCGCCGTCGCCGACGCCGTCGGCGTCACCCCGCCGTCGATCTACCTGCACTTCACCGACAAGGAGGAACTGCTCGACGCCGTCTGCGCCCGCTTCTTCGAGCAGTTCGACGCGGTGATGATGGCCGCGTCCGAGGGGGTCGACGACGTCGTCGACCGCGGCCTGGCCCAGGGCATGGCCTACGTGCGGTTCGCGATCGAGAACCCGGTGATCTTCCGCGAGGCGTTCGCGCGCTCGTCGACGACGCCCACCCAGACCGACGAGGTGCTGATGGCGTCGGCGTTCCGGCACTTCGCCGACACCGTCGTCGAAGCGATGGACACCGGCGTGCTGCCGCGCGGCGACGTGGTCGCGATGGTGCTCAAACTCTGGTCGGTGGCACACGGCATCGCCGACCTGATGACGGCCAAACCCGGTCTACCATGGGGCGACGACCTGTCGCTCGCCGAGGACGTCCTGACCGCCGCACTCCGCGGATTCGTTAAAGAATCGGTAAAGTCGGAACCAGAACAGCGCGTCGTGCGTTGAACTCGATGAGAGCGTCCCGTCTACCACCCCTGCCTAAGGAGCAACGAGTGCGTGACAGCAGCAACCCGGTGATGCGCGGCGTGGTCCGCGACAATCAGCCGGCCCCCTATGCCGGCTTCGGCCAGGCCATCCCCGGCGCCCAGCAGGGCGCCATGATGACCGGCCAGCAAGCCAACCCGTATCTGCAGGACTCGCAGACCCAGAACTACGCACCCGCCACCGCGCAGGGGCAGCTCACCGTCGACGACGTCGTGGTGAAGACCGGCATCACGCTCGGTGTGCTGATCGCGGTCGCGATCGCCACCTACGCCGTGATCGCCACGCGGGCCGACGAGGCCGCTCAGGCGGCGTTCGCCATGCCGTTCCTGCTGGTCGGCGCGATCGGTGGCTTGATCATGGTCCTGATCGCGAGCTTCGGCCGCAAGCAGGACAATCCGGCGATCGTGCTCAGCTACGCCGCGCTGGAAGGCCTCTTCGTCGGCGCCATCTCGTTCGTCTTCGCGAACTTCACCGTCGGGGACAACGTGAGCGCCGGCGCGATGATCGGCCAGGCCGTTCTCGGCACCATCGGCGTGTTCATCGGCATGCTGGTGGTCTACAAGGTCGGCGCCATCCGCGTCACTCCGCGTTTCACCCGCATGCTGATGGCGGGTCTGGTCGGCGTGCTCGTCTTGATGATCGGCAACCTGGTCCTGAGCCTGTTCGGGGTCGACATGGGCATCCGCAGCGGAGGCCCCATCGCGATCATCTTCTCGCTGGTCTGCATCGCGCTGGCCGCCTTCTCGTTCCTGGTCGACTTCGACGCCGCCGACCGCCTGGTGAAGGCCGGCGCCCCGTCCCGCGCCGCCTGGGGTATCGCCCTCGGCCTGACCGTCACCCTGGTCTGGCTGTACGTCGAGATCCTGCGCCTGCTGAGCTACCTGAACAGCGACTAGTCGCCTCGGCTCGCCCGGTTGAGCCCAAGTAAGCCGGTTGAGCCCAAGTAAGCCGGTTGAGCCCAAGGAAGCCGGTTGAGCCTGTCGAAACCCCACGAGCGGTCCCGCGATTCTCTTTGAGACCCGCGGGACCGTTCGTTTTCAGGTGCGCATCCGCAGACCGTCGCAGATGTGGTCACTATTCCCGCTTGTGCGACGGTCTGCGATCTGTCCGGCCGTGGTCGTCATCGGAGATCACGGCTCATCGGTCGATCGGCAGACGGGCGCGGCCCCCGGGAAGAAGTCTCCCGGGGGCCGCGCGTCGTGGTTCGTGACGGGTCAGATGAGGCGTTCGATGACCATCGCCATGCCCTGGCCGCCGCCGACGCACATGGTCTCCAGACCGAAGGTCTTGTCGTGGGTCCGCAGGTTGTTGAGCAGGGTGGTGGTGATCCGCGCGCCGGTCATGCCGAAGGGGTGGCCGAGGGCGATCGCGCCACCGGAGACGTTCAGCCGGTCGTGGTCCATGCCCAGTTCGGCGGCCGAGCCGAGCACCTGGACGGCGAAGGCCTCGTTGAGCTCGTAGAGATCGATGTCGTCGATCGTCATGTTCGCGATACGCAGCACCTTGCGCACGGCCTCGATCGGGCCCAGGCCCATGATCTCCGGGGAGAGACCGGTCGCGGCGGTGGCGACGATCCGGGCGAGCGGGGTGAGGCCGAGTTCCTTGGCCTTGGTGTCGCTCATGATGACGAGGGCGGCGGCGCCGTCGTTCAGCGGGCAGGCGTTGCCCGCGGTGATGGTGCCGTCCGGGCGGAAGACCGGCTTCAGCTGGCTGATCTTCTCGTAGGTGGTGCCGGCGCGCGGGCCGTCGTCGGTGGTGACCTGCGTGCCGTCGGCCAGGGTGATCGGGTCGATCTCGCGGGCGAAGAAGCCCTCGGCGATGGCCTTCTCGGCGCGGTTCTGGCTGAGCACGCCCCAGCGGTCCTGGTCCTCGCGGGAGATGCCGGTGAAGCTGGCGACGTTCTCAGCGGTCTGGCCCATGGCGATGTAGACGTCGGGGAGCAGGCCGTCCTGGCGGGGGTCGTGCCACGGTCCCTGGCCGCCCTGGGCGGCGAGTTCGGTGCGCGCCTCGGCGTCAGCGAAGATCGGGTTCTTGGAGTTGGGCAGGCCGTCGGCGGCACCGGCGGTGCCGAAACTGGAGACGCTCTCGACGCCGCCGGAGATGAACACGTCGCCCTCGCCGGCCTTGATGGCGTGCAGGGCCATGCGGGTGGTCTGCAACGACGACGAGCAGTAGCGGTTCACCGTCACGCCGGGGACGTGGTCGAGGCCGAGTTCGACGGCGACGACGCGCGCGATGTTGTACCCGCCCGCACCGCCGGGCTGGCCGATGCCGAGGTGGATGTCGTCGATGTCGGCGACGTCGAGCTCGGGCACCTTGCTCAGCGCGGTGGCGACCATCTGGCGAGCGAGCTCATCCGGACGGACGTCCTTGAGGGATCCCTTGCCGGCGCGGCCGATGGGGGAACGGGCGGTGGAGACGATCACAGCTTCAGACATGCGGTCAGAATAGCCGGGGTCGAGTGGTTCCGGGCGGAGTGTCACTATGGACCCATGCGCATCGCGAATCACGTCGTGGACCTGGTAGGAAACACACCGCTGGTCAAGCTCAACTCGGTGGTGAAACCGGGTGCGGGACTGGTCGCCGCGAAGATCGAGTACCTGAACCCGGGAGGCAGTTCCAAGGACCGCATCGCCACGCGGATGATCGACGCCGCCGAGGCGTCGGGCGAACTGAAGCCGGGCGGCACCATCGTGGAGCCGACGTCGGGCAACACCGGTGTCGGGCTGGCGCTCGTCGCGCAGCAGCGCGGCTACAAGTGCATCTTCGTCTGCCCCGACAAGGTGGCCGAGGACAAGCGGAACGTGCTGCGCGCGTACGGCGCGCAGGTGGTCGTGTGCCCGACGGCGGTCCCGCCGGAGCACCCGGACAGCTACTACAACGTCTCCGACCGCCTGGTGCGCGAGACGCCCGGCGCGTGGAAGCCGAACCAGTACGCGAATCCGAACGGCCCGCTCAGCCACTACGAGACCACCGGCCCGGAGATATGGAACGACACCGACGGCACTGTGACGCACTTCGTCGCCGGCGTCGGCACCGGCGGCACCATCACCGGGACCGGGCGCTACCTCAAGGAGGTGTCCGACGGCCGCGTCAAGGTGGTCGGCGTCGACCCCGAGGGCTCGGTTTATTCGGGCGGCTCGGGCCGTCCGTATCTGGTCGAGGGCGTCGGCGAGGACTTCTGGCCGGACGCCTACGACCCGACCATCCCCGACGAGATCATCGCGGTCTCCGACGCCGACTCGTTCGAGATGACGCGGCGCCTGGCCCGCGAGGAGGGCCTGCTGGTCGGCGGGTCGTGCGGTATGGCCGTCGTCGCCGCACTGGAGGTGGCCGAGCGCGAAGGGCCGGACGCCGTGGTGGTGGTGCTGCTGCCCGACGGCGGCCGTGGATACCTGTCGAAGATCTTCAACGACGACTGGATGAGCAGCTACGGCTTCCTGCGCACGCCCCTGGAGGGCGAGCTGCCGGAGTTCACCGTGGGCGAGGTGCTGCGCAGCAAGACCGGTGTTCTGCCCGACCTGGTGCACACGCATCCGCAGGAGACGCTGCGCGACGCGATCGAGATCCTTCGCGAGTTCGGGGTGTCGCAGATGCCGGTCGTGGGCGCGGAGCCGCCGATCATGGCGGGTGAGATCGCGGGCGCGGTGAACGAACGTGACCTGTTGTCGGCGGTCTTCGAGGGCCGGGCGACGCTGGCCGATCCGGTGTCGGCGCACATGGGGCCCGCCTTCCCGCTGATCGGTGCCGGCGAACCCGTGTCGTCGGCGCTGGAAGCTTTGAGTACCTCCGATGCGTTGATGGTGGTGGAGGACGGCAAGCCGATCGGCGTCATCACCCGGCACGACCTGCTCGCCTACGCCAGCACCCATCCGCTTCCGATTCGTGAGGACAAGCAGTGACAGACGAGGGATTCTCGACCAAGGCCATTCACGCGGGCTGGGATCCGGACGGCCGCACCGGCGCCGTCAATGTGCCGATCTACGCGAGTTCGACGTTCGCGCAGGACGGCGTGGGCGGCATGCGCGACGGTTTCGAGTACGCGCGGACCGGGAACCCGACCCGCCGGGTGCTGGAGGCGAACCTCGCCGCCATCGAAGGCGGTGCGTACGGCCGGGCCTTCGCATCCGGCATGGCGGCGACCGACGCCGTGCTGCGGGCCGCCCTGCGTCCCGGTGACCACCTCGTCATCCCGAACGACGCCTACGGCGGCACCTTCCGGCTGATCGACAAGGTGTTCTCGCAGTGGGGGATCGAGTACTCGGTGGCGCCTGTCAACGACGTCGACGCCGTCGCAGCGGCGATGACCCCGAAGACCAGACTGGTCTGGACCGAGACGCCCACCAATCCGCTGCTGAACGTCGGCGACATCGCGGCGATCGCCCATGTCGCACACGAGGGCGGCGCGAAGCTTGTGGTGGACAACACCTTCGCCACCCCGTACCTGCAGCAGCCGCTGGCGCTGGGGGCCGATGTGGTGCTGCACTCGACCACCAAGTACCTGGGCGGCCACTCCGACGTCGTCGGCGGCGCGCTGATCACCGACGACGAGCAGTTCGACGCCGACGTCGCCTTCCTGCAGAACGGGGCGGGCGCGGTGCCCGGCCCGTTCGACGCCTACCTGACCATGCGCGGGATCAAGACCCTCGCGGTCCGGATGGAGCGGCACTGCGACAACGCGGAGAAGCTGGTCGAGGTGCTCTCCGGCAGCTCGAAGGTGCGGTCCGTGCTGTACCCCGGGCTCGACGATCACCCCGGGCACGACGCGGCCGCCCGTCAGATGCGCCGCTTCGGCGGCATGATCTCGGTGCGGCTGGCCGGCGGCAAGGAGGCGGCGCTCGACTTCTGCGCCCGCACCAAGGTCTTCACGCTGGCCGAATCGCTCGGCGGCATCGAGTCGTTGATCGAGCACCCCGGCGCGATGACGCATGCGTCGACCGCGGGGTCCCTGCTCGAGGTACCCGATGACCTGGTGCGGCTGTCGGTCGGCATCGAGGACGCCGACGACCTGATCGCCGACGTGGAGCAGGCTCTCGGCTGAGGGCCCGCGGCCACGTCGGCGGTCGTCAGTCGTCTTCGTCGCGGCCCCGTCGCAGTTGGAAACGGGTCTTCGTTTTGCCGGATCCGGAAGGCTGCGGCGCTGAGCCGTCCCGGAGCGGTGCCTCGAAGTCGTCCGGCACCAGGCCGTGCGCGAACATGTAGCCCTGCAGTCCGGTGAGCGTGGTCCGCGCGGCGTCGATCTTCTTCAGTGCCGGCGACTTGGGATCGCTGAAGGTCTCCATGCGGTTGTAGTCGGCGGCGAGTCCGGTCTCGGCGTCGGCGATGTCCTGCCACAGGTTGTCGTCGAACGGCTCCCCGACATCGCGCAGGGCCTGAGCGGTCGCGACCCGGATCGCGAGGCTCGTGGGATCGAGGACCAGGTTCTCGCCGCCCGTGCGGGCGGTCGCCGCGGCGGCGGCCACCATCCCGCCGGTACCGCCGAGGCCGGTCAGCATCGCCATGCCGCCGGCCATCCCGCCCGGGCCGAAGGCGGCGAGCCCGCTGGTGACCGCCGCGGCACCGGCGGTGCCCGCGGCGCCGGCCATGGCCACGCCGACCGGTCCCGCGGCGAGCAGGGCGACGCCGACCGCGGCCATCGCCACCCGGGTGGTGGTGCTCGGGGACCATCGGCTGCCCGACAGGTGATCGTTCACCTCCTGCACGGCCGCCTGCACCTTCTTGCCGGTTCCGGTCGGATAGCCCAACTGCACCATGAACGGCACGATCGCCTGGAGCGCGGCGTCGCCGGTGTCGATCTCGTGCGGCGCGATCAGGTTGGTGTTGGCGAGCACGACGGTCAGCGCGATCGCCTCGGCCAGATCCCACCGTCGGGGGAGGTTCGGCATGCGGCCCTTGCCGAGTTCCTCGATCTCCTGCGGAATCGCGTGCCCGGTGCTCTGCTCGATCAGTTCGGCGACGTAGTTGTCACGGAGAACGCTGACGGCGTCCTCGAAACGGTTCGCCCTCTCGTCGTCGTCGATCTTGTCGGTGACGTGATTGGCGAACTCGATGGTCGCGAGGGTGCTCGCCTGGTCTTCGGTGAGACGGGGGACGACCGCGCTCGACGCGATCACGACGTCCTTGCCCGGATTCAGTATCTGGTCGACCA
Source organism: Gordonia marina (assembly GCF_052036135.1). Taxonomy (NCBI): domain Bacteria; kingdom Bacillati; phylum Actinomycetota; class Actinomycetes; order Mycobacteriales; family Gordoniaceae; genus Gordonia; species Gordonia marina. The sequence continues at coordinate 15,264 of NZ_JBPSDN010000055.1, forward strand.
GCGTCGCGATCGCCGGATGTCGCAGGTACGAGGGTGACCGGTGCCCGGTCGCGCCGGTGATCATGAAGTCCTGAGCACCGGGGAACAGTGCCGCGAGTCCCTTGCCCGCGGTCACCGCGTCGGCGGGGTCGAGGAAGTTGGACCAGTCGTCGACGCGCGAATACGGGAATCGTTTGAGGATGCGGGCCCGACCCTGATACAGGACCGGCGAGCCCGCGGGACTGCCGATGGTGATGAAGCGCTGCACATGGACGCCGGAGGGCAGGTTGTCGAGCAGATCGATCGCGATGACACTGCCGAGGCTGTGCCCGATCAGAATGATGTCGTCCTTGTGCGGCAGATCGTCGATGATGCGTTGCAGCACCGCGGCGCGGGTCTTCTCGTCGGTCAAGTAGTTCTTGACCTGCTTGAGCTCCGCGATCGGGGCCGCATTGATCGCGGCGCTCTGGATGGGGTGGACCATCGCCCCGGAGATCCGGTGAAATCCGAAGGTCTTGACGTCCTCGAAGTGGCGAATCGTGCGCTCGACCTGCGCCTGGCGCCGTTCGAAGGCACGCCGCGCGGCGCGGTCGTCCTTCTCCTTGTAGGTGTTCTTGGGGTGGGCGACGCTGAGCCCCGTGGTCCCGAGCAGGGCGGCGTAGCGCGGCGCCACGACGTCCCGCTCGTCGATCGGCTCGGCGCCGAGGGTCGCGAGCGATCCGTTCAGCGCGGCAAGCCATTCATGGTCGGCGTCGCCGTCCGGCCCGACACCGTGCAGATATACGACCTTCATGAAATCCCTCCATCGTCCCGAATGGTGCATGCACACCAAGATGTGAGAACACTAGCCGACGGGTCGGACAAGGCACTTCAAGGTTTGCGGAAGGCCGAACGGCGTGAGGGAAACGCCCTGGTCAGAGGATTGCGAAAAGCATCCAAGAGTATGTTTCCGGAAGTGGAACCGGAAAGGGGGGTCGGTGCGTCTAACTATTACAACGAGGTTCCTGGTGGAACGGGGGATCATGAGGAGCCTCGCGGTTGAAAGGAAGTGGCGGGCGGCCCGGCAGGGGGAGCCGGGCGCACGTCACTCCGGGGGGCGTGGTTGGGGGTCCGACGGCGGGGGAGCCGGATCCCCAACCGCACCCGTATCGGGGACGACGGAGGGGGAGCTCGATGGCCGGCGAGGTGAGGTCGGAAGCCGACGTGTGGCGCTTGCGCGCCGCGGCGGCCGAGGATGCGGCGCGGGAACTCGGGGGTCTCGCGTCGGACTTGCGACGAGTGCTTCGACGGAACTACTTCGGCGTCGATTGCGTTGAGGGGCAGGCGCTCTTCGACAAGCTGATCCAGGTGACGGGTCAAGTTGCTGCCGACTTTGACGCTCAATGTGCCGAACTGGACCAGCTATCGAGTCGGTGTACGGCAGCCGCTGCCGCATACGACGAGGCGGACGTCTGGTGACAGGCCGGTTATGGTCAGAACGGTCACTCGGGTTGGTCCGATTGTTGATGGCGGGCGGCGCGGTATTGACGATGACGAGTGCGTGCAGCGCGGACGATGACCGTAGATCCGAAGTGGTCGGATCTGGTTCCGTGGCGGCTGACTCGCGAGCCGCCGGTGTTCGGCAAACGGATGCTGATGGGCACGTGCTGCCGTTCATCACGACTCACGCTCATCGTTGGAGTAGCGCGAACGACGGCACGACCTATGAACCGTGCACTGCGGTGACAGCCACGAACTTGCTGGCGGTAGGAATGGAGCCTCGCTCGGTGCGTGATGCCGCGGGAACTGATGGGCAGACGCTCCGTGGCTGCGTGTGGACTGGTCAAGCCCCAAGTAGTGGTGTAACTCGTTGTTGATCCTTCGGTGGTGGTCAGGCTGGTATTTGCATCAGGTCATCGGTGGTCACCTCCGTCGTCGAGTCGGTGTTTGTGTCGGTGGTCAGGGTCA
>NZ_JBPSDN010000056.1:0-16572 GCF_052036135.1 Gordonia marina
CTGCACCCGGATCGCCCAACGCATCCTCGCCATGACCGCAGCGATCTGGCACAACGACACCATCGCCGCCAAAATCCGCCGATCACTCACCGCCTACGACCACTAACCCCAGGAATCACTCATCTAGTCCTTGATCGGGAGGGTGGGCCGCGGAAATCTCGTCGCAGCGCCCTCCGCAGCCGCACCTCTAGAGTCTTGCGTCCCGACTCGGAACGAGCGTCATGCGGCGAGGACAAGCAAGACAGATTTCCGCGGCCCGCCCGCCGCCGAACACGGGGGCAGCCGCGACCTACCGATAGTTCACGAACTGCAGAGCGATCCCGAAGTCCTCGCCCTTGAGCAGCGCGATCACGGCCTGCAGGTCGTCGCGCTTCTTGGACGAGACGCGCAGTTCGTCGCCCTGGATCTGCGCCTTGACGCCCTTGGGGCCCTCGTCGCGGATCTTCTTCGAGATCTTCTTGGCGTGCTCGGAATCGATGCCCTGGACCAGCTCGCCGGTGATCTTGAAGGTCTTGCCGGAGGCGACGGGCTCACCGGCGTCGAACGCCTTGAGTGAGATGTCCCGGCGGATCAGCTTCTCCTTGAACACCTCGAGGCCGGCGAGCGCGCGCTCCTCGGCGTCGGAGGTGATCACGATCTTCTCCTCGCCGGACCACTCGATCCCGGTGTTGGTGCCGCGGAAGTCGTAGCGCTGCGAGAGTTCCTTGCCCGCCTGGTTGAGGGCGTTGTCGACCTCCTGGCGGTCGATCTTGCTCACCACGTCAAACGAAGAATCAGCCATGTGCCCAGCCTAGGCCATCGACGCCACCGCTCCGCACGAGGCGCCGGTCCTGTCGCCGGGTGGGAGGGCCCTGACCTGCCGGTTTGGATGCATCCCGGGATCTCGTTGTATTCTGTCTCCCGTTGCCTTCACCGGCGACACGGCAGATTGCCCGAGCGGCCAAAGGGAGCGGATTGTAAATCCGTCGCGCAAGCTACGTAGGTTCGAATCCTACATCTGCCACCACGCGAATACAGATGCGAATACCGGTCACGACCAGCGGTTTTGGTCATCCGGGGAGAGCGTGTGTAATCTCGTGAAGGCTTCTCGCCCACACCGATCGGTGCGGGAGGGATACGCCCCCTTAGCTCAGTCGGCAGAGCGTTTCCATGGTAAGGAAAAGGTCGACGGTTCGATTCCGTCAGGGGGCTCGCTTGGTGCGGGTGGTTCGCGAGGACGACCGGCACCGAACAGGGCGGTGTAGCTCAGCTGGTTAGAGCGCACGACTCATAATCGTGAGGTCCGGGGATCGAGTCCCCGCACCGCTACACAATGCGGCAGCTCCCGCGAGTCCGCCCTTGATCGGGCCGACGTGAGCAGCGGCCGTAGACAGAGTAAGACGCGAAAGAAGGCAAGGACATGGCTTCCTCAACCGACGTGCGGCCGAAGATCACCCTGGCCTGCGAGGTGTGCAAGCACCGCAACTACATCACCAAGAAGAATCGTCGCAACGATCCCGATCGCCTCGAGCTGAAGAAGTTCTGCCCGAATTGCGGTACGCACCAGGCGCACAAGGAATCGCGCTGACGCGTTCTCCCTGGTGAACGGCGCCTTCGGGCGACCGATGAACCACGATCAGCGGGCCGTCTCCCATCCGGAGACGGCCCGCTGATTTGTTTCCGGCGTCGTCCCGGTAGCAGAATCTGGCAGGCTTCGTTGCCACCAGCCGGGGCGTGAGCACAGCCCGCTCCCGCCCGGCGTCGAGCGTGAGGAGAGATGATGACCGAGCTGAACGACGAGCAGATCAAGAGCTCACTGGACGCGCTGGGATCGGGTGAGCTGACACCCGACGAGATCGCCGAGCACACGGCCTCGGTGGTGGGCTACCACTACACCGTCGACGACTACTACGAGGTCGGCCGCGAAGAGGTCCGCAAGCACGCGCTCGCCGTGCAAGACGCGCATCCCACGCATTGGAGCGAAGCCGGCGCCGCCGAGTACGGGCACGACACGCTCGTGGCTCATCCGACCTTCGTCTCGGTGATGGGCATCATCGCCCAGCGGAAGCTCTTCGAGGAGGTCGTGACCGGTTACGACCTGTGGCAGATCATGCAGACCGATCAGCGCCTCGTCTACCACCGCCCGATGAAGGTCGGCGACCGGCTGATCTGCGACGTGTCGCTGGACTCGTTCCGGCACATCACCAGCCCGGAGGTCATCGACCTCATGGTCACCAAGAACATCATCTGCGATCAGCACGACGAGCCGATCATGACGACGTACACGTCGATCGCCGCCCGCCCCGGCCTCAAGGTGCCCGAGGAACTGGAGGAGTCGATCGAGCACGTGATGATGAAGGTCGACGCCGCGGGTGACCCCGGCAAGACCGTCGACCGCGAGGGCGGCCTCTACGAAACGGCCGATCCGGCGGACCGCCCGGCCGCGTACGCCGCGATCGACTTCGACACGCTCACCGTCGGACAGGAACTGCCGGCCAAGACCTTCCTGCTGACCCGCGGCAACCTCGTCAACTATGCCGGGGTGGCCGGCGACCCGAATCCGATCCACTTCTCCGACCACGTCATCAAGGCGTCCGGCGGTATGGACGACGTCGTCGCGCACGGCATGCAGACCATGGGTCTCGGTGCCACCTACGTGTCCGAGTTCGTCGGCGATCCGGCCGCGTTCTGCGAGTACAACGTGCGGTTCACCAGCCCGGTCTACGTTCCCGAGGACCACAGTGCGACGGTCGAGTTCACCGGGAAGGTCCGTGCCCTGGACCCGGAGACGCGCCGCGGCACGATCGCGCTGACCGCCAAGCAGGGCGACCGCAAGATCTTCGGGCGAGCCACCGTCGTCGTGCAGTTCAATTAGTGTCGCGTGTCGAAAATTCATTGACGGTATGCCGCGGCCAGATGAACGCCTGGCGGCGTTGTCGTCGGTCAGGATACCTGCCGGTATCCCTCCCTCCCCCGCCTTGCCAGCCGCCCATCTGACGCACGGCAACCATTCAACAATTTTCGACACGCGACACAAGGCGACGACCGCGGAGCCTCCCGGCCGTTTTGGCCTGCGCGCCGGGAGTGCTCTACACTAGTCGAGTCGAGGGTTTACCTAGGCTTGCGCGCTGCCCATAGGGTGGCGCGTTGGTGTTGTTAGGCTCGAGACAGTGCCGGTTTCCGAACCGGTGCCAAGGGGCGTAGCTCAACTGGCAGAGCAGCGGTCTCCAAAACCGCAGGTTGCAGGTTCAAGTCCTGTCGCCCCTGCAACCCGACATCCGCATAGACCACGCGGACCCCCGCCTGGGGCGGAGGTAGACGAAGGGATCGGTGAGTACGTGGCCAAGCGCGATCGCAAGGCTCCGGAGAACGACGCGGAGCCGACGACCGGCGGCGACGTCGACACCACCGGTATCGACGTCGATGTGATCGAGGCCGACGAGATGCGGCCGCGCGGCAAGCGCCGCGCGCGGGAACGTCGGACCGCCGGTGGCGACACGCTGCCGGGCAAGGTGGGCGTGGTCGACGTCGCCGCCGAAGAGGGTGACGCCGATGGCGGCCGGAACCCGTTCGTGCGGATCTGGATCTTCCTGCGGCAGGTCGTCGCCGAGCTGAAGAAGGTCATCTGGCCCACGCGGCGCGAGATGGTCGTGTACGCGATCGCCGTGCTGATCTTCGTGGCGCTGGTGACCGCGGTCATCTCGGGCCTGGACATCGGCTTCGCGAAGCTGGCGCTGCTGGTCTTCGGTTGACCGGCGCCGGTGGGCGGGAGCCCCGCGGGAACAAGGTAAGAACAGTGGCAATGAAGGAGCGTGGGCGCGCATGAGCACCCCGGAGAACGAGATCGAATCGCCGGAGACGGTTGACGCGACGGTCGAGGCCGCCCAGGCCGACGACGTCGTGGCGGACGCGGCGCCGGTCGACGTCGACGCTCCCGAGGCCGGCGAGACCCCGGCCGAGGAGGCCGCCCCGGCGGCTGAGCCCGAGGTCGAGGAAGACCCGATCGAGGCCAAGAAGCGTGAGCTGCGCCGTCAGCCCGGCGACTGGTACGTGATCCACTCGTACGCCGGCTACGAGAACAAGGTGAAGGCCAACCTCGAGACCCGTGTTCAGAACCTGGACGTGGGCGACTACATCTTCGAGGTCGTCGTGCCTGCCGAAGAGGTCACCGAGATCAAGAACGGCCAGCCCAAGAAGGTCAACCGCAAGGTGCTGCCCGGCTACATCCTGGTGCGCATGGACCTGAACGACGAGTCGTGGGGCGCGGTGCGCAACACGCCCGGCGTGACCGGCTTCGTCGGGGTGACCCCGAACGTGCCGTCGGCGCTGTCGATCAAGGAGGTGCTCCAGTTCCTGGTGCCGCGCTCCGAGGTCCGCAAGGCCGAGAAGGCCGCCGCGGCCGCCGCCGTCGGCGGGAGTGTCGAGGCCGCCGCAGCCGCCGCGTCGAACCTGGTCGAGGTCGACTTCGAGATCGGCGAGTCGGTCACCGTCATGGACGGCCCGTTCGCGACCCTGCCGGCGTCGATCAGCGAGATCAACACCGAGCAGCGGAAGGTCAAGGTCCTCGTCTCGATCTTCGGTCGCGAGACCCCGGTCGAGCTGGGCTTCAACCAGGTGGAGAAGCTGTAGCCGTTCCGGCCGCCGCCACTCACTAAGAGACTTCCGCGTATCCAGCGTGCGCGGAGTGTGAAGAAAAAGGACAAAGAGAGATGCCTCCCAAGAAGAAGAAGATCGCCGGGATCATCAAGCTCCAGATCCAGGCCGGTGCGGCCAACCCCGCCCCGCCCGTGGGTCCGGCGCTCGGTCAGCACGGCGTGAACATCATGGAGTTCTGCAAGGCGTACAACGCCGCGACCGAGAGCCAGCGCGGCAACGTGATCCCGGTCGAGATCTTCGTGTACGAAGACCGCTCGTTCGACTTCAAGCTGAAGACGCCCCCGGCTGCCAAGCTGCTGCTCAAGGCCGCGGGTCTGCAGAAGGGTTCGGGCGAGCCGCACACCAACAAGGTCGGCAAGGTCACCATGGACCAGCTTCGCGAGATCGCGAAGACCAAGGCCGAGGACCTCAACGCCAACGACGTCGAGGCCGGAGCCCGGATCATCGCCGGTACCGCCCGCTCGATGGGTATCACCGTCGAGGGCTGACCTGTCGTCGCTCCCTGCCCTTTCGCTCCCTGAGCTTGTCGAAGGGCGAAGGGCGAAATCACCCGTGGGAGGGCCGCGCTCGGCCCACTAACCACTCACTCCCGGCCGGCACGGCCGAGAAGAAGGAACAGAGCACATGAGCAAGAAGAGCAAGGCCTACCAGGCCGCCGCCGAGAAGATCGATCGCGACGCGCTGTACAGCCCGCTGGAGGCTGTGACCCTCGCGAAGGAGACCTCCTCGAAGAACACCGATTCGACCGTCGAGGTCGCCGTCCGCCTGGGCGTCGATCCCCGCAAGGCCGATCAGATGGTCCGCGGCACCGTCAACCTGCCGAACGGCACCGGTAAGACCGCCAAGGTCATCGTCTTCGCCGCCGGCGACAAGGCCAATGAGGCCCTCGCCGCGGGTGCCGACGAGGTCGGCGCCGAGGATCTGATCGAGAAGATCCAGGGCGGCTGGCTCGATTTCGACGCCGCGATCGCCACCCCGGACCAGATGGCCAAGGTCGGCCGTATCGCGCGTGTCCTCGGCCCGCGCGGCCTGATGCCGAACCCGAAGACCGGCACCGTGACCGTCGACGTCACCAAGGCCGTCAACGACATCAAGGGCGGCAAGATCAACTTCCGCGTCGACAAGGCCGCGAACCTGCACTTCGTGATCGGCAAGGCCTCGTTCTCGCCGGAGCAGCTGGCCGAGAACTACGGCGCCGCGTACGACGAGATCATGCGCGCCAAGCCGTCGGCCGCCAAGGGCCGCTACCTGAAGAAGATCACGGTCTCGACCAACACGGGCCCGGGCATCCCGGTCGACCCGTCCGTGTCGCGCAACTTCACCGACGCTGCGCAGGGCTGATTTTCACCGCTCCCTGAGCCCCGTTGACGGGCCGGGAGAGACCACGAGGGGCACCACCGCGAGGTGGTGCCCCTCGTCGTCTGTCTGGCGGTCGCCCCCCGGCGGCTCCCGAGGGGAGATCGTCGTCGTGGCCTGCCGTGGCCGACGGCCCGCGATGCTCAGCGCGCGGCCGGACGCGTCCGTGGCCACATCGTGTAGCTCGCCGCCCACAGGGTGTCGATGACCAGCACGATCCCGAATATGCGGTACGTGGACTCCAGGGCCTGCGTCGGTCCGGTGGCCACCACGGTGAGCAGCCACAGGATGCCGGAGCCGAGGGCGGTGGCGATCGCGGTGCGGCCGACGTCCTTCCAGCACGCCGTCGCGTAGGCGGTGCCGTAGAGCTTGACCGGTCGGGGACCGCTGTCGAAGCGATATGCGAACCGGACGTCGGCCCACTGGATCATCCGGTGGCCGTACGCCACCGAGAACCCGAGGTACACGGCGGCGAGGCCGTGGCTGAATTCGGCGGGGGCGCCCCGATGCAGGTCGAGGCCGGCCGCGATCAGCAGCACCAGGTCGACCACCGGTGTCAGCGCCAGCAGGGCGAGGCCGAGGCGCCGTTTCCGGAGGAGATAGCGGGTGCTCAGTCCGGCGATGATCACCATCCAGAAGGCGATCTCGCAGCCGAGGATCAGGCCGACCATGAGGACTCCTTTGATGGTACGGTCGTGCTAAATAGGAAACTAGCACGACCGTGCTAACTTGTCTGCATGCCGAGACGGATCGACCTCGATCGCCGGCGCGAGGAACTCGCGGCCGCCGTGTGGTCGGTGGTGCGCGAACGGGGCATCGGGGCGCTCTCGGTGCGGACGGTCGCCGCGCAGGCCGGCGTCGCGGTCGGGTCGCTGCGGCACGTCTTCCCGACCCGCAGCGGACTGGTCGTCTTCTCCGCGGAGCTGATGCTCCGGCGTGCGCGCGAGCGGATCGACGCGGTGGTGCGCACCGGTGACCTCGAGCACGACTACCTGGCGCTCCTCGCCGAACTCCTGCCGCTCTCCCCGGATCCGCGGGCCGAACTCGAGGTGAATCTGGCGCTCATCGCGGAGGCCCCCGCGGTGCCGGAGCTGATCCCGGTGCGCGACCGGGCGACGCGGGAACTCGCCGATTTCTGCACCGCGATCGCGTCGAGCCTGGAGGCCGACGCGCGCGGCGTGGCGCAGGACGAGGTCGATGCCGTGGCGGCCGGCCGGCGCCTCCACGCACTGGTCGACGGCCTCGCTCTCCACCTGCTCGCCGACCCGGACGGCGGGGACGCCGACTGGGCCCTGGACATCCTCCGCGGAGAGATCGCCGCCCTGCATTCGGTGTGAGCGGCGAGACGTGCGAGTCTCGACGGGTGACCACCTCGCCTGTCCCGGAACGCGGTGACGCGGCCGTGCGCTCGGAGATTCTCACCGGGCTTCGGCTGTCGCTGCCCGCGGGTCTGGGCATGTTCCCGCTGGGTGTCGCCTTCGGACTGCTCGTGGTGCAGCACGGACTGTCCTGGTGGGTGGCGCCCGCGCTGTCGATCGCGGCGTACGCCGGCTCGCTCGAACTGCTGCTCGTCGGCATGATCGCCGCCGTGGCGCCGATCGCCACCATCGCGTTGACCACCCTGCTGGTGAACTTCCGGCACATCTTCTACGCCTTCTCGTTCCCGCTGCGGGTGGTACACGGCCGGCTGCGACGGCTCTACTCCATGTACGCGATGACCGATGAGGCGTACGCGATCACCGCGGCGGCGCCGGGGACGTGGACGTCGCCGCGGCTGCTGGCGACCCAGGTCGCGTTCCAGTCGTACTGGGTCGGCGGCGGGCTCGCCGGTGTCCTGATCGGGAATCTGCTGCCCGGACCGATCGACGGCCTCGGCTTCGCGCTGTGCGCACTGTTCGTCACGCTGACGCTCGACGCCTGCCGAACCCGCGGACAGGTGCCCTCGCTGGTGCTGGCGGGTGCCGCTTTCGCGGTGGCCGTCGTCGCGACGCCGGGCGCGGTGCTGTTCACGGCACTGCTGGTGTTCGTCGGGCTGCTCGTCGTCCGGTACGCCCTGTCGCGGAGGGGGCCGTCCGATGCCTGAGACCGGCTATCTGATCGCGGTGCTCGCGACGGTCTTCGCGATCACCTTCGCGCTGCGCGCGCTGCCCTTCGCGGTCCTGGGGCGACTCCGGCAGTCCCGGTTCGTCCTCACCCTGGCCGCATGGATGCCGGCCGGCATCCTGGCGATCCTCGCAGCCACCACGTTCTCCTCCTCGATCGACGACGACGGCCGCGTGGTGCCCGCGGTACTCGCCCTCGCGGTGACCGTCGGCGTCCATCTCGGTGCCGGACGACGCACCCTTCTCAGCGTCGGGCTGGGCACGCTCACCTACATCGCGCTTCTCGCGGTGCTCTGATGGCGGCTCGGTGAACGACTGCCCGCGGACGGTCGTTTACCGGGCGCGGGCGGGTCGAGCGCGCTAGCGTCGTGGCCATGGAACCCACGGGGAGCAAGATCAGCATCATCGGCGCCGGCGCAGTCGGTACCGCCATCGCCTACGCTGCGCTGATCCGCGGGGTCGCGCGGACCGTCGCGCTGATGGACGTCAACGCCGAGAAGGTCGCGGCCGAGGTGCTCGACCTCTCGCACGGCCTCGAATTCCTGCCTCGGGCGGCGGTGATCGGTGGGGCGGATCCGTCGATCTGCGCGGACTCGGACGTGGTCATCTTCACCGCGGGCGCCAAGCAGAAGCCCGGCCAGACCCGGCTCGAGCTGGCCGAGGCCACCATCGAACTGACCAAGCGGGCGCTGCCGCCGATCGTCGAGGCCGCCCCGGACGCCTGTTTCGTGATGGTCACCAATCCCGTGGACGTCATCACGTACGCGGCCCTGAAGTTCACCGGCCTGCCCCGCAACCAACTGTTCGGATCGGGCACCGTGCTCGACTCCTCCCGTCTGCGGTTCCTGGTGTCCGAGCACTGCGGCGTCGCGGTGCAGAACGTCCACGCCTACATCGCCGGTGAGCACGGCGACTCGGAGATCCCGCTCTGGTCCTCGGCCAGCATCGGCGGCGTCCCGCTCCTCGACTGGGAGCCGATCGAGGGTTTCGACCTGCTCGACGCGCGGGCGCGCGAACGGATCCACTCCGAGGTGGTCGGCTCGGCGTACCGGATCATCCAGGGCAAGGGGGCCACCAACTACGCGATCGGGCTCGCGTCGGCGCGCATCACCGAGGCGATCATCAACGACGAGCACCGCATCCTGCCGGTCTCCTCGCTGATCGAGGACGACCTTCACGGCATCTCCGACGTGTGTCTCTCGCTGCCGACCCGGGTCGATGCGCGGGGCGCCGGGGAACGTCTCCCGATCGCGATGTCCGCCGACGAGATCGCCGGGCTGCGCGCCTCGGCCGAGACGCTGCGGGAGATGCAGGCCAAGTTCGGTCTCTGACGACGCCGGTCGTGCCGCCGCTGTCAAGACGGCGGGCGCCGGTGCTGTGGACAACCGTCGGACCCGTCCGGCCCTGTGGACGGGGCATCGAGCGGGCCGGCGACCGCCGATAGCCTGGGATCATGCGCGACGACAAGCTCCTCACCCGAATCGCCGGACTGCTGCGGCAGGCCGAGGGCACCGACAACGAGCACGAGGCGGAGGCGTTCATGGCCGCCGCCCAGCGACTCGCGACCGCATCGTCGATCGACCTGGCGGTGGCGCGCGACCACGACCCGGCCCTCAAGAAGCGGTCGGCGCCGATCACCCGGCAGATCGCCATCGGGACCGCCGGTAAGCGCGGCCTCCGGACCTACGTGCAACTCTTCGTGCAGATCGGCCGCGCCAACGACCTGACCTGCGATGTCGCCGCCAACTCGACCTACGTGATCGCATACGGCTTCGCCGGTGACATCGATGCGACGGAGGCGCTGTACGCGTCGCTCGTGGTGCAGATGGTCGCGGCCAGCGACGCGTACCTGAAATCCGGGGCCTACAAGAATCAGACCGCGCGCCGAGTGGTGACGCGCGACCGCGGCCCGTGGCGGCAGCGCGTGGTCGAGGAGAAGGCGCTTTCCCCGATCACCGCGCGCCTGAACTTCCAGTCGGCCTTCGCCGAACGTATCGGCGCACGGCTCGCACAGGCCCGCGACGACCAGCGGCGCAGCGCCGTCGAGGTGGAGAACGGGTCCGGCGGGCCGTCGTCGACCGCGCTGGCGCTGCGTCACAAGGAACTGGAAGTGTCCGAATTCCACCGGCGGGAGTCGACGGCGCGCGGTACCTGGCGGCCGAGCCGTGCGTCGGCCGGCTATTCGTCGGCCGCGCGACAGGCCGGTGACCGCGCCGGCCGCCGCGCGAAGATCGGTGCCGACCGGGAGTTCGGTGCGCCCCGCGGGGCGCTGGAGGGATGACGCGGGATGCGCGCCGCGCCCGGTGCTACGACGCGGAGCGCCTGATCTTCCGGCTGATGGAACGGCCGGGCGGCGGCGCGCACACCGTCGAACTGGCCGGCACCACCCTCACCCTGCCCGGGGAGGCACGTTTCGGGTCCGTCGAGTCGGTCCAGCGCTACGTGGATGACGTGCTGGCGCTGCCCGCCGTCCGGGAACGCTTCGCACAGGCAGCCCGGCCGGTCCGCGTGCGGGACCGCCGGTCGGCGGCGGCCGCCCACTATTCTCGCGACGACGCGACCATCGCCATTCCCGCCGGGCACCCGGACCGGTGGGCGATGCGCGAACTCGCCGTCCTGCACGAGCTCGCCCACCACCTCGACGATGACGGCGTTCCCGCGCACGGGCTCGGGTTCACCGGCACGCTCACCGAACTCGCGGGCCTGGTCCTGGGGCCGGAGACCGGGCTGGTGTACCGGGTGATTCTGGGGGACGCCGGGCTGCTCTGAAATGTCCCTGTGTCAAACTGCGTACATGACCGAATCGAACGTCGTGAAGGTGGAGCGGGTCGAGTACTCGCAGCGCAGCGTCCGGAGCCGGATGGCCTGGGTCGGGCTGCGCGTCGGCGCGTACCCGGTGATCGCCGCCTGGTCGCGCCGCCCCGGGGTCGACTGGCCGTACGACCTGTTCGACAACGTCGCGGGCAAGGTGGTTCCGCCGCTGCCGAGCAACTTCCGCGAGCCGGTGCAGCTGCCGAACTGTGCTGCTGAGCTGCAGATCCCGGTCGGCGCACGACCGGACCGGGCGATCCTGTATCTGCACGGCGGCGCCTTCGTGGTCGGCGGCGTCAAGTCGCACCGCAGGCTGGCCGGATCGATCGCCGCCAAATCGCACGCCCAGGTGCTGGCCGTGGGCTACCGCAAGCTGCCCGAGCATCCGCCGTCGGTCTCCATCGAGGACTGTCTGGACGGTTACCGCTGGCTCCTCGGCCGCGGCTACACCCCCGGCCAGATCGTGATCGCCGGTGACTCGGCCGGCGGATTCCTGACCGCGATGACCGCGGTCCGGCTCCGCGACGCGGGGGAGGAGCTGCCCGCCGGGCTGATCCTGGAGAACCCGCTGATCGACCCGACGCCGTCGCGCCGCCGCGAGGGCGCCTATCGCACCGCCGATCCGCTGTTCCCGCACCGGGCGTTCAGCGAGTTCGACCGGATGATCCGGGAGAGCGAACCGGCCGGTGACACCGTCGCGCCGCTCGACGGTGACCTGAGCGGTCTGCCGCCCACGCTGATCCAGGTCGGCTCGCACGAGATGCTGCGGGTGGATGCCGAGGACTTCGCGGCGGCGCTGGCCCGCGCCGGCGTGCCGGTCCGGCTGGAGATCTTCCGCGGTGCCGTCCACGTCTTCCAGGCCTTCATCGATCTGCTGCCCGAGTCCCGCCTGGCGATCGTGCGGATGGCGCGCTTCGCCGAGAAGTGCTGGGCGGCTCGGAACCCGGACTGATCCGCCGGTCGGGGCGTGGCTTCGACACCGTCTCGCCCCTGCGGGGCTCGACGGGCTCAGCCGGCTGGGCCTGTCTCTCTCCCGCGGGGCTTGACGGGCTCAGCTGGCTAGGCTTGTCTCTCTCCTACGGGGCTTGACGGGCTCAGCCGGCTGGGCCTGTCTCGCTCTCGCGGGGCTCGACAGGCTCAGCCGGCTAGGCTTGTGTCTCTCCCGCGGGGCTTGACGGGCTCAGCCGGCTGGGCGGGCTACTCGACGACGGCCAGCGGTGCCATCGGGTGCAGCTGCGACCGGGTGGGGACCGGGTCGGTGCCGAGCTCGCCGTCGGCCAGGAACGTCAGGTAGCTGGGCTTGTTCGGATCGAGAACCAGCTGCTGGCGGCGGCCGCGCGCCTTGATCAGGTCGGGCACGATGGTCAGGTACCGGGGCAGGCTCGCGGCGTAGACGTCGACCCGCAACCGGTGGCCCGGCGCCAGTACCGCGTCGGTCGGCACCAGATCGACGTCGATGCGCACCGGCTCGTCCGCCGGCACCGGCAGGCGTCGTTCCCGGGAGAGGAAGTGCACCGCGTCGACCAGTGTGCCGCCCTCGGCGTACGTCGACCGGGTGGTGTCCAGCGCCCGGTTCGACGCGGTCAGCGCACCGTTGGTCAGCACCGTCGAGGTGCCGTCCGGGGCGACGTCGTTCACGGTGACCGCCCAGATCCCCTCGTGGGCCGTGGTGGAGACGTTGAGCCGCAGGTTCATCTGGCCGGAGATCTGGGTGGCCTGCGTGACCGGCTCGCTGGTGAAACTCAGCGCGCCCTTCTCCTGGTACGACGCATCGCTGGAGAAGTGCTTGCCCAGCGCGATCGGCAGGCCGGCGAACACCTGTGAGGCATCCCGCGAGACGGCGCCGCGCAGGTCGGGGCTGATGCGCAGGGACCGGCGCCGGTGCGCGGGCACCACGCTCAGCGAGCCGTCATGCCGGGTGTGCGGCGCGGTCTCCGAGGGGTCCTCGGTGAGGAAGAGGCGCTGGGGCCGCACCCCGGGCCGCGGGAACGACGGCCCGCACGACCAGCCGCCGCCCTGCTGCTCCATGGTGACCGGCCCGTACTCCTCGATGCCGTTGCGGATCCCCTTGAGCCAGCGGTCGAACCAGGCGCGTTCGAGGACGTCGAGCTGCGGCGGACGGTGCTCGCGGCCGTGGTCGCAGCCGGGATCGAGGTGGTAGCCGTCAGCGATGAGCGACTGTTTGCGGCCCGGCTCCATCTGCAACTGGTCGTAGACCCGGGTGGCACTGCGGCCGAACAGGTCGTGCCATGCGCCGACGGTGAAGGTGGCGGCGGTGATGTCCTCGATCCGCGGTGAGCGCTCGTTGAAGTACGGATGATCGAAGATGCGGTGGTCGTTGGCGGTGAGGAAACCCCAGAACAGCGACGGCATCTCGGTGGCCGGGCTCTTGAGGCGGTCGCGCAGCCAGCGGTACTCGTCGCCGGTGAACAGGTCGCCGAGAAGGGTGGCCGGATTGGGCACCCACTTGGCCAGGTTCACCAGCGCCAGCCACATCGGGATGAACGCGGACGGCATGCCGCCGGTGATGTAGATGTCGCGGACGACGTCCTCGCTGCCCTCCACCGCGAACACGGCCTTGAGCGCCTCCGGCCGCAGGGCCGCGGCCTGCAGGGAGTTGATCGCCGAATAGCTCCAGCCGGCCATGCCGACCGAGCCGTCGCACCACGACTGGCGTGTCATCCACTCGATGATCTCCACCGAGTCCTGCTGCTCGCGGCGGCTGAGGATGCCCCACTTGCCGTGCGATGCCCCGGTGCCGCGGACGTCGACCAGCACCTGCACGTAGCCGGACTGCACCAGATTCCGGTTGATGCCGAAGACGTCGAACAGGCCCACACCGAAGGTGCGGGTGAGCCGGGCGGCGCCGGTCAGCGGGCCCGGACCGCGCGTCATGGTGCGCGCGGCCGTCTGCACGGTGCGGCCGATGACCGGGGCGTGCAGCAGATGGTCGAAGCCGTCGATCAGCGTGCGGTTGTACGGATTGACGTTGAGGATCGCCGGGAACGGCGCCTTGCTCGGCTGGCCGACGCGGTTGGCCGGGCGGACCACGGTCGCGCGCAGCCGCACGCCGTCGCTCATCGTGACGGTGACATTGCGGCTGATGTGCACGCGCGGGTACGGCTTGCGCCCGTAGACGGCCTCGTGCCAGGCCGCGGCCCGGTGGCCGCCGTCGGCATCGCGATAACCGCCCGGTTCGGAGGCGCGGTGCGCCCGCTCCAGGCCGTGCAGATCGAGTGGCACGCTCACGTGTCGATCCCTCGCTTCCCGCCGCGGACGCGGCGATGATCCCAGGGATTCACCGGACTGTGATCCATCCCACGGGAAGAGTCTTACGAACAATTAAGCACGGCGACGTTCCCGATCGCTACTCGTGTCCGGGATCCGTACAGTCGATCACACCGAACCGGTGTGATCGGGAGACCTCGCCGTGACCTGTCGCGCCTGGGCGACGACGGCCGATTCGACTTCGCCGGGGTGCCCGGCTACTCTGGTCTGCGGTTCAGCGGACCCCGTGCGGGTCCGAGGGAATCGAGTTCAACCAGAGACCGTCGGTCGTCGGGAGTGATCCCGATCGAAGGCCCGAGAACATCTCGGCGGCCCACGCAGGATGAACGAGGAGACTTCGCCGTGGTTCGCCGCGGCCATTCGCCCCGTGCTTCCTGCACGGGGCGTTCGTGTTTCTCCGGCCGGAACGTCGTGGACCCCTCGCGGGCGACGGGTACTGGGTCGCGACACCCACAGGGTGTCAGAGAAGACACGAGAGGAGGCGAAGTATGGCTAACCAGGAAAAGATCGATGCGGTCGCAGAGATCACCGGGCTGTTCGAGGGTGCCAATGCGGCGGTCATCACGGAATACCGTGGGCTGTCCGTTCCGCAGATCTCGGCACTCCGTCGCTCGCTCGGCGAAGGCGCGACGTACTCCGTCGCCAAGAACACCCTCGTCAAGCGTGCTGCTGCCGAAGCAGGCGTTGAGGGGCTCGACGAGCTGTTCGTGGGTCCGACCGCGATCGCCTTCATCGAAGGTGAGCCGGTCGTGGCCGCCAAGGCGATCAAGACGTTCGCCAAGGACAACAAGGCCCTGGTCATCAAGGGCGGTTACATGGACGGCCGTGTGCTGTCCATCGCCGAGGTTGAGGCCATCGCCGACCTGGAGACCCGTGAGGTCCTCCTGGCCAAGCTCGCCGGTGCCATGAAGGGCAACTTGGCAAAGGCCGCCGGGCTGTTCACCCAGCCCGCCTCGCAGGTCGCGCGTCTCGCCGCGGCCCTCGAGGAGAAGAAGGGTTCCGAAGCCGCCTGAGGCCCGGACCCGATCGCGGCCGGCACCGTCGGCCGTACCCACCGACATGGCCTGCACCGCAGGCCTCCCCCGCATAGGGATTAGAGGAAGGACGCCATCATGGCGAAGCTCACCGCTGACGAGCTCATCGAGCAGTTCAAGGAACTGACCCTGCTGGAGCTCAGCGAGTTCGTGAAGAAGTTCGAAGAGGTCTTCGAGGTCACCGCTGCCGCTCCGGTCGCCGTCGCCGCTGCCGGTGCTCCGGCCGCCGGTGGCGCCGAGGCCGCCGCCGAGCAGGACGAGTTCGACGTCGTGCTCGAGTCGGCCGGCGACAAGAAGATCCAGGTCATCAAGGTCGTCCGCGAGGTCGTCTCGGGCCTGGGTCTGAAGGAAGCCAAGGACCTCGTCGAGAGCGCTCCGAAGGCCCTCCTGGAGAAGGTCAGCAAGGAAGACGCCGAGGCCGCCAAGGCCAAGCTGGAAGAGGCCGGCGCCTCCATCTCGCTCAAGTGAGACGGGCTCGCCTCGTGCGAGCAGCCGCCTGAATCAGGCTGATCGAAGACCCGCAGGGATCTCCCTGCGGGTCTTCGTCGTATCGGCCGGAGGCGAGTCCGGTCAGTCGGCGATCGCCCAGCTACGTCTTTCGTAGCGACGGGTGTCGTTTCGACTCGGTCTCGCCCTTGCGGGCTCGACCGGCTCAACGGGCTGCTGGGGGTCTCACCGCCCGTTGGACCCGGTGAGGTGGTTGGCACATAGCTCGTTGAGCCCGGCGAGGCGCTAGCCGAGTCGGTGTCGAAACGCCGTTCTGGAGTTCGGGTGTGACGCCTGGCGCGGAGCTCTTGTGGGCTTGATGGGTGAGGTCGTTTCGACTCGGTCTCGCCCTTGCGGGCTCGACTGGCTCAACGGGTTGTTGGGGGTCTCACCGCCCGTTTGACCCGGTGAGGTGGTTGGCACATAGCTCGTTGAGCCCGGCGAGGCGCTAGCCGAGTCGGTGTCGAAACGCCGTTCTGGAGTTCGGGTGTGACGCCTGGCGCGGAGCTCTTGTGGGCTCGATGGGTGAGGTCGTTTCGACTCGGTCTCGCCCTTGCGGGCTCGACAGGCTCAACGGGCTGCTGGGGGTCTCACCGCCCGTTGGACCCGGCGAGGTGGTTCCCGCACCGCCCGTTGAGCCCGGCGAGGCGCTAGCCGAGTCGGTGTCGAAACGCCGTTCTGGGGTTCGTGCGCCGCGGACGGCCCCGATTCTGTCGGCGCGGCCGGGCTATTCTGAACCGCACTGGGTTCTTTGGAGGCTCGTGACCTTGGAAACGAGGATGAGTACATGCCGAAGGAACAGGTTCCCGGGAAGCCGCAGACGCGGCGCTACAGCCCGGAGGAGAAGGTGGCGGCGGTCC
>NZ_JBPSDN010000057.1:0-15690 GCF_052036135.1 Gordonia marina
CCGACCGCGATCTCCGTCCGGTCCGCCACCGTCAACATCATCCGTCCCAGCCCCACCCAGGGTCTCCTACCGCGCTACCCGCAACCCCTCGTGGCCTGCAGTGTTGCTACGACGGTATGACACCGCCACCTGCTGGTCCTGGATGACTTCCTGACGACGCCGGTGGCTGCGCACACCGCGGCCGAGTTGCTCAACATCCTGGCCGCTCGTGAAGGTCGAGGTTCGACTCTGGTGACCTCGCAGTTCGATCCGCCGGACTGGTACAAGTCGCTCCAGGACGCGGTCATCGCCGAATCGATCCTCAACCGGATCGTCGCCGGCGCCGAGATCATCGCCCTGGACGGGCCGAACATGCGCCGACATCTGGCGGACAGCCGATAGTTGGGCGCCGCGGTCGGGCAAGCTAGTATTCTCAATATGACTCGCTGATCACTGTGCATGTTCGAGGCTGATCCGAAGTCCACCACTTCGCGCAGCCTTTTTTATACCAGCGGCGGGACGGGTAGGTTATTCGTGCCGAAATTCGCGTGGAGAGCGACCAGTCCACCGCTTGAAGGCGTGAGAGAAGTTGGCGAGGTCGCTGTATCCGAGATCCGCAGCGATCTCACTCACCGACATCGATCGGTCGAGCAGCCGCAGCATCGCACGATCACGCAGGAATGATTCGCGCAACTCGCGAAAGGTGGTCCCCTCCTCGGACAGGCGCCGCTTGAGTGTGCTACGGGATATCGAGAGCTCGTGTGCGACCCAGTCGTTACTTCGTTTGCCGGGATCCTCCTCCAGGAGCCGTCGCACCTTCTCCGAGAAAGACGTGGTTCTGCTTCGCTGTTCGAGGGTTTGCTGCAGATCAACGATGGCGAGGCGATAGGCGACGGGATCGGAGAACCTACATACCTCGTTGAGGGTATCCGCGGGGACACGAAGGAATGACGTCGGAGCGTCGAAGTACAGGCGCCCAGCTAGGGCGTCCTCATGATTGGCCAGAAAGTTCGGCGCCGACCAGCTCAGATGGAGGGTGACGGTCGGCACATCGCCAGCGAGCATGTCAAGCAGGCGCAGGAGCGCCGACCCGCTGTACGCGACGACCAGGCAGTTCAGGGCCGGATCGCCTGTATGTGCGCTGAGCCCCACAGTAAGCCCCTCGTCTCTTGGGTGGAACTGTGGGCTGAGGGCCGTCGAGATCAAAGGCAGATAGGTGAGCAGCTCGACGATCTCGGCTACCGAACCTGCACTGACCAGAGGAAAGCTCAACGGGCCAAAGGACGTCAACTGAGCCTGCTCGGCGAACGCGAAGCCGAGCGTAGTTGCCTGGTCGACATCGAGTGCGGGGTACACCTCGCGAAACCACCGTATCGGGGCCTGGATGTTCCGCTGGATCAACGTCGTCTCGTCGATTCCTTCGCGAGCCATGATGTTGCGAAGCCGCGCGACAGCGTCTGAGTCGAGTGCTTGGCTCTCGAGCAATTGCGCGAACATGAGTGGAGGCACACCCTCCTCGTTGAGGTTCACCCTGGTCCCCTTTGAGCCGAATTCACAAGTTTCTGACTCTGCCGAACATAGCCGCCGCGCTCGTCTTCGACAACACTTTGACCAAGTTCACATTGAAGACGACGTATCCAGGAGTTGGCTATGGCAGTTGTCACCTTTGTCTCCCACGATGGCCAGAAGCACGAGGCGCCCATCGAGGAAGGGCAGTCGCTGATGCAGGTCGCGACCAACAACGCGGTGCCCGGCATCGACGGCGACTGCGGAGGCGAAGCCGCGTGCGGTACCTGTCATGTGATCGTCGATCCGCAATGGTCCGAGCAGGTCGGCCTCTCGGGTCCCGAGGAGGAGGAGATGCTCGCGATGAACCCCGAGCGCCAGCCGACCTCCCGGCTGTCCTGCCAGATGGCGGCGTCGGCGGCGTGGGACGGCTTGATCGTCGAACTACCCGAATTCCAGATGTGACGGCGAGAAACGGTTAAGACCTGATGAAGATTCCTGAAGCAATCACCGCCAAGGTTCAGTCGACCATCCCGATGGATCTGCAGATCCAGGGCGCGCATCTGTATGACAAGACCCGGCGATGGGTGACCGGGACGAACGGAGAGAAGCTCTTCGTCGAGAGTCCTATCCCGCCGGTCGAGGACGTCGAGCTCGCCGACATCGACCTCAGCAACCCTTTTCTCTATCGCCAGGGGCGCTGGCAGTCCTACTTCGAGCGCTTGCGCAACGAGGCGCCGGTCCACTACCAGCCCAACAGTGCGTTCGGTCCGTTCTGGTCTGTCACGCGGCATGCCGACATCGTGGCCGTGGACAAGAACCACGAGCTCTTCTCCGCCGAGCCGTTCATTGTCATCGGGGCCCCGCCTCGTTTCCTTGATATCGCGATGTTCATCGCGATGGATCCGCCACGCCACGACGCGCAGCGGGCCGCTGTCCAAGGCGTTGTTGCGCCGAAGAACCTGCGTGAGATGGAGGGGCTGATTCGATCGCGTGTGCAGGAGGTGCTGGACGACCTGCCCGTGGATCAGCCGTTCGACTGGGTGCAGAACGTCTCGATCGAGTTGACCGCTCGGATGCTTGCCACCCTTCTGGACTTCCCGTACGAGCAGCGTCGCAAGCTCGTCTACTGGTCAGATCTCGCGACGTCGCTGGAGCAAGCCAACGGCGGGCCCTCGGACAACGACGAGGTGTTCCCCGGCATGCGCGACATGGCGCGAGGTCTCAGCGCTCTCTGGCACGACAAGGCAGCGCGGATGGCTGCCGGGGAGGAACCCGGCTTCGATCTGATCACCATGTTGCAGAGCAACGAGAACACCAAGGACCTGATCGACCGCCCGATGGAATTCTTGGGCAACCTCGTGCTGCTGATCGTCGGAGGCAACGACACGACCCGCAACTCGATGAGCGGCGGTGTTCTTGCGCTGAACCGCTTCCCCGATCAGTTCGAGAAGCTGAAGGCAAACCCCGACCTGATCCCCAACATGGGCTCGGAGATCATCCGGTGGCAAACCCCGCTGGCTTATATGCGCCGGGTCGCCAAGGCCGACACCATTCTGAACGGGCAGTTCATCCGCAAGGGCGACAAAGTAGTGATGTGGTACGCCTCGGGCAACCGCGACGAGCGCGTGTTCGAACGGCCCGATGAGTTCATCATCGACCGGGCCAACGCCCGCAACCACATCTCCTTCGGCTTCGGCGTCCATCGTTGTATGGGCAACCGGCTGGCCGAGCTCCAGCTGCGGATCCTGTGGGAGGAGTTGCTTCCCCGTTTCGACAATATCGAGGTCGTCGGCGAGCCAGAGTACGTGCAGTCCAATTTCGTGAGGGGCATCAGCAAGATGATGGTCCGCCTCACCCCGAAATCCAGCGCATGACCTCGCAGCGGGCCCTCATCGTCGGGGCCGGCCATGCCGGGGCCCAACTCGCGGCCAGTCTGCGCCAGGAAGGGTGGACCGGTGAGATCGTCCTCATCGGCGAGGAGTCGGCGCTGCCCTATCAACGCCCGCCGCTGTCGAAGGGTTACCTGGCGGGGAAGAGCACGCTCGACGAACTCGCGATCCGCAGCGCCAAATTCTACACCGAGCAGGGGATCCAACTCCTGAATGCGAAGGTGGAGGCGATCGACCGCTCGGCTGGTCATCTCGTGTTGAGCACCGGCGACGCGCTGCCCTACGACAAGCTCGCGCTGTGCACTGGGGCCCGCCCTCGACGGCTTTCCATCCCGGGGGCCGACCTGGTCGGCGTCTACTACCTACGCACCGCTGCGGACGTCGAGATGATCCGAGAGGCCACCAGCCCCGGGTGTCGGGCTGTGATCATCGGCGGCGGCTACATCGGACTGGAGACGGCCGCCTCATTGCGTGCGCTCGGTCTGGAGGTCACTGTACTCGAGGCGACCGAGCGCGTCCTCGAACGGGTCACCGCCCCCGCTGTATCGGCGTTCTTCGACCGGATCCACCGGGAGGAGGGCGTGAACATCCGGACGGGCGCGCTGGTCGAAGCTCTATCAGGTGACGGCAGGGTCCGCGAGGTGTTCCTGTCCAGTGGCGAATCAATTCCCACCGACCTCGTCATTGTCGGTATCGGCGTTGAGCCGAACACCGAGCTCGCCGCCGCCGCGGGGCTGGTCGTCGACAACGGCGTCGTGATCGACGACCAGACCCGGACCAGCGACCCCGACATCGTGGCGGCTGGGGACTGCGCCAGCCATGACATGGCCCGTTACGGCCGTCGCATACGCCTGGAGTCCGTGCCGAGTGCGGGTGAGCAGGCCAAGGTGGCGGCCGCGACCGTCTGCGGCAAGTCCAAGATGATCGCGGCGCTTCCATGGTTCTGGTCGGATCAATACGATCTCAAGCTCCAGATCGCCGGTCTCAACACCGGGTACGACGAAGTCGTCCTCAGCGGCGACCCGACCCGGGACCGCGACTTCACCTGCTTCTACCTGCGTGCGGGCGAGCTCATCGCCGCCGACTGCATCAACCGGCCCCGTCACTTCATGTTCAGCAAGCGGGTCATCACGCAGCGACTCCCCATTGGCCGGACCGAACTGGTGCTCGCAGGCTCTGTCTGAGGTGATCGGTCCCTTGGCGGCGATGGTACGACAACAGCGAGTACGGGCCCACATTTCGGAAAGGAACGTCAGTGACGAACATCATCCAGCTCCCGCTGGCGAAGGGTCGTGAGCGGCTCTCGTCGGTATTCCTGGCACCATTGCCGAGTCGGGCCGACGCGACCCTGCTAGGGGTCAGCGACCAGTGGCCTGTTCGTGAGCTCGCCCCGCCCCCGGCGGGGTCGGGGCTCGAGCCCGTCCGAGGGACCGCGGGCATGCCTCTGCTCGGTCACACCCTGGACTACATCAGGTTCGGCTCCAACTTCACCCGGGCCAGGTACCAACGCTTCGGACCGGTCTGGTGGATGGGCGCCTTCGGCACGAGAATCGTGATGGTGGCGGGCGCGGATGCCACACAGGAGGCGCTGACGACCAAGGCGAAGTCGTTCTCCCAGGACGGGTGGACCTATCTCATCGATGCTTTCTTTCACCGGGGCCTGATGCTGATGAGCTTCGACGAGCACAGGATGCATCGGCGGATCATGCAGGAGGCGTTCACCCGCGACCGGCTCGCCGGCTACGTCGACCAGCTCGGCCCGACGCTGGAGACCAGCATCCGCAGGTGGACAGCGGGCCGGTCCACGCGCATCTACCCACTGTTGAAGGCCCTGACTCTCGACGTCGCAACGGAGGTCTTCATGGCAGGTCGGGGAGGGAGCGAGGACACTGACGCCATCAACGACGCCTTCGTGGCCACCGTGCGCGCAGCCAGCTCGATCATCCGTTTCCCGCTGCCGGGGACTCGGTGGCGCGCCGGAGTCCATGGGCGCACGCTCCTGGAGGACTACTTCACCCGGCATCTGCCGACGGCTCGAAGTGCCCAGGGAGACGACCTCTTTGCGGGGCTGTGCCATGCGCGCACGGCCGACGGTGAGGCGTTCACTGATGAGGACGTCGTCAACCACATGATCTTCTTGATGATGGCGGCCCACGATACCTCGACCATCACCACCACCGCTGCCGCCTACTTCCTCGCCAAGCACCCAGCCTGGCAGGAACGGGCTCGGGCCGAGTCCGACCGACTCGGTGAACGCCGCCCCGACATCGACGACCTGGACTCGATGGCGACTCTCGACCTGGTGATCAAGGAGACGCTGCGCCTCGTGGCGCCCGTGCCGATCGTGATGCGCAAGACGATCGAGAACGTGGAGATTGCCGGACGCCACATCCCGGCGGACACCCTGGTGGCCGTGGCTCCTGCGGTGAACCACTTCGACGAGTCGTGCTGGACCGAGCCCGACACCTTCGACCCCGACCGTTTCAGCGAGCCGCGCCATGAGGACCAGAATCACCGTTTCGGGTGGATCCCCTTCGGCGGAGGAGTGCACAAGTGCATTGGTCTGCACTTCGGCACCCTCGAGGTCAAGGCGATCCTGCACCACATGCTGCGCACTTACACCTGGTCGGTCCCCGACCAGTATGAAGTGAGATGGGACAACACCTCGCTCCCCATTCCTGTCGACGGGTTGCCGATCACCCTGGAGCGCAGATGAATCCGGCACCGGTGGCGTTCTTGGGGGCGACCGACTTCCTCGACATCGAGCACGAGTCCGTCCGGGCATTCACCGCCGCCGCGGTTGGGGATGCGAGCACCGACCGGGACAAGGCCAATCGCCTCTTCACCGCCGTCCGTGACCAGATCTGGTACGACCCCTACACGGTGTCGGACAATCCCGCCCACTATCGAGCCAGCTTCGTCCTCGAGTCCGGGCGCGCCTATTGCGTCCCGAAGGCGGTGCTCTTGACCGCGGTGTGCCGAGCGGCAGGGATTCCGGCGCTGCTGGGTTTCGCTGACGTCCGCAATCACCTGCAGACCGAAGCGCTGCGAGCGCTCATGGGCGGCACAGACCTGTTCGTCTATCACGGCTACAGCCGTCTCTACATCGACGGCCGGTGGTTGAAGGCGACGCCTGCGTTCAACACCGAGTTGTGTGCGCGTTTCGGTGTGCCGCCGGTGGATTTCGACGGTGATCGCGACGCACTCCTGCACGCCTTCACCGCCGACGGAGCCCAGCATATGGAGTACGTCCGCGAGCGCGGCATCTTCGACGATCTGCCTTTGAACGCGATCCTGACCGAGCTTCGGCATACCTATGGACCGTTGATGTTCAAGCGCGCTGACGTGATCGCTGACGCTTTCACCGACACACCCACCAGCCGCACCCAGCCCGACGGGATCTCCGGTGGGTTCCACTCACCCCTGGAGGACCGATGAGCACGGCGACCGCAGCGGACGCCTTGGACGTGTGCAACCCAGCCGATGGCCGGCTGATCGCAACCGTCCCTGTGGATGATCGCGAGACCGTGAACGGTGTCGCGGCTGACCTCCGCTGCGCCCAGGTCGGGTGGGTCGAGGCTGGCCCGCGGCAACGCGCCAGATGGTTGCATCGCTGGCGGGACTGGATCCTGGCTCACACCGACGAGCTCACCGATCTGCTGCAAGCCGAAACGGGCAAGGTGCGCCCAGATGCCCTCGTGGAGACGACCGCGTCGTGCGAATTCATCACCTACTACGCTGACAACGCCGAGAGGTTTCTCGCTGGCGAGCAGGTCAGGTCCTCGAGTCTGTTGAGTCTGCCGAAGCGGCTGTCCAAGACCTACCACCCATATCCGGTTGTCGGGCTCATCACGCCCTGGAACTTCCCGATCACCCTCTTCCTCATGGATGCAGCGCCCGCGTTGGCTGCCGGATGCGCGGTCCTGGCGAAGTCCTCGGAGGAGACGCCACTGACGTGTGCGCGGGTCGTCGAGGGCTGGCACGAGATCGGCGCCCCTCCGGTCTTGGCCCATGTTGTGGGTGCCGGCGAAGCGGGTGCGTCGGTGGTGGACGCCGCTGACTTCGTGCAGTTCACCGGCTCGACAGCCACCGGGCGTGCGGTCGCGATCCGCTGCGCCGAGCACCTGAAGCCGGTGAGCCTGGAGCTGGGCGGTAAGGATCCGGCGATAGTGCTGGAGGACGCCGACCTTGCTCGTGCGGTGGAGGGGATCGCGTGGGGCGGTCTGTTCAACGCAGGGCAGGTCTGCATCTCCGTCGAGCGGGTATACGTGGTAGCTGAGATCTACGACGAGTTCGTGGCCCGGCTGACGCAGAGGGTGCGCTCCCTGGCCCAGGGTGCGGCGACAGGTGACGACGTGGGTGCGATGGTCACTGCGAGGCAGGTCGAGATCGCCGATCGCCACGTCAGCCAGGCGGTGGCGGCGGGTGCGCGGGTCCTGGCCGGCGGAACCCGGAGTGCGGTCGGGAACTACTACGCTCCGACCGTCCTGGTCGGTGTCGACCACACGATGGCTTGCATGACCGAGGAGACCTTCGGCCCCACGATCCCGGTGATGCTGGTCGCGGATGAAGACGAGGCCATCCGTCTGGCCAACGACTCGGCGTACGGCCTGTCTGCGACGGTGTGGACCCGCGACCACGCTCGGGCACAGCGCATTGCGAAACGCCTGGACGCGGGTGCGGTCAACATCAACGACGTCTTCAGCAACCTCTTCGCCACCACACTGCCGCACAGTGGATGGAAGGCATCGGGTATCGGTGCGCGGCTCGGCGGTGCCTACGGGCTGCACAAGTACTGCCGGGTCCAGGCGGTGACCGAGCCGCGGATTCCTGTCCCGGCACGAGAACTCACGTGGTACCCGTACACCTCCCGGCGTGCGGCCATCGCCGAAAGAGTATTGCGCGCGGCAGCCGGCCGCGGCCTGTGGCAACGCCTCGGCCTGAACAAGGAGAACAGCAAGTGACGACGCACATCCCCCACACTGCCGCCAAGACTGTGGCGATCACCGGCGGAGCCCGCGGCATCGGCTACCAGACCGCGAAGGAGCTGATCCGACGAGGCCACCGCGTCGCCATCGGCGACGTCGACGAGGCACGTGCCAAAGAGGCCGCCGTCGAGCTCGGGGTGAAGGTCGTCACCCGCCTCGATGTCACCGATCCCGACTCGTTCCGCGAATTTCTCGACCTGGTCGAGGGGGGCCTCGGCCCCCTCGACGTGCTGATCAACAACGCGGGCATCATGCCCACCGGGCACGCCCACGAGGAAGCCGACGCGGTGACCCGGCGGCAGGTCGAGATCAACGTCCTGGGAGTCATCTTCGGGACCAAACTCGCCCTCCAACGGATGCTGCCGCGGCGTGCCGGGCACATCATCAACACCGCATCACTGGCCGGTGAGCTCGCCGTACCCGGTCTGGCGACCTATTGCGGCACCAAGTTCGCGGTCATCGGGTTCACTGAGGCAGCACGACAGGAATACCGCAAGTCCGGGGTCCAGCTGTCCACGGTCCGGCCTACGTTCACCAACACCGAGCTCGTCGCTGGGACGGCTGGGGCCAAGGGACTGCGCAACGCCGAGCCCGAGGAGATCGCTCGAGCGACAGCCGATCTGATCGAGAATCCGCGTTCTTTCGTGCGTGTCACCCGCCTCGCCGGCGGCATGGTCGCCGCGATGAAGTTCGTCCCCGGTCGGTTGGCTACCTGGCTCGGATCGGCCCTGGGCACGGACTCGGTGTTCCTCGACGACGTCGACATGAGGATACGCCAGGCCTACCTGGACAGAATCCGGAGCAACTGATCCAGTCTTCGAACCCCGTCGTGCGCCGATCCACCGAAGAGGAACTCCTATGCCCCGCAGAACCCTGATCAAGGACTACCCGCATCGGATGGCGGGGCATTGCGGCTCTGGCGCGATGCGCGATCTTCTGCACTGGCATGGTCTGGGGTGGGATGGACCGCCCGACGAAGGTCTGGTGTTCGCGCTCGGTGGCGCGGTGGGGCTATCCTACCTCCGGTCGAGCGACCTCGTCCCACCGCTGTACCTGGTGGGACGAGGTGCCGACTTCGAAGTCGATCTACCCCGCCGACTCGGCGGACAGGTCCACGTTCTCACGACCGACGATCCTCGCGAGGGATGGTCATGGGTTCTCGACGAGATCGAAGCAGGCAGACCCAGTCTGGTGTGGGGCGACATCGGTGAGTTGCCGTACCTGCGGGTCCAGTTGCGGATGAGTCGCCACGATATCGTCGTGATCGGTCACGACGAGGCCGAGGGGATCGCTTTTGTCGTGGACAATGACCGCGCCGAGGTGCAGGAGGTCCCGCTCGATGCGCTGGCTCGGGCGCGGTCCTCGAAGTCTTTCCCGGAACCGACGCGCCACTGCACCTACCGCATCATCTGGCCGGACGCGCTGCCAGACGTGGCGGAAGTAGCGGCAGAGGCATTTCGCCAGTCCGCGGCCAGTATGCGCCGCCCGTCGCAGCCCGGGATCGTCGATCTCACGACAGCGGCGGCCGGGGCCGAGGGCCTAGCTGCGGTCGTACAGCTGGCGGCCGACGTTCGGACCTGGGCCGATCTTCCGATAGACGACCTCGAGATCCTCCTGTTCAGCCTGAGCGCTTTTATCGAGAAGGCAGGTACCGGCGGCGGGCTGTTCCGCCGATTGCTCGCCGATGGCTGCGCGGATGTCGCACGCCTGACCGGCGACTTCGCCACCGCTCAACTCGCCGTCTCCGCCAGCCGTTGTGCGCAGGCATGGACCGAGACTGCACGTGCCGGTATCCGGCGCGACGTTGATGTGCGAGCGCGCGCGGCCGGGATGTCTTTGGCGGCTAGCCGGCTGCCAGAGCTGGAGTTGGACCTGGTCGAGTCCCTGGAGTCTGCTTCAAGCTCGCTTATGGCTGCAGATCGCTGACAGCCCCACTTTTCCCCGGACGCTCGGTCTCCGGATCGCTGTGTTCGAAGGCAACTCTCTCAACAAGGAATGCTATGCAGAGCACGATGATGAACGTCCCGTTGACAACTGCGGCGATTCTGCGCCACGGCTCGAGTGTGCATGGCTCGGCAACCGTGCGGACCTTGCAGCCCGACGGGAGCGTGAAGGTCGCCTCGTTCGCCGAGATCGGACGGCGGTCCGCCCAGTTGGCCAACGCGTTGCGCGGTTGCGGGATCACAGGCGATGAGCGCGTCGCAACCTTTATGTGGAACAACCAGGAACATGTGGAAGCCTACTGTGCGGTGCCCTCGATGGGCGCGGTACTGCACACTCTCAATCTACGCCTCGCCTCAGATCAACTCGTCTACATAGGCAACCACGCCGAGGACCGGGTCGTGATTCTCGACGGAAGCCTGGTCCCGCTGCTGGCCCCCGTGCTGCCGCACATCACCAGTGTGCACACCGTCGTCGTGACCGGGGGGGTGGACCTCACCCCGCTGCACCGTGACGGGCTCACAGTCGTGGGTTACGAGGAGTTCATCTCCGCTCAGCCCGAGACGTTCGACTGGCCTGACCTCGATGAGCAGTCAGCAGCCGCCATGTGTTACACCTCCGGTACCACCGGGACCCCCAAAGGCGTCGCCTACAGCCACCGGTCGACCTACCTGCATTCGATGGCGGCCTGCGCCGCCGACGGACTGCGAGTCGGCTGCGATGACCGGATCCTCGCTATTGTGCCGATGTTCCATGCCAACGCCTGGGGACTGGTCTATGCCGCCCTCATGGCAGGTGCCGACCTTCTCATGCCTGACCGGTTCCTGCAGGCCGAGCCGCTGGTACGGCTCATCGATGCCCAGAAGCCAACCGTCGCAGGCGCGGTCCCGACGATCTGGAACGACGTGCTGAACTTCGTGGAGGCCAACCCCAGCTACGACATCTCCTCTCTCGGCCTGGTTGCCTGCGGTGGCTCCGCCGTGCCCGTTCACCTGATGGAGATCTTCGAGGAGAAGTACGGCGTACAGGTTGTCCAGGCGTGGGGAATGACCGAGACCTCGCCGCTGGCCACCGTCGCGCGTCCGCCGGCATCGCTCGACACGCAGGAGCGGTGGCGCCTGCGAGCCACTCAAGGCCGTCCGGTTCCAGGTGTGGAATTGAGGATCGTCGGCGACGCGGGCAATGAGCTCCCGCACGACGGCGAAGCCGTCGGCGAGCTGCAGGTGCGCGGACCTTGGATCACCGGCTCGTACATCGGCGAAGAGGATGACGGGGAGAAGTTTCAGGACGGTTGGTTGCGCACCGGCGACGTCGGTCGGATCGATGAACGCAGTTTCGTCACGCTGACCGACCGCACAAAGGACGTGATCAAGTCTGGCGGGGAGTGGATCTCCTCGGTCGAGCTCGAACTGCTGCTCGCCGGACACCCCGATGTGCTCGAGGCATCTGTGATCGGGGTGCCGGACGAGAAGTGGCAGGAACGTCCCCTCGCGGTGATCGTCGTACGTGACGGGCGCGAGCCCACACCTGCCCATCTGCGTGACTTCCTCGTTGGCAAGGTCGCCAAATGGTGGCTGCCCGAGCGTTGGTGCTTCGTCTCCGAGGTGCCCAAGACCTCGGTCGGCAAGTTCGACAAGAAGCGCCTGCGCTCCCTGCATGCCGAAGGAGAGCTTGCCGTCGTCGAAATCTAGGAATCCTCTCTAGATCATCGAGCACGGGTCCCTGCTCACATCGTGGGGTTAGGATCCGCGGCGGACAGTCCGACTTCGAGTACCTTGCCCGGCCTTAGTGGTCACGCCTCTCTTCAGTCACGCCGCGAACGCAGACCGGGTGGTGCGACATACCCCACGCTGAGTCAGCCGAGAACCTCGCAGGCCAAACCTCGACTGCCGCGCGATCGCGGCCACTTGGCGGCCCTGGATACTTCCTGCTGGTACCTGCGAAAATTCCCACCTGCAGTGCTGGCGGCGGTCCGGTTCGACCATCGCAAGGTGTGGGCGATGTGCCGTTGCGACGGGCACCCGGTGTCGCAGGCGACCGTGCTGCGGTGCCTGCGAGACGAGGGTCTGCTGCCGCCAGCCGCAAGGCTGCGTTCGCCGCCGAGCCCACCGGCCCGAATCAGGTGTAGCGTTTGGACTTCAGTGAGTTCGAGACCACCGCTGGCGGGACGTGGCGTATCGCGGATTGCCGGGACTACTGGAGCAAATACGAGCATCCCTGGCATGTGTCGCCGACGGCGAACCAGCACGAACGCGATCACCGCGATCGAGCGCGCTTTGGCCGACTACGAGCAGTCGTACGACCACCCGCTGGCCGAAACGTGCCCACGCGAGCCCGGCCGTGGTCTCGAGCCCGCGGCGACGATCGTGACCTACAACGGCGGCCCGTTCCGGTCGTTCCGCTTCGAGGCGTTCGTCACCGCACACCCCGAACTGCGCCACGTCGGTACCCGAGTCAGGTCGCCGGGCCAGAACGGCTCGCGCGAACGCGGTTTCGGGTCGCTGAAGTACGAGCGACTGTTCCTCGAGGAGATCGATGACGTCTTGGCCGTGGTGAAGCACGCTGACGCCTACCGGGTCGAGCACAACACCGTCCGGCCGCACGAAGCCATCGCTTGGAACCGGCCGATCCAGATCCACCCTGGCCTGGTCGGCCCTCGGATCCCCAACTTTCCCCGAGACCGAAAACCTGCCAACTACTTGACACGGGACACGACGACGCAGCAGCGGCCTCGTCCAGGAGTGTTCGATCAACGGCTCTGGTATCCCTCACACCCGAATTGAGCCAGAGCCGTTGACCCGACCTCCGTACGTGCGGGCTTTTGTCGGTTTTACTTGCGGGTGTTGTGGTTGTGGTGGGCGGTGAGGAAATCGTCGACCAGGCGTGCGCAGTCGTGGTGGTCGATGCTGTGCAGCCCGGTGAGGCGAGCGAAGACGATCGGGCCCAGCAGCTGGATGATGACGAAGGTGGTGTCGAGGTCGCCGAGGTGGGCGCGGGCCTCAGGGCTGGTGAGGATGTGGTCGAACGGTTCGCGGTAGCGGCGGATGACCTGGGCGCGCAGGGAGGTGACCGCGCCCGAGTCAGGGGGTGCGCCGGGGTCGGGGGTAATGGATCCCATGGCCAGCCAGGACAGGGTGGTCAGCTGGAGGGGAGCGTTCTCGATCAGGTCGGCTTGGGCGGTGAGCAACGCGATCAACTGCTCGCGCACGGGCCCGTCGTCGGGTGGGGTGTCCACGCGTGGGAGTAGGCGTTCGAAGGTGGCCGCGAGCAGGTGGGTGCTGCTGCCGAAGTGCCGGTAGAGGGTGGTGCGCGCGACTTTCGAGGTGCGGGTGACCGCGTCGATGGTGACCGCGTCGATACCGCCGGTGGCCAGCAGATGGGTGGCCGCGTCGAGCAACCGTGCCCGCGAGCGCGCCAACCGCGGATCGGCCTGATCGAGATCCGCGTCCTGCTCGCCGGTGGCGGAGTGGGGCGCGGCGGGTCCGGTGCGGGTGTCGGCCTGGTCGCGGGTGGTCATGGTCGGGAAGACCTCCAAGGAAACGGGCGGCGGTGAATGTGTCCGATTTCGACTCTATCGCAACCACTCTCGCCTGTGATACTCATGGTAGCGAAGCGATACCGATGGTTTCGTCGGGTGGGAGGTGCCGGTGAACGCACCGGAAACGACTGACGGTCACAGTGTGCTGGCGCGGGCCGAATGGTGGATGCTGACGGTGTCGTGCCTGGCGGTGGCGCTGGTCGTCGCGGCGATGGCTGCACTGTATTCGGCGTTGCCGCTGATCGCGGTCGCGACCGGGGCGACCCAATCGCAGCTGACCTGGATCGTCGACGGCTACACCCTGATCCTGGCGTGCCTGGTCCTGCCCGCCGGCGCGGTGGGTGACCGCTACGGGCGCCGCGTCGTGCTGATCGCGGGCCTGGCGGTGTTCTCCGTGGCCTCGGCGCTGCCGCTGCTCATGTCGGGGCCGGTGTGGCTGATCGCGGCCCGCGCGGCGGCGGGCGCGGGCGCGGCACTGGTGATGCCCTCGACCCTGTCGATCCTGACCGCGGGGCTGCCCGAAGCGCATCGCGGGCGCGCGGTCGGGGTGTGGGCTGGGGTCGCCGGGTCCGGTGCGGTGCTCGGGATCCTCGGCTCGGGACTGCTGCTGGCGCGGTGGTCGTGGGAATCGGTGTTCGTGGGACTGACCGTGGCCGGGGTGGTGCTGGCCGCGCTGGCGTGCACCATCGCCGAATCCCGCGAGCGGGAACACCCGCCGGTGGACTGGGTGGGCGCGGTGGCGGTGGCGATCGCGATCGCGGCGATCGTGTTCGCCTGCGTCGAGATCCCCGCGCGCGGCTGGCTCGACCCGCTCGTGACCCCCACCCTCGCGCTCGGTGTCGCCGCGGCGGTGGTGTTCGTGATCATGGAGTTGCGGGTCGCCGCGCCGCTGCTGGATGTGCGGTTGTTCGCCCGGCGGGGGTTCGGGGCCGGGTCACTGTCGGTGACCATCCAGTTCCTGGTCACCTTCGGGGTGTTCCTGCTGCTGGTGCAATACCTGCAATTGATCCTCGGGTACGGGCCGCTCGGTTCGGCGCTGGGCCTGGTGCCGATGGCGGTGCCGCTGGTGGCGATCTCGGTGATCGCGCCGTGGCTGTCGAGCCGGGTCGGGCTGCGGGCGATGACCGTCACCGGGCTGCTCGCCATCGCGACCGGACTCTTCCTGGTGAGCCGGTTGACCCTGGCCGCCGACTACCCAGACCTGTTGTGGCCGTTGCTGATCCTGAGCGCCGGGCTGGGATTGTGCACCGCCCCGGCCACCTACGCCATCGTCGCCGACACCCCCGTGGCCAAACACGGTGTCGCCGCCGCCGTCAACGACGCCGCCCGCGAGATCGGCGCGGCCATCGGAATCGCCGTATCCGGCAGCGTGCTCGCCGCCGGATACACCCACCACATCCAACCCGCCCTGCCCCAGCTGCCCGAACCCGCTCGCGGCCCGGTCGCCGACTCCCTCGCCGCCGCCCTGCAGGTCGCCGACCGCGCCGGACCCGCCGCCCAGCCACTGGCCGAATTCGCCAAGACCGCGTTCGTACACGGCAGCACCCAGGCCGCGCTCGCGCTGGCGGCCATCACCGCGGCCGGAGCACTCGCGCTGGCCATCCTCGCCCCCGGACGCACACCCCGGCCCACCCCCACCACGACCTGAAGCGCCCTGGGTTTCGTTCCGTGGTTACACGGTCGCGGGCGCGGTCGTCGTGGTGTGAGTGTAGGTCGCTCCGACGTTCGCCGGGGTGCGGTAGCCGAGAGCTTCGTGGAGCCGGGAGGTGTTCCACCAGTGGACCCAGCCCATCGTGGCGAGCTCAACCTCGCTGACTGACTCCCAGATCCGCTTGGAGTAGATCAA
>NZ_JBPSDN010000058.1:0-15576 GCF_052036135.1 Gordonia marina
GTCGTCCAGGTCGGTGACCATGTCGGCTCCCATGTCGATGTCGGTGTATGCAACATCGATCCTGGACGACCTCGCTCTTCAGTCCCACACGACACACCCGTCACATCGCCAGGAATCACTCATCTAGAGTCCGCTTCGTGGACGCCCGGCGAAGTGACCCCGCTCCGCACGCTGGTTGAGGTGCGACGAGCCCGCTGGGGCGAGGAGCCTCGAAACCAAGCCTCTAGAGACGAGGGCGCCGATACAGCACAGCCGGCGACGGGCGGGGCAGCGTCCGCTTCGTGGACGCTCAGCGAAGTGACCGGGCTTCGAGACTGCGGCTACCGGGGCGCTGCGACGAAAAATTCTCCCGACCGACCCACCTGAGGGCCGGCGGCCGCGTCGCGGACACCTGACGAAGCGACCGCTCCGCACGCTGGTTGAGGTGCGACGAGCCCACAGGGCGAGGAGCCTCGAAACCAAGCCTCTAGAGACGAAGGCGCCGATACAGCACAGCCGGCGACGGGCGGGGCAGCGTCCGCTTCGTGGACGCTCAGCGATGTGACCGGGCTTCGAGGCTGCGGCTACCGGGGCGCTGCGACGAAAGACTCTCCCGGCCGACCCACCGGACCAGCGGTCGCGTCGCGGACACCTGACGAAGCGACCGCTCCGCACGCTGGTTGAGGTGCGACGAGCCCACAGGGCGAGGAGCCTCGAAACCAAGCCTCTAGAGACGAGGGCGGCGATACAGCGCAGCCGGCGGTCGACGTGGCAGCGTCCGGATACAGAAGCAGCGCTCGCGAGCGCTGCTTCTGTATCGACCCGCTGCTGCGCGCCAGAGGACCGTGAGAGCCGGATCCGGTGACTGCACGCCACCTGACCACCGCCGAGCAGCACGGGACACGAGAGGGGCGGCTTCGACACCTCGCCTCGCACCGGCGGGCTCGTCGAGGCCTCAGCCGGCGGTGAGCGATCTGTCGCGGATCGTGTCGGGGCTGAAACCTGTA
This sequence comes from Gordonia marina, assembly GCF_052036135.1. Taxonomy (NCBI): domain Bacteria; kingdom Bacillati; phylum Actinomycetota; class Actinomycetes; order Mycobacteriales; family Gordoniaceae; genus Gordonia; species Gordonia marina. The sequence continues at coordinate 987 of NZ_JBPSDN010000058.1, forward strand.
GCGGACACACCGGCGGATCCGACAGGATCCGCGACATCTGTTGACCGGCGGCACGATCCGCGACAGATCGCGCCGGGCCCGTATGCGGGACGGATCAGAGGATGAGGGCGGACAGGGGGACGGTGACCGGGAAAGGCGCGGCCACCGTGAGGATCGCGTGGTGCCCGTCGTCGGGCAGCGCGTCGAACGTCTCGCGGGTGATCGGCCCCGGCGGCAGACCGAGGATCTCGCTGGTCATAGCGGCCATCTTAAGTTCGCCCCTCCCCCATGACCATCACTCAACGCGCGGCGGTCGGCGCGGACAAGCCCTTACCGGCCGGTTGTGGACAGTCTCGGCGACGTCAGAACTTCTGGCCGCCGTTGCGGGCCATCTCCTGCAGGCGGGCTATGCGGTCGGCCGTCGGCGGGTGGGTGGAGAAGAGCTTGCTCATCTTCTCGCCGGCGCGGAACGGGCTCTCGATCATCATGTGCGACTGCGTGGTGAGCTCGGGGGTCGGCGGCAGGGGCGCCATCGCGATCCCGCCGGAGATCTTGTTGAGCGCGGACGCGAGAGCGAGCGGGTCGCCGCTGAGCTCGGCACCGGAGGCGTCGGCCTGGTACTCCCGCGACCGGGACACCGACATCTGGATCACGGTCGCCGACAGCGGGCCGAGGATCGCGATCAGGATCATCGCGAGCGGGTTGACGCCGCCGTCGCGGTTGCCGCCGCCGAACATGCCGGCGAACATCGCGAAGTTGGCCAGGCCGGAGATCACCGCGGCCATCGCACCGGCGACGGAGCTGATCAGGATGTCGCGGTTGTAGACGTGGCTGAGTTCGTGGCCAATCACCGCGCGCAGCTCGCGCTCGTCGAGCAGTTCCATGATGCCGCTGGTGCAGCAGACCGCCGCGTTCTTCGGGTTGCGGCCGGTCGCGAAGGCGTTCGGCGACTCGGTGGGGCTGATGTACAGCGCGGGCATCGGCTGCTGGGCGCGGGTCGCGAGTTCGCGCACCATCGCGTAGAGCTGCGGCGCCTGCACCTCGGTGACCGGCTGCGCGTGCATGGCCTTCAGCGACAGCTTGGCGCTGTTGAAGTACGCGTAGGCGTTGGTGGCGATCGCGATAAGGACCGAGATCACCAGGATCGTCGTGTTCTGGAACGCCGCACCGATGCCGACGATGATCGCCGACATCAGTCCCATCAGGGCCGCGGTCTTCAACCCGTTGAACGAATGCATGTCACCTCTCCGTGGCGTGGTCTCGACTCCGCTCGACCATCTTGCAGCATCAACGACCGGAACCACCCGAAAGGTTCCACGCCGAGGGGAGCCGCGCCAGGCGTCAGCCGACGCGGGCGACGGTGTAGTCGACCAGTGAGGCGAACGCCGCGCGCGCCGGGCACTCCGGCAGCGTCGCCAGTGCGGCATGCGCGTCGTCGGCCATCTGGGCCAGCCGGGTCTGCGCGCGCGCCATCCCGTCGGAGGCCACCAGCAGGTGCAGGGCCTCGTCGACCTCGGCGTCGTCGGTGAGCGGGCGGGCCTCGCCGGTGGCCGGATCGAGCAGCAGCTCGCGCAACCGCGCCGTGTCGGGGCCGTCGCCGGCCAACGCGTAGAGGACCGGAAGGGTGTGCACGCCCTCGCGCAGGTCGGTGCCGGGCGTCTTGCCGCTGTCGCCGGTGACCGAGGCGATGTCGATGATGTCGTCGGAGACCTGGAAGGCCACGCCCACGATGTCGCCGATCTTCGCGAGGGTCTCGACGGTGACCGTGTCGGCACCGGAGGTCATGGACCCGAATCGGCCGGCCGCGGCGATCAGCGACCCGGTCTTCTCCCAGACCACGCGCAGGTAGTGGTCGACGGCGTCACCGCCGCGGGCCCCGACGGTCTCCCGCATCTGGCCGGTGACCAGTTCGGCGAAGGTCTCGGCGATGATCCGCACCGAGTCCGGACCGAGCGTCGACACCAGGCGCGAGGCGCGGGCGAACAGGAAGTCGCCGGCCAGGATCGCGATCGAGTTGGTCCACCGGGAGTTCGCGCTCTGCGCACCGCGGCGCAGCGGGGCCTCGTCCATGACGTCGTCGTGGTAGAGCGTGGCCAGGTGGATCATCTCCACGACGGTCGCCGCGGTGATCACGTCCTCCCCCGCGGGATCCGGGCCGAAGTACGACGCCAGGATCGCGAACATCGGGCGGAAACGCTTGCCACCGGCCTTCGCCAGGTGGGTGGCGGCCTCGGTGAGGATCTCGTCGCCGGAGGACAGCTCGGCCAGCAGCAGGTCCTCCACGCGTCCGAGTGCGTCGGCGACATCGGTGGCGAAGGCTTCGTCTCCGAGGTCCAGTCCGGCGAATGTCGACTTCACGTGTGGCATCCCGTCTCTGCGTGGCCCGCGACCTGCGGACCGTCTTGCACCGGCGCTCACGAACACCGTGTTCCGGCGACACCAGAAGCGTAGCGGCAAGTGCGGCTGGACATAATCGACGGGTGACCAGACCAACAGGCCCCCGGCTCTCCGACGACGCCGCGTTCCCGCGCGCGGCCGACGTCCTGGTGGTCGGAGCGGGCCCGGCGGGCGCCGCCGCGGCCGCGCACGCCGCGGCCTCCGGGGCGTCGACGGTGCTGCTCGACGCCGCCGAGTTCCCGCGCGACAAGACCTGCGGCGACGGTCTCACGCCGCGGGCGGTGAGCGCCCTGCGCGCGCTCGGCATGACGTCGTACCTGGACGGCCGGCCACGGATCCGGGGACTCGCCCTGCACGGCTGGGGTGCGACGACGCAGGTGCCCTGGCCGGCGTCGCGGTTCGGGCCGTTCGGCAGCGCCGTGGCCAGGACCGAGCTGGACGACGCGATCCGGCGCTTCGCGCTGGAGCGGGGCGCGGTGATGGCCGCAGGCACCAAGGCGGTCGACGTCGTGCGCGACTCCGCCGGCCGCATCGAGTCGGTGACGGTGCGGCGGGGCGGCGAGACGGGGTCGATCCGGGCCGGCCAGGTGATCGTCGCCGACGGGGTGCGGTCGACGCTGGGGAAGGTGCTGGGACGCCAGTGGCACCGGGACACCGCGTACGGGGTGGCGGGCCGCAGCTACGCCGGCTCCGGCCTCGCCGACTCCGAATGGATGGGCTCGCACCTGGAACTGCGCGACCCGGACGGCGAGCTGCTGCCCGGCTACGGCTGGGTGTTCCCGCTCGGCGACGGCACCGTCAACGTCGGTGTCGGGGCGCTGGCGACCGCCAAGCGGCCCGCCGCGCTGCAACTGCGGCCGGTACTCGAGCACTACGCGGCGATGGTGCGCGACGAATGGCGGCTCACCTCGCCGCCCCGCGACATCGCGTCGGCGCTGCTGCCGATGGGCGGCGCCGTGTCGCAGGTGGCGGGACCGAACTGGATGCTGATCGGCGACGCCGCCGCGTGCGTCAACCCGCTCAACGGCGAGGGCATCGACTACGCGCTGGAGACGGGCCGCATGGCCGTCGAGCTGCTGGCCGAGAGCCGGGATCACACCGCCGCGTGGCCCGCGCTGCTGCGCGCCGAGTACGGGACGGCGTTCGCCGCCGCACGACGCGCCGCCGGTCTGCTCACCATGCCGCGCACCGTCCCCGTCCTCGGCCGGCCCGGGATCCGGTCGTCGGCGCTGATGGGGGTGGTCGTGCGCGTGATGGGCAATCTGCTGACCGAAGAGGACGCCGATCTCGTCGCGCACCTCTGGCGTGCCACCGGGCTCGGCGTCAGCCGTTTCGAGTCGCGCCCGCCGTTCAGCTGAGATCGCGCGATACCCGCGAAAATCCCAGACCCAGGCCGTCTGCTGGCCCCGCATCCGGTGCCCCGGCGCATTGTCTCCCCCGGGCGCCCCATGCCACTGTGGAGCGATGCCGACGAACTGCTTCACAATGGACCGGTGGCCGCCGGGCGTGCTGGTGCTGGCGGCACTTCTGGCGACCGTATCGGTGGCTCTGACCTCCTGCGGCGGCGGCGAGCCGCGCTCGGCGCCGCCGTCCCAGGCCGGTGACCCGAATCTCGCCGCGTGTGCGGAGGAGCCGGCACCGCCGGACCTCTCCCGCCCGCTGACGGCGCGCTGGAGGCTCGATCCGGCGGAAATCCGTTCCGGTTCGTCGTTCGACATGACTCGCACCGGGATGCGCATGTGCGGGCAATTACTGGCCGTCGTGCAGGCGGGAGGCTCGTCCGATGACCGGCTCGTCGGACGACGCACCCTCGCCGCCGTGGACCCGGCGTCCGGATCGGTGCGATGGCGCACTGACCTGCCGATGGGCGCCGAGTGCGACGCGCGGCCATCCCGTGGCTCCATCCTCTGCGTGGTCGACCCCGCTTCGGTGAACGCCTCCTACTGCAGTCTCGCCGCCGTCGACGGCGGCCTCACCCGTTGCGACGGCGGGATCGCACCGGGCGGGCGGTCCGGCGGCGGCATCGACGTGCACTACTTCGATCTTCGATCCGGGGACCGGCGCAACACCCGGCTGCCGGACACGGATGCGCTGACCGTCGCCGCGAATGGCGATCTGATCAGCGCGTCGTTCCGCGGGGAGAACGCGACGATCACCCGTCGGGGAATCACGCCGTGGACTGCCGAGGTGCGATTGCCGGCGTGGACCGGACACCGTGATCAGGCGCTTCGACTCCAGGCTCTGGGCCCGGATCTGCTTCGGGTGTCCGGAGGCGAAGGTACCGGGGCCATGCTCTCGGCGCGCACCGGCCTCATCGTGACCACCGTCCCGAACGTCGGTGGATCCGCTCGCGCGCTGGCGATGCCGGAGGCGCGGGTCGTCGTGCTCCAGCGGGAGGGCGCCGCGGTCTTCGACGCCGACGGCGAACGGGTGCGGGAGCATCCGGGCCGCTACGTCGGCGTCGACGTGTACCCGCCGGGCCCGTCGGGCCACGCCACGTATCGGCTCACGCGAGAATCCACGGGGGACGAGGAGTTCTTCGACGATGCCACCGGGACCCGTCTGCCCGATCCGCCGACTCAGGTACCCGGATACCCGCAGGCGCCGCCCGCACACGTGCAGTTCGCCCGCGGCACGGTCACTGTGATGCAGTCGGTGCGCGGGTACCCGACGCTGGGTCAGACCGTCGAATACGAAGCCGGGGTCGACAACCGAACCGCCGAGATCCGGTGGGTCCATCGCGGAACCCCGGGCACACAAATCGCCGTCTGCGGCATGATCCGCGTGACACGACTGACGCAACCGAACGGCCCGCAACTGGTGGCCGTCGACCTGTCGAGCGGACGGCCCCTCTGGACCGCCGGTGCAGGACCGGCGTCACCGCTGGACGATCACCTCCTCGAGGGGGGACCCGCCGTCATCACCCAATGGGCGTCGTGACGCTCGGCGGGGTCTCCCCGGTCCGGCCGACGGGCGAGGCCACTGCTTCCGCCGGGGCCGGACGGGCGGATTCGACGAAGTCCCGGCTGCGGATCAGCGCCGCCGCGAGGACGCCGCCGACCAGGGCCACGACCGCGCTCACCACCAGCAGCAGGTTCATCGAATCCGCCATCGCGGTGTGCGTCGCGTGGGCGAGCAGTCCACGGTCGGCGGGGGCCAGCGCCGCCATCACGTCGCCCATCCTGCCGCTGCGGACCGCGCCGCTCAGTTCGTTCGCGCGACCGGCGAGCGGCGAGCCCGCGAGGGCGTCGGACATGGACGAGCTCATCCGCGACGAGAAGATCGACCCGTACACGGCGATGCCCACCGCGATGCCGACCTGGCGGAAGGTGTTGTTGGCGCCGGACGCCATGCCCGACTGGTGGATCGGGACCACGCCGACGGCGGTCGACGCGAGCGGCGGGTTCACCAGGCCGCTGCCGATACCGGCGACGATCAGCCCGGGGATCAGGTGCGTCCACGACGAGTCCGCCGACAGGCCGGCCATCAGGATCAGCGAGACGCCGACCAGCAGCAGCCCCGGGCCGATCAGCCAGCGCACCGGGACGTGGCTCGACGCCCGGCCGGCCGCGGTCGCGACCACCATCGTGGTGCCCGACATCACCAGCAGCCGCAGACCGGTCTCCATCGCTGAGTAACCGAGCGAATCCTGCAGGTAGATCACCAGGTAGATGAGCATCGCGAACAGCGAACCGTTCATCGCGAACGCGGCGACGCTGCCGCCCAGGAAGGTGGGTACGCGCAGCAGCGAGAGGTCGAACATGGGCTCGTCGATCATCAGCTCGACTGCGACGAACGCGACCAGCAGCACCGCCGCCACGACGAAGGCCCCGATCACCAGCCCGTCGCCCCACGACTTCTCGCCCGCCTCGGTGAGGCCGTACACCAGCGCCGCGAGCCCGAGGGTGAAGGTGATCATGCCGAGCCAGTCGATCCGGCGGGCGTGCGGGGCGCGCGATTCGTCGACCTTCATCAGGGTCAGGACGATGGCGATCACCCCGATCGGCACGTTGACCACGAAGATCCCGCGCCAGCTGATTCCGGTGGTGATGAGACCGCCGAGGATCGGCCCCAGCGCCGTCGCGATACCGGTGACGGCACCCCAGACGCCGAACGCCATCCCGCGCTCGCGGCCGTGGAACGTGCTGGCGAGCAGCGCGAGGGAGGTCGCGAACAGCATGGCGCCGCCGATGCCCTGAATGCCCCGGCTGACGATCAGCATCACCGGGTCCTGCGCGACGCCGCACAGCAGCGACGCGGCCGTGAACAGCGTCAGACCGGCCAGGAACACCCGGCGGCGGCCGAGCCGGTCGGACAGCGCGCCCGAGGTCAGCAGCAGCGAGGCCAGCGCCAGCGCGTAGATGTCGGCCACCCATTGCAGCTGACTGAACGACGCCCCCAGCTCACGCTGGATGTCCGGAAGCGCCACCGACACGATCGTCACGTCGAGCAGCAGCATGAAGGTCGCGGTGCTGACCGCGATCAGCGTCCACCATTTCTTCGCCACGGGATACCCCTCTTTCACTGTGCGAGATTCCGCGATACAGCTTCCTCCTGGCGAGAATTTCACGCACCTCCGCGCACCAGATCCGTATGATTCATCCCATGGATTCTGAATTCACACAGGATTCCCCCTTTCCCGACGCGATCGACAGGCGGATCGCTCAGGCGCTGCAGGTGCGGCCGCGGGCGTCGTTCAGCGAACTCGGCGACGTATTGGGTCTCGCCGAACAGACCGTCGCCCGGCGGTACCGGCGACTGCGCCGCGAGGGTCTCCTACGCGTGACGATGGTCTACGAACCCACGGCGGCGAACTCGACGTCGTGGCAGATCCGCGTGCACTGCCGGCCGGAGGGTGCCGCGTCGATCGCCGAGGCGCTCAGCCGCCGCCAGGACGTGTCGTGGGTGGTGATCCAGAACGCCGGATCCGAGGTCAGCTTCGGTCTGCGGGCCACCGACGACGCCCACGCCGACGAACTCCTCGGCCGGCTGCTGCCGAAGGCCGCACCCGTGCTCGACGTCTCGGCGTACCAGGTGCTGCACGTCTTCGCCGGCGGCTCGACCGGCGACTTCTGGAAGGGCTGGATCGACGAGCCGCTGACGCCGACACAGGTCTGCGCGCTGCGCGACGCCGACGATCTGCCGGTGCCCGACGGCAGCCCGGCCCGGCCGCTGACCGCCACTGACCGCCGGCTGGTCGCCGAACTGGCCCGCGACGGCCGGACGTCGTTCGCCTCGCTCGCCCGCTCCACCGGGATGAGCGTGGGCCGGGTGACCCGGCGGTTCGAGGCGCTGCTGCGGTCCGGCGCGGTCTACCTGGACGTCGACATCGCCCCGGCGCTCAGCGGCACCGGAACCGCGGCCACCTTCTGGATGACCGTGCGGCCGGACCGGCTGACCGCGGTCGGCGAGGCCCTCGCCGCGCATCCGGCGGTCCCGTTCAGCGCGGCGATCACCGGAACGGCCAACCTGGTGGCCACCATCATCACGCCGAACCAGGGCGGCATCTACGCTTTCCTGACCCGCACGCTGGGCTCGATCGACGGCATCACCGGATACGAGCTGGTGCCGCACTGGCGGCGGGTGAAGTACGCGTCCGCGCTGACCGTCGGCGACCGCCTGGCCCCGCCCGCACCCCTCCCCTGAGCCCGCAACATGCCCGTTGCGGAAGGTCGTTTCGACTCGGCCGGGCCCTGCGGGCCCGTCCGGCTCAACGGGCTGTGTGCCGCCGCCCGTTGAGCGGGCGAGGCGCCAGCCGCCGTCGAAACTCTCCTCGCCGTGAAAGTCGTTTCGACTCGGCCGGGCCCTAGGGGCCCGTCCGGCTCAACGAGCTGTGTGCCGCCCATCGAGTCGATCCGAGCCCCGATAGCCCGTTGAGCCGGTCGAGGCGCTAGCCGAGACCGTGTCGAAACGACACGCTCGACCAGCGACTACGTCGCGATACCGGTGTGGATCGCGGCGATACCGCCGGTGAGGTTCTGCCAGGCGACGTCGTCGAACCCGGCCTCGCGGATCAGTGCGGCGAGGCCGACCTGGTCGGGCCAGGCACGGATCGACTCGGCGAGATAGACGTAGGCCGCGGGGTTCGACGACACCCGGGTCGCCACCGTGGGCAGCGCCTTCATCAGGTACTCCATGTACACCGTGCGGAAGGCGCGGGCGGTCGGCGTGGAGAACTCGCAGACCGCGAGGCGGCCGCCCGGCTTCAGCACGCGGCGCAGCTCCGACAGCGCGAGCGGCACGTCGTTCACGTTGCGGAGGCCGAAGCTGATCGTGGCGGCGTCGAAGCTGTCGTCGGCGAACGGCAGGTGCAGCGCATCCGCGGCGACCTTCGGCACCGGGCGCTCGGCGCCGGCCCGGAGCATGCCGCGCGAGAAGTCGGCGGCGATCACGACGGCACCGGACGACGCCAGCTCCTCGGATGAGACGGCGGTGCCCGCGGCCAGGTCGAGGACGACGTCGCGGGGCCGTAACGCCAGCGCCTTGCGGGTGGCCTTGCGCCAGCGCCGGTCCTGCGCGAACGACAGCACGGTGTTGGTGAGGTCGTAGCGCTTGGCGACGCCGTCGAACATCTCGGCGACCTCGGACGGGTCCTTCTCCAGGGAGGCGCGGGAGCCGTGATCGGCGCTCGAGGTCATGGTTCCGAGCTTAGGGCATCGCCCTCGCGGACCGATCCGGGCTCTGGCTCGCCTTCCCGGCGACGGCGGATCCGGTTGCTGACCTGTGCGACCAGGACCATCGCGATGATCGCGACACCCCAGCCGGCCACCACGATCGACAGCCCGGGAAGCAGCGCGAGCCGCGCGTCGCGGCCCGCGGGCCGAGCGAGGTGGTCGGGGTCGGTGGCGTCGTAGTCGACCAAGATGCGCTGGCCCGCTTGCAGTTGGGTCGGATAGAGCAGACCCAGATCTGGGTTGCGCAACACCCCGTCCGGGGTGACGAAGTTGACCGCGGCGTGGAGCCGGTCGGTGGAGATCACCTCGGCGACGGCGGTCGCCTTGTTCGCGTTGATCTTGGCGTCGTTCCGGTAGGCGCCCAGCACGATGACGGTGCCGACCAGGGTGGCGATAATCGCGCCCGCGAGCAGGAAGAACTGCACGCGCCGCTGGACCACCGGGTTCACGGGGCCGGCTCCGCGGCGATGCGCTGGTGCAGCCGACGCAGCGGCTCCCGCTGTGTGGCGACCTCCAGGACCTCGATCCCGCCGGGCGGCGCCGGCGCGGCGAGCGCGGCGGGCAGCCGGTCGAGGGTGAGCCGCGTGTGCGGCAGCCCGAAGCCCGCGCAGAGCGCGGCCAGATCGGTGCGGTGCGGGGTGCCGAAGATCCGTTCGTAGGCGCCCGCGTAGTCGTCGCCGGCGAAACGCGGATCACCCTGTTCGAGCACGCCGAAGATGCCGCCGCCGTCGTCGTTGGCGACGACGATCCGCAGCGCCGACGGCCGCGGTTCGGCGGGACCGATCAGCAGCCCGGTGGCGTCGTGGATGAAGGTGAGGTCGCCGAGCAGCGCCACCGTCTGCCCGGCCGGCCCGCCGGGGGCGCGGTCGGCGGCCAGCGCGGCCCCGATCGCGGTCGAGTTGATTCCGTCGATACCCGCGACCCCGCGGTTGGACAGCACGCGCACGCCCAGGGCGACGGCGCCGGCCAGGGCCAGATCGCGGATCGGGTTCGACGGTCCGACCATCAGCTGATCACCCGGCCGGACGGCCGCCGCCACCGCGGCGGCCACGTGCAGCCCGGTGGTCTCCGGGCAGGCCGCGAGCTCCGCGGCGACCAGCGCGCGAACCCGGCCGTCGATCCGCGCGCAGTGATCGAGCCAGCCGGGGTCGGGCCCCGCGGTCGGCACCGCGCGGGTGCCGGTCGCGTACACGTTCCCGGACACGTCGGGCCAGCGCGGGCCGGTGGTGAGCGCGTAGACGCGGACCTGCGGGTCGGCCAGCAGCCGGGACACCGAGCGGTGCAGCGTCGGGCGTCCGCAGATGATCGCCTGCCGCGGCGCGACCCGGTTCAGTGCCAGCGGATGCAGGGGTGTGGCGGGTGCGGGCACCGTCGGTTCGGCGACGGTCGGTACCGCCGCGAGTTCCGGGTGGTGGCCGGCGCCGTGCCCGGCCACCACGACCGTCGGCACCGACAGGTCGATCTCGATCGGGATGTCGAGCCGGCCGACCGGCGCCTGCGTCCACGGCAGTCCGCCGGGGCGCCCGGCGTAGCGGCCGCCGTCGGCGTCGTCCAGCGTGGCGGCCGGGTCGTCGCCGGCGTCGGGCACCAGCGGCTCGCGCAACGGGATGTCGAACTGGACCGGACCGGCGTTGCCGGTGCGCGCGCCGCGGGCCGCCGCGAGCACCCGGCCGACGGCCGAGCGCCACTGCGAATTGGTGTCGAGGTCTTCCTCGGCGAGGCCGAGGCTGATCGCCGCGCGGACCTGGGTACCGAAGATGCCGAACTGCTCGATGGTCTGATTGGCCCCCGAGCCGAGCAGCTCGTACGGCCGGTTCGCACTGATCACGACCAGCGGCACGCGGGCGTAGTTGGCCTCGAAGACCGCCGGGCTCATATTGGCGACCGCGGTGCCGGACGTCATCACGATCGGCACCGGCACCCCGGACGAGACCGCCAGACCGAGCGCCAGATAGCCGGCCGAACGCTCATCGATCCGGACGTGCAGCCGCAGCCGCCCCTGCGCGTCGGCGGCGTGCAGGGCGAACGCCAGCGGCGCGTTCCGCGAACCCGGGCAGAGCACCGCCTCTCGCACGCCGCCGCGGATCAGTTCGTCGACGATCACGCGGGCCTGCAGGGTCGACGGATTCATGGCTCCGAGCGTAATGACAGCGATGGCACGACGATCGAGCGGAGTCGAGATCATCCCCCGGCCCGGACGCGGCGATACCGTGAGGCATGGGGTTCTACGACGACAAGATCCTGCCGCGGCTGATCGAGAAGACGTGCGGCATGCCGCAGATGGACAAGCTCCGGCGACACGCATGCGCTCCGCTGCACGGCGACGTGGTCGAGATCGGTTTCGGCTCCGGTTTCAACGTCGGGCAGTACCCGGACGCCGTCACCTCGGTCGTCGGCATCGAACCGTCGGATGTGGGATGGGAACGCGCGCAACTGCGAGTGGCGTCGTCGTCGATCCCGATCAGCCGGGGCGGTCTGGACGGGCAGCGGATCCCGTTCCCGGACGACACCTTCGACAGCGCCTTGTCGACGTTCACGCTGTGCACCGTGCCCGACATCGCGGCGGCGCTGACCGAACTGCGGCGGGTCGTGAAGCCGGGCGGAACGCTGGCCTTCCTGGAGCACGGGACGGCACCGGACAGCGGGGTGCGGCGCGTGCAGCGGATGCTCGATCCGATCGAGCGTCTTGTAGCCGGCGGCTGCGAGCTGACCCGCGACACTGCCGCGCAGGTGCGGGCGGCCGGCTGGCGCATCGAGGAGCTCGAGCAGTTCTACGCGAAGGCCGCACCGAAGCCGTGGGCCGCGTTCAGCCGCGGGTACGCGGTCGATCCCGGGTAGCCGGGACTCAGCCGGCGGACTTCGGGGTCGTCACGACACCGAAACCCACCGGATCGAGAGGCGCCGGCCCGGCCGACGGCGCACTCAGCGGAAGTAGCCGTCGATCGCCCGGAAGGTGTCGGTCATCGACTCGGCCAGCACCGCGTTGTGGTCGCCCGGGTAGGTCCGCGTGCTCACACGCGCACCGCCGTGCTGCAACTGCGCGGTGAGCAGGGCCGTGGTCGGCGGCAGCACGACGGTGTCGGTCAGTCCCTGATTGATGAGGATCGGCCGCGCCCGCTGCCAGCCCTCGACCGGGATGGCGGCATAGTCCCGCAGGGCGTCGCCGATCGGCGGGTCACCCAGAGGGCGGGCGAACAGGGTGCCCGGCGGGACGTTCTGGAGGGCCTGCGTCATCTCGGACACGCATTCGGTGCGGGCCCGCCCCAGCCAGTACCGGCCGCGCGGGGACAGCCGATTCAGCGCGTGCAGCCCCGGACGGGCGTGGTTGAGGCCGTCGAGCAGGTAGAGCGCGAAGGTCGCGGTGCGATTGAGCGGACCGATGTTCGGGATGGCGGGCTGCCCGAGCAGCGGGATCAGCGTTTCGAGCTGGTTGGCCGGGGCCAGCGCCACGGTGCCCACGTCGCGGAGTTCGGGGGCGTAGTCGTCGGCCAGGTACGACGCCCAGAGCGCCGCATGCCCGCCCTGCGAGTGGCCGAGCGAGGCCCACCGCTTGCCGATCGTCGGGTCGTCGTTACGGGCCGCGCGCACCATGTCGATCACGTTGTAGGCGACCGAGCGCCCCGCGAGGTACTCGGTGCCCGGGGTCCCGGACATACCGATGAAGTCGGAGGCGGTGACCACGTATCCGCGTGCCAGGGCGGCGGCGATACTCGGCTGCAACCGGTCCTGCTCCGCGCCGGTGTAGTTGCTGGGCGCGCACTTCGGGGCGATCCCGCTGGTGCCGTGCGCCCACGACACCACCTTCCAGCCGCCGGGCGGCGGGGTTCCGTGCGGGTAGTAGACGATCCCCTCGGCCTCCGCCCGCCGGCCCGCCTGGTTCCTGGTCTGATAGCGGATCTTGACCGCGCGGGCCGCCCCGGTGGGCAGCATCACCGCGGGCACCGGGGCGGTGGAGAGCACCGCACCGTCGCCGGTCGCCGCCCGGGCGCCCGGCGCCGGCCAGCCCGCGAGCAGGCCGGCGACGAGGAGGAGCGAACCGAACAGGGCGAACAAGCGGGATCGCATATCTGAAGAGTAGGCCGCTTCGACGCGAACCGACACCGGCGTGATCGCGCCGATCCACATCTGTACCGATCGGTAGCGCCATGCCATAGGGTCGGGGGTATGAGCCGTGAATTCGACGTCATCGTCTATGGAGCCACCGGTTTCGTCGGCGAGCTGACCGCCCGCTATCTGGCCGAGCAGGCTCCGGGAGGCGCCCGGATCGCGCTGGCCGGCCGCAACGAGACCAAGCTGGCGGCGGTGCGCCGTCGTCTCCCGGAGCGGGCCGCGGGGTGGCCGCTCGTCGTCGCCGACTCGGATTCGCCCGCCTCGCTCGACGCGATGTGCGCGCGCACCCAGGTGGTCTGCACCACCGTCGGCCCGTACCTGCGCTACGGCGAGAACCTGGTGATCGCGGCCGCGTCGGCGGGCACCGACTACGTCGATCTCACCGGCGAGGTGCCGTTCACCCGGTTCACCATCGACAAGGCCGACGAGCTCGCGCAGGGCACCGGCGCCCGGATCGTGAACTCCTGCGGGTTCGACTCGGTGCCCTCGGATCTCGGCGCCTACATGCTCTACGAGGCGGTCAAGGAGGCCGGCGCGGGAACGCTCGGCGAGACCACGATGGTGCTCGAATCGTTCCGCGGCGCGGTGTCCGGCGGCACCGTCGACTCGATGCGGGTGATCGCCGAGCAGGCCCGGGACCCCGAACAGCGACGCCTGCTGATGAATCCCCGCGCCCTGTCGGCCGGGCCGGGCCGGCTCGAGCACGCGGGACCGGGCTCCGAACCCAGCGACCTCTCGCCGGTCGACGCCAAGAAGGTGGACCCGTCGCTGAGCGGCACGCTGGCCCCGTTCTTCATGTCGTCGTACAACACCCGAGTGGTCCGCCGGTCCAACGCGCTGCTGGACGACGCCTACGGCCCCGGTTTCCGCTACCAGGAGACCATGAACGTCGGCCGCCTCCCGGTGCTCTCCACGCTGACGGCCGGCGCCGTCGCGGTGGGCACCGGGATCGGGCTGGCCGCGCTCAGCTTCCGCCCCACCCGGGCGGTGCTCGACCGCGTCCTGCCCAAGCCCGGCGAGGGCCCGAGCGAGCGGGCCCGGGAGGCCGGGCACTTCACCACCCAGACGTTCACCCGGACCAGCGACGGACGACGGTTCCGCTCGCAGATGCGCGCCGAAGGCGATCCCGGTTACAAGGCCACTGCGGTGATGCTCGGCGAGTCCGCCCTGGCACTGGCCCTGGACCGGGACAAGCTGCCGGACCGCGCCGGCGCGCTGACCCCGGCCGTTGCGATGGGCGACGTCCTGATCGAGCGTCTGCGGGAGGCGGGCTTCGTCCTCGAGGTCCACGAGCTGACCTAGGTGTACTTCCCCGACACGTTGTGAACATCTGAGGTGAAGTGAAGACCTCCGGGCAGGATGTGGGTTACCACACTGACATCAAGCCACGGAGGTCTTCATGGTCCACGCTAACGCACCCTTGACGCCGG
>NZ_JBPSDN010000059.1:0-14167 GCF_052036135.1 Gordonia marina
ACCGGACCCGCTCCCGACGGGAGCTCCTCACAACTTCGCCCGAACCGGGCGAACAGCAGTAACCAACCATCAAAGGGGGTCAGGTTTCAGACGTCGATAGGGGGTCAGATTTCACCCGCCGTTGACAAGCTCAGCGACTCCTGTAGTTGATCACCGCCGGCGACAACCCCGACCGCCTGCGCACCTCTGCCTCGTTCGCCGCGCTGTGCGGCACGGCACCGATTCCGGTCAGCTCAGGACGGACCGACCGGCACCGCCTATGCCGAGGCGGCAACAGGCAAGCCAACGCCGCGTTGCACCACTTTGTCACCGTCCGGCTCTCCTACGACACCGCCACCCAGGCCTACCGCGATACCCATCTGGCCAAAGGCTGTGCCATTGATGCCGTCTTTCGTGCACTCAAACGCGCCGTAGCCCGACAAATCTTCCACGCACTGACCGGACACTGCGCTGTACCGGACTACAGCGACCTGCGACCGACCCGCCAGGCAAAGAACCTCACTCTCACCGCCGCCGCTTTACACCCAATAGGAGCATCAGTCCTCCGCCACGGTGCCCGAGGCCGTTGGGACCTCCGCTACTTAGCGTTGCAACTTACTGGTACTTGTGCTTACTATCTACCAGGTAGTCATTGTCATAGAGTAGCGGGAGGACCGGGTGGGAAGGCTGGAAACCGAGATGCTCAAGGGCACCTTGGAAGGCGTCGTGCTCGCCATTCTCGCGGGTCGGCCCGCGTACGGCTACGAGATCACGGCATGGCTGCGTGAGCAGGGTTTCACTGACATCGCCGAGGGCACTATTTACGCCCTGCTGGTGCGGATCGAGCGACACGGCCTCGTGGACGTGGAGAAGGTCGCGTCGGCGAAGGGCCCGCCGCGCAAAGTCTACTCGCTCAACACCGACGGCCAGGGGTACCTCAGCGAGTTCTGGACGACCTGGAACTTCCTCGCCGAACGAATCGAGCACCTCCGCGATCAGATCGAACACCCACAGGGACAAGGAGAGTAGTCATGGCCGCACGTTGGATCGAGACGATCACCGGATCGCTCGAGGAGAAAAAGCGCTGGCGCGCGTACAAGGCGCGGGTCCAGCAGCTGCCGCCGAGCCACCGCACGGCCGTCGAGGGAGTCGAGCGGTACCTCATGATGTTCGGCCCCACCGACGGGGACTACCTGCTGCAGATGATGGACGATCTCGCCGAGCTGTTCGAGCGGGCTGCGGCAGATAGCACGCCAGTGCGGGAGGTCGTGGGCGATGACCCGGTGGAGTTTGTCGACACATTCAAGAACAATTACGGGCTCGCCGGCTGGATCGGCAAAGAGCAGCGCCGGCTCGCGGACGCGATCGAGCGCGCCGAGAACGAGGAGAAGCCATGATGACCACTGCAATGGCGAAGACGGACGCACCGGCGGCGATCCGTGTGCAGGGCATCGAGAAGTCTTTCAAGGATGTCCAGGTGCTACGTGGCGTCGACTTCGAGGTGACGCCGGGCAGCATCTTCGCCCTGCTCGGCTCCAACGGAGCCGGGAAGACGACGCTGGTGCGGATCCTCGCGACGCTGCTCACCGCCGACGCCGGCACCGCCATCGTCGACGACTTCGACGTCGCCACTCAACCAGCCGAGGTACGGGAGTCAATCAGCCTCACCGGCCAGTTCGCCGCCGTCGACGAGATGCTCACCGGCCGGGAGAACCTCGTGCTCGTGGCCAAGTTGCGGCACTTGAAAATTCCCGGCGAGATCGCCGATGACCTACTCGCCCGCTTCAACCTCACCGACGCTGGGGCCCGGAAGGCAGCCACCTACTCCGGGGGCATGCGCCGCAGACTCGACATCGCCATGAGCCTGATCGGCAACCCGCCGATCATCTTCCTCGACGAACCGACGACAGGGCTCGACCCCCAAGGTCGGATCGAGGTATGGCAGACCATCAAGCAGCTCGCCGATGGCGGTACGACAGTGCTGCTGACCACGCAGTATCTCGACGAAGCCGAACAACTCGCCGATCGGATCGCAATCCTCCACCAGGGCCGGATCATCGTCAACGGCACTCTCACCGAACTCAAACAGCTTCTCCCGCCGACCAAGGTCGAGTACGTCGAGAAGCAGCCCACGCTCGAGGACGTCTTCCTCGCCCTCGTCGGAGACCACGACGCGGACAACACCGCGCGCGACGCCGCCGGCACGGACAGGTAAGGAGCACCAGATGGCCACTTACTTCTTCGCCGACACCGCAGTCCTGACCGGGAGGTCACTGCGCCACGTCCTGCGTAGCCCGGACACCATCATCACCACCGCGATCATGCCGATAGCAATGATGCTGCTGTTCGTCTTCGTCCTCGGCGGCGCGATCGACACCGGCCAGCCGCCGGGTACCGATTCGTACGTGAACTATCTCCTACCCGGGATCCTGCTCATCACCATCGCCTCGGGCATCGCCTACACCGCGGTCCGACTCTTCACCGACCTGTCCGGTGGGATCGTCGAGCGGTTCCAGTCCATGCCGATCGTCCGCTCGTCCGTATTGTGGGCGCACGTGCTCACCTCGGTCGTCGCCAACGCCGTCTCACTCATAGTCGTCGTCGGCGTCGCTGTCCTCATGGGTTTTCGAGCCAGCACTGGAGTGCTCGAATGGCTCGCGGCCGCTGCCATCTTGATCCTCTTCACCCTCGCGCTGACCTGGATCGCCGTCATCCCGGGGCTGACTGCGAAGTCCGTGGACGGCGCGAGTGCGTTCTCATACCCGCTCATCTTCCTGCCATTCATCAGCTCGGCCTTCGTACCCACCGAGTCCATGCCCGGCCCGGTGCGCGCGTTCGCCGAGAACCAGCCGGTGACCTCGATTGTGAACACCATCCGTACCCTGTTCGCCGGCAAGCCGGTCGGCACAGACATCTGGGTCGCGATGACCTGGTGCATCGGCACCCTCGTGGTCGCGTACGCATTCGCCATGGTCAGCTACCGTCGGAAGATCGCCTGAATCGGTCAACCGGGACACGGTCCTGGTATACCCTCGCTACCTTCACGTGCCTTGACCGAGCACCCGACGGCCCGCGCCGCGGTCCACGCCATGCTGCGCACCACCGTCGATCAGATCACCCGTCCACTACTGCGTGCTGGTCCTTGCCGCACCCACCGGCGCGGTCGAGAACCACGAAGTCAGAGAGCTCCTCGCAAACATCCGACGCTCACAATTCACTGCGATCAAGGAGCGCCTCGACCAAGGACTCATCGACGGCGACCTCACAGCGCCAGGCGATGCCGTCGCCACCATCGCTCGATACTACGCCGCGGTGGTGCAAGCACTGTCCGTCCAATCCCGCGACTGGGCCACCCCGGACGACCTCGAGCGATCATCACCTGCGCCATGGCTGCGTGGGGGACACCGTCGCGCCCGCAGCGGGCACCGAGCTCGCGCTGGGATAGCTGGAACCGAGTCTCACCCTCGGCAAGACACCCCTATCCAAGCCAGACCGAGTTGCGCGCCGCTCTGAGCGCCCGCCACGGTGGTGTCACCTCCCACCAACACTGGGGTGCCCTCCTGATCCGGGCGGCGTCAACACTGACCTACAAGCGGTGCCGGTCGAGACCTCTATAGCCGTCTGGGTGACGTCAGCGGTCGTCAGTCCGGGATTGGGGCACCAGGTGCGCAGTACCACGCCGGAATTTCGGCGTGTAGCTCTTCCCCTTCGAACGTTGAACAATAGAGTCGGTTCTCCGACGGCAACTTCTGGCTGGTGGCGAAGGCGTCATCCGCCACCCGGTCGAGCCCGCTGTGTGCCTGCACCAACGCCGGATCGATCCGGTGAACCTGTGCGCCGGGCACCCGGAGGTGTGCCGTAGGTTGCGGCAACGGCGCGGCTGAATGCCGCTTCGGAACGTAACCTACTTCTCGTCCGATCGGGACGGCCGGGTCCCGGGAGGTGCGCAGTCGGTACTGCCCGGTCAGTTCGCCTTCCTTGGGCGGTCACTCGCCGCCTCACGGCGTCGTCCCAGCAGTGAGAGGATCGATCCGGCGACGACTGCTACCACTAGCGATGCAACGAGAACCGCCGCCTTGCCGTGATCGAGGGCAGTCTCATCGCCGGGGAAACTGAGCTCGGCCACCAGCAGCGACACGGTGAAGCCGATACCGGTGAGCGCCGCGACGCCCGTCAGGTCGCCCCATCGCACCGACGGATCGAGCTCGGCTCCGGTGAACCGCACGGTGAGCCAGGTGGCCGCGAGGATGCCGATCGGCTTGCCGAGGATCAACCCTGCCATGACACCGATTGCGATCGGATCGGAGATCATCGAGCCGAGGCCGGACCATCCTCCGACCGCTACACCTGCGGAGAAGAACGCGAACACCGGCACCGCGACGCCCGCCGATATCGGCCGGAACCGGTGCTCGAACTCCTCGGCAAGACCCTGTCCGCCCCTACGCACTGGCACCATGAAGCCGAGAACTACGCCCGCGATGGTCGCGTGAATTCCGGACGCGTGCACCAACGCCCACGCGACGACGCCCAGCGGTAGAAGCACCATCCAGGCCGGCCAGCGCTGTGCGGCGAACCAATCGGCGAAACGACGTGAGAGGAAGGCGAACAACGCAATCGGTACGAGCGCTGCGAGCAGCGGGGTCGGCTTGACCGACTCGGTGTACACGACGGCAATGATGACGATCGCGATGAGGTCGTCGACCACGGCGAGAGTGAGGAGGAACAGGCGCAGCGCGGCAGGCAACCCTCGCCCGACAACGGCGAGGACTGCGACGGCGAACGCAATGTCGGTCGCGGTGGGGATCGCCCAGCCGTGGACGGCGTCGCGGCCGAAGTTGATCCCGAAGTAGATCAACGCGGGTACCACTACACCGCCGACCGCTGCGAACACCGGCACGACTGCAGCGCGTGCCGAACGCAGTGAGCCTGCGACGATCTCGCGATTGAGCTCCAGTCCGACCAAGAAGAAGAAGACGGCAAGGAGTCCGTCCGATGCCCACTGCCCTACGGTCAGTCGCAGATGCCAAGGCGCATATCCGAACGTGGTGTCGCGGATCGTCTCGTAGACGTCGATGAGCGGAGTGTTGGCCACGACAATCGCGACGATCGCGGCACCGACGAGTAAGAACCCGCCGATGGTCTCTCGACGCAGCAGTTCGATGACGCGCCTCGTCTCGGCGACGGGGCCTCGTGCGAAAGCTCGGCGTAAACGCGGACTATTGGCGGACAATTATTCTCCTCGGCAAGCATGACGACTTATCGCCGACCAGACTTCCCGGCACACCGGGCCTCACTCTACCGAGTCGCGGTCCGCGGGCGTACGCTCTGCCGAGTGAGATCGGCACCGCGGACCAGTCGGCGTGCGGCACTATGGGTGCCCGCGCGACTGATGGCAGTGGGATTCGTCGGAGTGATCGCGACTGGAACCGTACTGCTGATGCTCCCGGTGTCGTCTAGCGACGGCGCGGCTACCGGCCTGGTCACCTCACTGTTCACCGCGACGTCAGCCACCTGCGTGACAGGGCTGGCTGTCGTCGATACCGGAGAGCACTGGTCGGCGTTCGGCGAGATCGTGATCCTGGCACTGATCCAGATCGGTGGACTCGGCGTCATGACGTTGGCAACAGTGCTGGGGCTTGTCGTGGTACGGCGTGTCGGTCTACGCATGCAGTTGGCGAGCCAGACTGAGACGAAAGCGATCGGCTACGGCGACACACGCCGTGTCGTCGTCGGTGTCCTGGCCATGACTGTGATCGTCGAATCCGTGCTCGCTATCGTGCTGACCACGCGGTTCGCGGTCGGCTACGGAGAACGACTGCCCCACGCGATCTACCTGGGTGTCTTCCATTCGATCTCGTCGTTCAACAATGCGGGATTCGCGCCGTACCGGGACAGTCTGGTGGGTTTCGTCGGCGACCCATGGATCATCGGCCCGATAACCGCAGGTTTCGTGATCGGTGGCCTCGGCTTTCCAGTGCTGTTCGAGCTGTGGCGGGCGGCGTGGCGGCGTGGGTACCGGTTCTCCCTGCACACCCGCATGACGCTGTCGACGTACGCGGTGATCGCCGTAGTCGGGGTGCTCGCCCTGACGATCAGTGAATGGACCAACCCGGGCACCCTCGGGCCGATGCCAGTGCACGACAAGTTGCTCGCGGGCTTGTTCGCGGGATTCTCACCACGCACCGCAGGTTTCAACAGCATCGACGTGGGACAGATGTCCTCGGGCTCACTGCTGACCACCGACGTCCTAATGTTCATCGGTGGAGGCAGCGCCGGTACTGCGGGCGGAATCAAGGTGACCACATTCGCCATGCTCGGCTCTGTGATCTGGGCAGAGGTCCGCGGCGAACCGACGGTGCACGCGTTGCGCCGCCGGATAACGCCTGACGTCCAGCGGCAAGCCGTCACCGTGGTTCTCCTCGGGGTCGGCGCCGTCATGACATCGACGTTGATCCTGTTGTACGCGACCGACTTCAGCCTCGACCAAGTCCTATTCGAGTCGGTGTCAGCGTTCGGCACGGTTGGCCTGTCCACCGGGATCACCGCCGATGTGGGCCACGCCGGTCAACTGGTGCTGACCGCACTGATGCTGATCGGACGACTCGGTCCGATCACCCTGGCGTCGTCACTCGCCTTGCGCGATCGACCACGCCGCTACGAGAGACCAGAGGAGCGTCCGATCATTGGCTAAGAGAAGACCACTGCACCCTGCACGCCGCGTCGCCGTGATCGGCCTCGGCCGCTTTGGCGCCTCCCTCGCCGCCGAACTCGTGCGGGAGGGCGTCGACGTCGTCGGATTCGACAGCGATCCGGGGACGGTGCAGCGATATACCGACGACCTGCCCAACAGTGCCATCGTCGACTCAACCGACCCGGCTGCGCTGGTCCAACTGGGGGTAGCTGACTTTGACCACGTCGCCGTGTGCATCGGATCGGACTTAGAGGCGAGCATCCTGACCGTCTCTGCGGTCGCCGACCTCGGGGTGACCGATTTGTGGGCCAAAGCGACGTCGCGACAACACGGTCGGATTCTGGAACGAGTCGGTGCCCACCATGTGGTGCTTCCGGAGCACGACATGGGTGAGCGAGTCGCGCACCTAGTCACTGGCCGCCGCATGCTGGACTACATCGAGTTCGACGAGGAGTTCGCGATAGCCAAGGCACCGGCTCCCCGCGAATTGTTCGGCGTCACCCTGAAGTCGAGCCGTGTTCGTAACCGGTTCGGGGTGACGATCGTCGCCGTTCGGCGCCCCGGAGGTGGCTACGAGTTCGCCGGACTCGACACCGTGATCGGAGAGGACGATTTGCTGATCGTGTCGGGTCCGGTCCGGTCCGTCGAGCGGTTCGCGGCGCGGCACTGACCGCCAGCGAGTGCACACACAGCCCATAGCTATCTACATCTGAATAGCGGCTCTCTGTTGTGGAGCACCTACAGATATTCCCTCCACGACAGGGAACAATCGAGGACGCTCACGCTGCGATCCACGTCATGGCCAGTCAGCTGGTTCCTAGAGATATCGAAGACCGCAGATTTCAGGTCAGGTGCTGCCGGTAGCGGGTAGTTCAGTCCTCGGAACTAGTGGTCGGGCTCTGTGGTGGCGTTCGTCGGTCTCGCTGTAGCTTCTAGTCTCGACCCGGCCTTGGCGGCCGGGGTGGTGAGTTCGGCTGCCAGCGCGGTGACGCGGGCGGCGATATCGTCGCGGACCATGCGCATCCGCTCGATCCCATCGATACCCCTCTCGGAGGGCTCGTCGGTGTCCCAGTTGACTACCCGAACACCGGTCGGTGGGTCGACAAGTGCCTCGCGTCCGAGGGTGATCACCATATCCACGAGGGAAAGCAACCCGGGATCGATTGGTTTCGGGGTCTGGCTGGTGATGTCGATGCCGATCTCGGCCAGGGACTGTGCGGACAGACTGTTTACCTCGTTGCCGGGCCTGGTTCCTGCCGAGTGCACGGTGACCATGCCCTCAGCAGCCTGGCGCATCAGGGCCGCGGCCATCTGCGACTTGCCAGCGTTCTTCACACACACGAACAGCACGCTCGGCCTCGTCCCGGCCTTCGGCGTGGATTCGGACGGGGTCGGACTGTTGGGCATCAATTCACGCTCCTGGACGGGTCCACAGTTGTGGTTATGGATGGCGGGTTGGGAGGAAATCGCTTGCGCAGGGCGAGTGAGACATAGACCAGAGTGACCAGGATCGGGACTTCGATGAGCGGGCCGACAACGCCTGCGAGTGCCTGGCCGGAGGTGGCGCCGTAGGTGCCGATCGCAACGGCGATGGCCAGCTCGAAGTTGTTGCCTGCCGCGGTGAACGCGAGGGTCGTGGTTCGCTGGTAGCCCAGGCCCAGGAGCGCGCCGAGGAGGTAGCCGCCGCCCCACATGATCGCGAAGTACGCCAACAGTGGCAACGCGATACGTGCCACGTCTCCGGGGTTTGAGGTTATCTGGTCGCCTTGCAAGCTGAACAGCAGCACGATCGTGAACAGCAGTCCGTACAGCGCCCACGGTCCGATCCGTGGAAGAAACGTCTGCTCGTACCAGTCGCGGCCGCGGCGACGTTCCGCGATTTGTCGGCTCAGGTATCCGGCGAGCAGGGGAATGCCGAGGAAGATCAACACCGATTTGGCGATCTGCCATGGTGAGGCGTCGATCGTGGTCTGTTCCAGACCGAGCCAGCCCGGCAAGACCGATAGGTAGAACCAGCCCAGCACAGCGAACATGAGGACCTGAAACACGGAGTTGATCGCGACCAGAACGGCGGCGGCTTCGCGGTCACCGCATGCGAGGTCGTTCCAGATGATGACCATCGCGATGCAGCGGGCAAGGCCAACGATGATCAGGCCCGTGCGGTACTCGGGCAGGTCCGGTAGTAGCAACCAGGCAAGGGTGAACATCAGTGCCGGTCCGATCACCCAGTTCAGGACCAGCGATCCAATCAATAGTCGGCGATCTCCTGTGACGGTGTCGAGGCGGTCGTAACGGACTTTCGCCAGTACCGGGTACATCATGATCAATAGACCGAGTGCGATCGGCAGGGAAATCCCATCGACTTGGATCTTGTCCACCGCGGTGTTCAGCCCAGGGATCAACCGGCCCAGCAGCAGCCCGGCGGCCATTGCCAACCCGATCCACACCGGGAGGAACCGATCCAGCGCCGGCATGTTGCTCGCAACACTGCGTGGCGGTTCCGAAGCGCTCATACGCTAGCTTCCCGGGTGAGCGGCACGACGACGCCCGCAACTATGTTGAGAGCTGCCGGGACGACTCGGTAGTGCACCCACGATCCGCGACGTTCGGACTCGAGGAGCCCCGCTGTCCGCAGAACCTTCAAGTGGTGAGAGACGGTCGGCTGCGAGACGTCCACCGCGGGCAAGATGTCACAGACGCACGCCTGACCCCCGTCGTGACTGGCGATCAGACTGAACAACTGCAACCGCACTGGATCAGCGAGTGCCTTGAACACCGATGCTGCCTGCGCGGACTGCTCGGACGTCAACGGCTCACGCACCAGCGGCGAACACCGTATACCCAAGGTCTCAATACCCAGTGACTTCGACATACATCTATATTGACATCTATCGATATAGTTGGCAACGATGACGGAGTACCACCGATTGCGCCAGCATCCCGTCACCGTTGCCTGCATCAACACTTCAACAGCACGGCGAAGTCGCGGTGCAGCATTCCGATGACTTGTGCGAACTCTGCGTCAGTCCGAGGTCAGAGTCGTCCGCTGCGAGGTTGGGTGCCTCGCCAAAGGTGTCCGAGTCCGACAGGACGGTGTAGACCTCCCAGCGTTCCCCGTCGGGAGCGCCGACCCACACCTTGTCCTGAGTGGCGAAGCAGCAGGTGGTATCGATCTGTTCCTCAGTGAACAGTCCTTCGCCGGTCAGACGCGCGATCTCGCCGTGAACAGCATCGCTGGAATCCACTTCAACGCCGAGGTGATTAATCGTGCCACCGACGCCACTGTTTTCCAGTAGGACCAGTTTCAGGGCGGGCTCGGCGATGGCGAAGTTGGCATAACCAGGCTTGACTTTGGCCGGAGCGGTATTGAACAGCTTGCTGTAGAACGCGATCGACGACTCCAGGTCGCTGACGTTGAGGGCGAGTTGGACGCGGGACATGAGAACCTCCAAGACTTTGATGAATGTCGAACTCTTCGACTGAGTCTGTTGTATCCATTAATTTGATGTATGTCAAAGAATGTTGGTAGATTGGACGCCATGCCCAAGTCCCTGCCCATCGTCGATGTCAGTGCCCCAATTTGCTGCGCGCCTCTGGCTGCCGGACCGATGTCGACCGACGATGCCATCGAGCTCGCGCTGCGGCTCAGAGCGCTCGCCGATCCGATTCGTGTACAGGTGATTTCTCTTCTCATGGGCGCCCCGACCCGTGAAATGACCGCCAGTGACCTCGCCGCTGCCGTCGGTGTTTCCGGCGGAACCGCAACACATCACCTCAGCCAACTCCGACGCGCCGGATTGGTGTCCTCGCAACGCCGCGGAGTCAACAATCTCTACCGCGCCGAACCAGCCAACCTGGAAGCACTCCGCGCAGTTCTCGACACCTGCTGCTGAGGCACCATTGAGACAGTTACGGTTCCCGTATCCGGCGACCGGCATAGCGGGACCACGGCTCGCCGGCGTTGGCGGCGTGGTTCGTGGCTACCTGGTAGCTGTACATGAGAGCGTCGGCAACGATCGGTGGCGGACATTCGACGACGAGTTCGTCGAGGGCGCGGTTTCGAGCACCAAGATTACTGAGTCCAAGGTGCCGGAGACGGTGCATGATCGTGTCGACGTGCATATGGTTGCCGGCGTGGGTGCCGGGGAAGAACCAGGGACTTGACGAGTCAGACCCTGTTCGGAGGTTCGGCCGATTGACCAGGTAGTCGCGAAGAAGCGCGGAGAACGGTTCCGGTACATCGACCGGGTGCTTCCCGAACGTAATCGTCATTCGCCCCTGGTCGTCATCAACTGCGTCGATACGCAGAACAGCGATTCGTTTGAGCGGCTGAGCGTAGAGAAGGATCAAGATGCCAGCGACTCGGTAGGGGAGTGACTCACTTGTCCCTTCCAGCAACTCACAGATCCAGGCGAGGCGCTGATCCTGGGATATCGTCGGCGTCGATCTGGCGGCGCGATGTTCCATGGGGATCGAGGTTCCCGTGAACGAGGGCAGCGTTTTGACTACGAATGTGCGAATCGCGGTGCGGGTGGTCGGGCCGCTGGCGACCCATTGTTCAATATCCTGCTGGGTGCAGTCCTGCGCGCCGCGGTCGTACGTCTCATACAGCCACCGTAAGAATTTCACCGTCTCGGTGATCTCCTGCTTCGCCGAACGAATCGACGGGCGAGTCTGCCCACCGGCCGCCTCAATCTCACGGATTCGGCGCAGGTGGTGCCAGACGGCGAAGCGCTCGACAGGGCGTCGCACCTCAATAGGTAGATCGCCAAGTTTGGCTTGAATCCACTGCTCGAACACGGGAAGCCACGGATCGCGCTGTGGAAGCAGCCCGTGGTGCTGCATAAGCGCGCGAAGGTGCTCGGTGGCGCGCCCTGGGCAGCAGTCGAGGCCTTCGTGGGTTGACGGGATGCTGCCGTCGCCAAGAGCACGAAGGAGGTGCTGCACTTTCGGTGAACGTTTCCAAATGATGATCGACTCCGGCCGGTCCGCCGCGCAAAGAACATTGACGAGCCCGGCGAGCGTTGGGTCGGTCGGAACGCCGCCGAGTAGTGTGTGTAGGTCGTCACGAAGTGCGCATCGTGCGCAGAGGGTCTTGCGGTGATGCCCAGCTTCCTCGCCGCATCGACTGCATCGGAAGTCATCATGGATCCCTGCGCACGGTGCGCACAGGTTTCGTCCGCTCTCGTCAGGTGGCCCCGGGAGGAGGCGGTCGACGCCACACTGCGGGCATTCTCCTCGTGTGTGGATGGCTGTGAACCAGCATGCGAAGCAAATTATGCCTTCAGGCCAAGTCGCCTGGACGCGACGCAACGGCTTACCGCACCGGGCGCAGTCACGAAAGCCGTCAGTGACGCGAGGGCGTCCTCGTACGGTGTTACGCGGGTTCAGCCCTTCCGGTTGCATTGCTGCTCCTCACAGGCGGCGGGTTACTCATCGAGGATGTTTGCTCGTCGCGGTCGCGCACTACGGTCGAGGGATACGACGTTCGGGGGAGAGAAGTTGACGGCCTTCTTGTGTCGTACGTCAGCAGCAGTGACTGTGAGCAAGTCGCCCGGCTCGCAACTGAAGATGTCGCAGACGGCCGCGATCAATTGCAGGGAGACACGTTCGGGACGCTGGTTGACCAGGCGATAGACCTGTGGCCGCGAGAGTGTGATTCCTCGTTCAGCGAGAAGGGGAACGAGATCAGTGGTGT
Organism: Gordonia marina; assembly: GCF_052036135.1. Classification (NCBI taxonomy): domain Bacteria; kingdom Bacillati; phylum Actinomycetota; class Actinomycetes; order Mycobacteriales; family Gordoniaceae; genus Gordonia; species Gordonia marina. Next base: position 12,369 of record NZ_JBPSDN010000059.1, read on the forward strand.
TGTTCATCCCACGCGCGGCCATCAGCTCGGCGAGGCGCCACGTGTAATCGACATCGCGTCTGGTCATCGATTCCTCCCTGCGCCGGTCGTCAGCGCATCACTGACGGTGCGATCAAGGACAGCGCGGAGTGACGAGCAACGGAACTCATCCGACGTGAACTGGTAGATCCCCGTCGTCGACGCGTGTTCGTGGCCCATCTGATCCTGCACGAATCGAGGGTCCCAGCCCGCCTCCAGTAGGTGAGTGGCGTAGCTGCGGCGAAAAGAATGCAGATCAACGCCGTCCGGGATCCCGAGTTCGCTGCGATACCTCTTGAGTCGGCGCAGCAACGTGGTCTCTTCGATCAGGCCTCCGCGTTCACTGTTGAATAGATCCAGAGTTCCCGGCTCTCCGCGGCCGTTAGCCAGCCAGTCTTCAATCACAGGCGGAATCCACCGCCACACTGTCAGTATCGACCGCCCTTTCGGGGGCGAGCTGCGGCGGGCCTTGCCGAATCGGACTTTGCACACCCCGAACTTCCCAAACTCGGGAGCGTGCGGGTTACGCGCGAAGTCGATCGTCTGGAGATGCCGCAGCTCGTTGAAACGCAGTCCGTATGCGTAGGCAACCTTCATCATTGTCGCGTCTCGATAGGCTGCCTGCCAGCCCTTGCGGTTAGTTTTCCCGATCCGCTCGACCTCATCATCTGCGTGATCGAAGAGGGCGTCCAGTTCTTCGCGAGTGTACGGTCGCCGACTCGGCTGCCCGTCGTCTTCTTGGACATGGCGGGCCGTATTCCAATCGAAGAAGACCTGAGCGGGGTGTGTCCCGAAATGCTTCTCGCACACGAGGTCCCAGCCGTAGTCCGGGTTGCTGACATACGAGGTGAAAGCACGGAGCGAGTTGTGGTAGCTACGCAGCGTCGAGTGCGCGACGTGATGTATCGACCGCAGATCAGCCGAGAACTCCTCGACCATGGCTGGCGTCCAGTTCCACGGCTCCTCATTCGAGTGCTTCATGAACCGGCGGACGCAATTGATCCGCTGATCGATCGTGGCGAACTGGAGGTTGCGGGAGAGTTGTTGATTGCGCCAGCCGTCGAGCATCATCTCGACGATCTGTTCCTCGGGTCGCAAGACGGGAACAGCGTCCACCAAGTGCACTCGACCAACGTCGTCGATCCGCATTGGAACCTCCACAACACGATTCATCTGATGAATCAATCATGCATCCAATGAGACGAGAAGGCAATACCCGCAGGTCATAGGATACCCACCGAAGAGCAACACTCCGATGGGGCAGGGTCGTTTCACCGTCTCGTGGGCGCCCCAGACGGATCGAATGCCCAGGTGAAGCCGGTGACAGGCAGGCGGGCTGCGGTGGCGGCTGAATGATTCATCTGTTGTAATATGCAGCCTTTTAGTTTACATAATGTATCTTATCGGCATTCACTGAGGGCGAGTTGACACAACTCGTTCTGACGAATCTTGTTGTCTGTTCTTTGCCAAATAAGATGGCGCGTTGCCAAGTAGTCGGCGAAATGGTGCCAACTATTTGGCGAGGCCCATCATGAGACAGCACACCACCTGCCGGCTGCGCCCACCGGCTAAGCGCCACAGGACTTGGCGCTGCGCATGCAATCATTCCAAGCCCCCACCCAGCCGGGAGAAAGTCGACCTTAAATCGTCACTGTGAACCGCACTGGGTTCTTTGGAGGCTCGTGACCTTGGAAACGAGGATGAGTACATGCCGAAGGAACAGGTTCCCGGGAAGCCGCAGACGCGGCGCTACAGCCCGGAGGAGAAGGTGGCGGCGGTCC
>NZ_JBPSDN010000005.1:0-137300 GCF_052036135.1 Gordonia marina
GGTCCTGCCGGGCCTCGACCGCCAGCCGCGTCGCACGCTCACGCAACTCGTCCGGGTACTTCCGTGGTGCTGCCATGACTCTCATCCTCCGTGAGTTGAGAACCTCCACTGAACCCGGGGCGCTTCAGTGTGTCAGCCGGTCCCGCAGGCCGAGCCGGTCGACGACGGTGTCGAACCACTGCTGGTCCACCTCGCGCCCGGCGATGTCGAGCGGCAGCGTGATGTTCTCGTGCGCGGTCAGCGTCGGAACCAGGTTGAACGCCTGGAAGACGAAACCGATCCGGTCGCGGCGCAGCCGGGTCATCTCGTTGTCGGAAAGTCCCGCCAGCGTGACGTCGCCGATCCGGACGGTGCCCGAGCTGGCGTCGTCGAGCCCCGCCAGGCAGTGCATCAGGGTCGATTTGCCGGACCCGGAGGGCCCCATGATGGCGGTGAACTGGCCTGCGCCGAAGGCGATCGAGATGTCGTTGAGTGCGTTGACGACGGTATCGCCCGATCCGTAGATCTTCCTCACGTGCTCGGCACTGGCGGCGACGGTTGCCCGGGAAACCTCTGGAGATTGCGTCATGGTCACCACGGTTCCAGATGCCGGTATGTCGCGCCAATGGGGGACCACCCCCAAAACGGCCCGTAACCGGGCGGTCCGCGGTCCGGATATCCACGGCGGCCTTAACCGAGGGTTACCAGAACCGTCCGCGTTGGCAACTGCCGGGAAATATCCGGGAAACGCGTGGTTCCTATGTTTGGCGAACCCACCGCCGACGATGGCTACCACCGACCAGAGGAATACCCATGACCAACGCGGAAATCCAAGAGTTTCCGATACCGGAGATAGCCAAACACGCCGCGGGCGAGAGCGTGATCAAGCCCGGCTACGCGCCGTCACTGACCAACGAAGACCTCGCGCCTCTGAAGAAGCAGACGTGGACCTGGTACAACATCTTCGCGTTCTGGATGTCCGACATCCACAGTGTGGGCGGCTACGTCTTCGCCGGCAGCCTGTTCGCGCTCGGGATCGCCGCGTGGCAGGTACTCATCGTGCTGGTGCTCGGCATCGTCGCGGTGAACTTCCTGGCCAACCTGGTCGCGAAGCCATCGCAGCAGGCCGGCGTCCCCTATCCCGTCACCACCCGTATCTGCTTCGGAGTGAAGGGCGCCAACGTACCTGCCATCATCCGCGGCATGATCGCGGTGGTCTGGTACGGCATCCAGACCTACCTCGCCTCAACGGCATTCGGCCTGCTGGCCATCAAGTTCTGGCCGTCGCTCGCCGAGTACGGCGATTCCGGCACCCACTCGTTCCTCGGGCTCTCGCCGCTGGGCTGGGCGGGCTTCGCCATCATGTGGGTATTGCAGGCGGCGGTCTTCTGGAACGGCATGGACACCATCCGCCGATTCATCGACTTCTGCGGGCCCGCAGTCTATGTCGTGATGGTGCTGCTGGCCGGCTACCTGATCTACCGGGCAGGCTGGAGCAACGTGCACTTCGACCTCTCCGAAGGCTCCGAGTTGAGCGGCTGGTCGTCGATCACCATGATGATCTCCGCGTTTGCCCTGGTCGTCTCGTACTTCTCCGGGCCGATGCTGAATTTCGGTGACTTCTCGCGCTACGGCAAGACCTTCAGCGAGGTCAAGAAGGGCAACTTCTGGGGCCTGCCGGTGAATTTCCTGTTCTTTTCGGTGCTGGTCGTCGCCACGGTGTCGGCCGGCGCCACCGTGATCGGCAAGGACGACAGCGGCAAGATCATCACCGACCCGGTGCACATCGTCGACAAGATCGACAACACCACCGCCGCAGTCCTCGGCGTGCTGACGTTCGCGATCGCCACCATCGGCATCAACATCGTCGCCAATTTCGTGTCGCCCGCCTTCGACTTCTCCAACGTGGCGCCGACCAAGATCACCTGGCGGGTCGGCGGCATGATCGCCGCGGTCGGCTCGGTGCTGATCACGCCGTGGAACCTGTTCAACAGTCCGACCGCCATCCACTACACGATGGACACGCTGGGCGCCGTGATCGGTCCGCTGTTCGGCATCCTGATCGCCGACTTCTATCTGGTGAAGAAGCAGAAGATCGTCGTCGACGATCTGTTCACCCTCAAGCCCGACGGCCGCTACGCGTATCGCAAGGGCTGGAATCCGGTGGCCGTGATCGCGGTTGTCATCGCCTCGATCCCGCCGATCTCGGTCGTCATCTGGGGCACCGCCTACGCGGCCAGCTTCACCTGGTTCATCGGTGCAGGCCTCGGCTTCGTCGTCTACCACGCCGGCATGCGGTACACGCCGAAGAAGTACCTCTACGGCGACTACGCCGAGGACGGCGGGCACCACTCCGACGATACGACCCCGGCCATGTCGGCTACGTCCGCCTGAGACGCTCGGGTGCCCGGCACCGGATCCGCACTCGCCCGAGCTCGCGAGACGGGCTGGATGCCCCCAGACGACGACGCCCCGGTCACCGCTGGAAGCGGGAGACCGGGGCGACGTCGAATCGTGGTTTAGGCCTTATCGGCCTCGTCGAGGCGGGTGACCAGGGCGTCGAGCTCGGACTGCAGACCGGCCGGCAGCCGATCGCCGACGAACTCGTACCACTCCTCGATGGTGGGGACCTCGGCCTTCCACTCGTCGACGTTCACCGCAAGGGCCTCGTTCAGGTCCTGCTCGGAGACGTCCAGACCGGTCACGTCGATCTCACCCGGGGCGGCGACGATGCCGATCGGGGTCTCGATGCCCTCGACCTTGCCCTCGATGCGGTCGACCATCCACTTCAGGACGCGGCTGTTCTCGCCGAAGCCCGGCCACAGGAAGCGGCCGTCGTCGCCGCGGCGGAACCAGTTCACGTAGAACACGGCAGGGAGTTGCACGCCCTCGCGCTGCCCGACGTTCAGCCAGTGCTGGAAGTAGTCGCCGACGTGGTAGCCGAGGAACGGCAGCATGGCCATCGGGTCGCGGCGGACGGCGCCCACGGTGCCCTCGGCGGCGGCGGTCTGCTCGGAGCCGACGGTGGAGCCCATGAAGACGGCGTGCTCCCAGTCGCGGGCCTGGGTGACCAGCGGGACGGTGGTCTTGCGGCGGCCGCCGAACAGGATCGCCGAGATCGGCACACCCTGCGGGTCGTCCCACTCCGGGGCCAGCGTCGGGCACTGGCTCAGCGGGGTGCAGTAGCGCGAGTTCGGATGCGCCGCCTTGGTGCCGGACTCCGGGGTCCAGTCGTTGCCGAGCCAGTCGATGAGATGGGCCGGGGGCTCGCCCATGCCCTCCCACCAGACATCGCCGTCGTCGGTGCGGGCGACGTTGGTGTACAGGGTGTTGCCGGCCTCGATGGTCTTCATCGCGGTCGGGTTGGAGTCGTTGCTGGTGCCGGGGGCGACGCCGAAGAAGCCGAACTCCGGGTTCACCGCGTACAGGCGGCCGTCCTCACCGAAACGCATCCAGGCGATGTCGTCGCCGACGGTCTCGGCGCGCCAGCCCGGCAGCGTCGGCTGGATCATGGCGAGGTTGGTCTTACCGCAGGCCGACGGGAACGCGGCGGCGATGTAGTAGACCTTGTCCTCCGGGCTGATCAGCTTAAGGATCAGCATGTGCTCGGCCAGCCAGCCCTCGTCGTGGGCCATCGCCGAGGCGATCCGCAGCGCGTAGCACTTCTTGCCGAGCAGCGCGTTACCGCCGTAGCCCGATCCGTACGACCAGATCACCCGGTCCTCCGGGAACTGGACGATGTACTTGTCCGGGTTGCACGGCCACGGCACGTCCTCCTGGCCGGGCTCCAGCGGAGCGCCCACCGAGTGCAGGGCCTGCACGAAGAAACCGTCGTCACCCAGCAGGTCGAGCACCGGGGTGCCGACGCGCGTCATCACCATCATCGAGAGCACCACGTACTCCGAGTCGGTCACCTCGACGCCCAGCTTGGGGTCGTCGGCGCCGAGCGGGCCCATGCAGAACGGGATCACGTACATGGTGCGCCCGCGCATGCAGCCGCGGTACAGCTCGGTCATGGTGGCGCGCATCTCGGCCGGATCCACCCAGTTGTTGGTGGGGCCGGCGTCCTCTTCGGTCTTGCTGCAGATGAAGGTGCGCGACTCGACGCGGGCGACGTCGGCGGGGTCGGAGAGAGCCAGGAACGAGTTCGGCTTCTTCTCGTCGTTCAGCTTGACCATGGTGCCGGCCTCGACCAGCTGAGCGGTCAGGCGATCCCACTCCTCGTCGGTCCCGGCGACCCAGACCACCCGGTCGGGCTGCGTGAGCTCGGCGACCTCCGCGACCCAGGCCAACAGGCCGGCGTGATTCGTGGGCGCGCTACCGGCTTCCAGGCCGGGAATGGTCGCAGCGGTCATTGAGTGTCTCTCCTCGTATTGCTGACTCCGCGCAGTTCACCACGCCTGCACGGTCGCCAACATGATACCGCCGGGAGGCACCAACCGGACACATGCCCCGTCCCCGATGGGACCCGCGTGCCCGGTGAGGCGTCAGCCGAAGCGTCCCAGCTGTGTCGGCTGCCATACCCCGGTGGCCGGATCCAGATCGCTCACCGCGCAGTGCCCGGACGGATCCAGTTCGGTGATCCGGTCCACCCGGCCGTCCAGATCGGTGTCGGTGTAGACGGTCAGATGCGCGGCGGTCCCCCTGGTCAGCGAATCGGCGACGCCGTCCGCGTCGGCATCGAGCTGCGCCGGCCCCAGATCCCAGACCGAGCCCCCGTCGAACAGCCACAGGTGGTCGTCGAGCGGGTGCCCGCCGGACCCGCCCGCAGCGCCCTGACCACTGTCGTTGAGAGATTCCTCACCCGTCAGATCAATCCAGTCGTTCATGGCCCACTCCTTCGTTTCTAGAAGGTTGGACGCACCAGCGGGCCGTTCGGTTCCACGACTCGCGGGTGAGTTCGGCTTCGGCCGCCCCGATCAAGCCGGCGACAGCGTGTTCCAGACCGCCGCGGACCGCGGCGACGGCCTCCGCGGTGGAGCGTCGTGCGGCGGACCGCGTGGCCGCCTGCCGCCGGACGGCGACCACCCCGGCGGCGATCGCCAGCCCCACGAGCACCGTCAGTACGGTGCCCGGCGCACCCAGTCCGGCCCACCGCACCAGCGGGGCGACGGTCACCCGGCCGAGCCCCAGACCGGCGGATCCGCCCAGCGCCAGGACCACCAGATCCTCCGGAGACAGCCGCCGGGCGGGGGCATCGGGCACGACGACGTCCGCGGTCCCCGACGGCGACGGCGACGGCTCCGGCACCCGCACCCCGGCCAGCGCGGCGGCCCGGACGTGGTCGACGCCGCCGCGTACCTCGGCGTCGACGCGATCCCGGTACTCCGTCAGCGTCCCGGCCAGCCACGCCCGGTACGGATCGGCACCGCCCCGGCCCAGCCGCTCGCACGCGGCATCGGCGAGCCTGGTCACCTCCAGGGCACCGGCGCGGATGTCGGCGGCGGCCTGCGTGCGCACGGCGGCCAGTCCGGTCCGGGCCCCGGCCAGGCGCTCGGCGCGCAACCGGGCGCGGGCGCGCTCGGCGCCGGCGGGCGACGGCGCGGGGTCCGGCGGCCTGGGGGTCGCCGACGGCTCGGCGGTCTCCGCCGGTTCAGCGGCCTCGGCCGGGTCCGGGTCCGCACACCAGGCGGCCAGCGCCGTCAGCCCGGATCCGTCCCGGTCGCCGGCGCGCGCGGCCTCCAGCGAGACCGCGAAGACCGGCAGCCGGTGCCGCGGATCCAGCGCGTTCCGGGCCGCCGCGAGCCGGCGCGGCCAGTCCGGATCGAGACCGGCACCGACACCGACGAGCGCCACCTCGCGCGCCGGCCCGCCCGGCTCGGGCGCCCGCAGGCCGGCGAGCAGCGCACGTTCGGCGGCACCGGCCGTCGTCGTCAGGTCCAGGGCCAGCAGCGCGACCGGCGGCCCGGTCCCGGGCAGGAGAACGGCCAGCTCCGCCGGTTCGGCACCGGCGAGCCCGGCCACCGTCACGACGTCCGCGCCGCTCATCGCGGCACTCCACGCATCGCCAGCCGCGCTTCGACGGCGTCCCGGCCGGGGCCGCGGGCCGCCAGCACCGTCGACTCGGCCCGGTGGCGTCGTTCCCGGGCGGCCGCGATGCCCGGCGCGCAGGCCCGGATCGGTCCGACCAGCGCCGCGAAACCGCTGCGCGCCCGCACCGCCGCCGTCATCGCCTGCCCCGTCATCGCCTGCCCCGTCATCGCATCGGGGCCGAGCCGCGGCGAGCGCGCGGCGGCGGCCAGCGCGCACGCCAGGCCGGCCGGGCCGAGTTCGCGGAGCGCGCGGTCCCGCAGCGCTCGGTCGGCGGCATCGCGGGCCGCATCCGGGAAGGCCACCGCGGGCACCGGGACCCGTTCACCTGCGCCGGCCCACCGGCACAGCGCCGCGGCCAGGCCGTCGTCGATCCGGGCCGCCGCGAGGAGCCCGGACACCGGATAGACCGGGCGGCCCAGGGCGACGGCGGCCGCCTCAGCGAGTTCCCGGGCACGCTGGGGATCACGGCGCAGGTCCGCCTTCCCGGCGACCACCACGCACGGCCGTCGTTCCCCGGCGAGAAGCTCCCGGTCGCAGTCCCGCGCGACCGCGCCGAGCACATGCACCACCAGATCGGCGCCGGGATCATCGCCGGCCGCCGCCCACACCCCGAACTCGGTCCGCAGGCCCAGCGCGACGGTGTCCCGTCCGCCGCCGGGATGGCCGGTCACCACCGCGGTCAGCGGTGCGCGCCGGCGTCGTTCCAGCTCATCGGCCGTCGTTTCGGTCATGCCAACCTCCCCCGAGTCAGCCCGTCCGGCCGTGCCGGACGCCCCTTGACGACGCTACGCGCCCCGCCGGTTCGGGTGTCGGATATGGCTAATGGCGCAGAATGCGCCACGATGGAGCGGTGAACACCGACGCCGCCGCGCCCGGCGCCCCCGACAGCGACCGCTCCCGCCTGTACCCGCGCGTCACCAGCTTCCGCTTCCGGCGCGGCAGCCTGACCGCCGGACAGCAGCGCAACTGGGAGACGCTGTGGCCCGTCCTCGGTCGCGATCTGCGTACCGGCCCGGACCGCGCCGACGAGCCGCCTCTCGACGCCGGGGAATGGTTCGGCCGCCGCGCACCGCTGATCATCGAGGTCGGCAGCGGTACCGGCATCTCCACCGCGGCGATGGCCGCCGAGGAGCCGGACGCCGACGTCGTCGCCGTCGAGGTGTACCAGCCCGGCCTGGCCCAGTTGCTCGGCCTGATCGACCGCGGCGGCCTGACGAACGTCCGGATGATCCGCGGCGACGCGACCGTGGTGCTGACCGAGCTGGTCGGGCCCGACTCGCTCGACGGTGTCCGCGTCTTCTTCCCGGATCCGTGGCCCAAATCGCGCCATCACAAGCGCCGCTTCCTGCAGTCGGGCACCATCGAACTGATCGCCGACCGCCTCAAGCCGGGCGGCATCCTGCACATCGCGACCGATCACGCCGACTACGCGCAGTGGATCGCCGAACTCCTGGCCACCCAGGATCCGTCCCGCCCGCACGTGATCCCGCTGACCTACGACAGCCCCATCCTGCTGGAGCGGCCCACCACCAAGTTCGAGGGCCGCGCCGAGCGCGAGGGCCGCGAGGTCAACGAGTTCGTCTACGTCAAGCCCGTGCCGCGCGACAAGCCGGCCGCCGACGACACCCAGGAGGATCCGGTATGACGCCCACGGCCGACCTGAGCCCCACCCTCACCGGCACCAGCCCGGCCCGGCGCGTCCTTCTGGTCTGGGACGCCCCGAACATGGACATGGGTCTCGGCGGAATCCTCGGCGGCCGGCCGACCGCCGCGCATCGGCCCCGGTTCGACGCCCTCGGCCGCTGGCTCCTGGGCCGCACCGCCGATCTGGCGGAGACCAGCGAGGAGCCGGTCGAGCCCGAGGCCACCGTCTTCACCAACATCGTCCCGGGCAGCGCCGAAGTGGTGCGCCCGTGGGTGGACGCCCTGCGCAACGTCGGTTTCGCGGTCTTCGCCAAGCCGAAGATCAGCGACGACAGCGACGTCGACCAGGACATGCTCGACCACATCGCGCTGCGCGAGCACACCACCGGCCTGGCCGGGGTCTTCGTGGCCTCCGCCGACGGGCAGGCGTTCCGGGAACCGCTGCTCGAGCTGGCCCGGCAGGGCGTGCCGGTCACCGTCATCGGGTTCCGCGAGCACGCGGCATGGGCGACGACGTCGACCGAACTCGAGTTCATCGATCTCGAGGACATCCCGGCCGTCTTCCGGGAACCGCTGCCGCGGATCAGCCTCGACGCCCTGCCCGACGACGGCGCCTGGCTCACCCCGTTCCGGCCGCTCAGCGCTCTGCTCAAGTAGTCCCACAAGGGCTTTTCTCAGGCTCGCCTGCAAGAATGCCCGACGGGGTTTTGTCCGCGAGAAGGAAGGAACCGGCGTGTTCGGATCCATCGGCTCATTCGTGTACCGGATGCGCTACACCGTCATCGCCGTATTGATCGTGCTGATGGGCGGCCTCGGCATCTACGGTCTGGCGCTGCCGAAGTACCTCTCGCAGAGCGGCTGGTTCGACCCGACCTCCGAGTCGGTGACCGGTTCGGTGATCGCCGACCAGTCCCTCGGCCGCGACCACAAATCCGACGCGCTGCTGGTCATCACGCCGCCGAAGGGCACCGCGATCAGCGATCCCGCGTTCGGTGCGAAGGTCGAGAAGATCGTCGACGACCTGGTCGCCAAGTACCCGAAGATCATCAGCCGCGAGAGCCCGGACGATCCGAGCGACACCTCCAAGGCCGGCCTGCTCGATCCCTTCCCGGACGGCACCGGCGCCGGCGCCACCGCGCAGCAGCTCAAGCGCGACCGGATGTGGAACCTCAAAGAGAACGTCGGTTTCATCTCGATCGGCATCGTCGGCAACGACGACACCACGATCCTCAACAACTACAAGACCATCGAACCCTTCTTCGACAACCTGTCCGAGAAGTACGACATGCCGGGCACCACCTTCGAGCTGGCCGGCCTGCAGCCTATCGCCGGCGCGATGAGTCACGGCATGGAACAGGACATCCACCGCGCCGAACTGATCGCGCTGCCGGTGGTCGCGGTGATGCTGCTGTTCGTCTTCGGCGGCATCGTGGCCGCCGTGCTGCCGGTCCTGATCGGCGGTCTCACCATCGCCGGATCGCTCGGCATCATGACGATCCTGGCCCAGATCACCGAGCTGAACGTGTTCGCCCAGTCGGTGGTCACGCTGATCGGCCTGGGCATCGCCATCGACTACGGCCTGTTCATGGTGAGCCGGTTCCGCGAGGAGATCGCCGAGGGCTACACCGTCGAAGCCGCGGTCCGAAGATCGGTGATGACGGCGGGCCAGACCATCGCGTTCTCGGCCACCATCATCGTGGCCGCGCTCGCCTGCCTGCTGATGTTCCCGCAGCCGTTCCTCAAGTCGGTCGCCTACGGCGCGATCGCGTCGGTGGCCTTGGCCGCGCTGCTGTCGGTCACCGTGCTGCCGGCCATCCTGGGCATCCTGGGACGCCGGATCGACGCGCTGAGCGTGCCCGCCCTCAACCGCACCAAGACCCGCGAGGAGATCGAGAACGGCTTCTGGGGACGTCTCTCCGGCTGGGTGATGCAGCATCCGCTGCAGACCGCGATCCCCACCGTCCTGCTGCTGCTCGCGCTGATCATCCCGTTCGGCAACATCGCCTTCGGCGGTATGAGCGAGGCGTACCTCCCGCCGAACGACCCGCACCGCGTCGCGCAGGAGCACTTCGACAAGTACTTCCCGGCCGAGCGCACCGAGGAGATCAAGCTGGTCGTCGTCTACAACCCGGACGACGAACAGGCGACGGCCAAGATCCAGGCCATCGCCGACGAGGCGAACAAGGTCCCCGGCTTCACCAAGAAGTTCTCGCCGACCACCGACGGCGGCGGCCTGCAGGGGTCGTACTACAACAACCCGGACAGCGGCTACGCGGTGCAGCAGATGTCGGCCGGTCTGGCCGATCGCACCACCGCCGCCGAGGCGATCCACGAGCTGCGGTCGATCAACAATCAGGGTCTACGCGTCTACGTCGCGGGTATGCCCGCGCTGACCCAGGACTCGATCGACTCGCTGATGCGGCTCCTGCCGTACATGGCGATCCTGCTGGTCCTGGTGACCGGTCTGTTGATGTTCCTGGCGTTCGGCTCGATCATCCTGCCGATCAAGGCCGCGCTGATGTCGGCGCTCGGCCTCGGTTCGACGCTGGGCATCCTGACCTGGATGTTCATCGACGGGCACGGCGCGACGCTGCTGAACTACACCCCGGGCCCGTTGTTCGCGGCCGTCCTGGTGCTGATCATCGCGATCGTCTACGGCCTCTCCACCGACTACGAGATACTCCTGCTCTCCCGCATGGTCGAGGCCAGACAGCAGGGGGCGTCGACCACCGAGGCGATCCGCGTCGGCACCGCCCTGACCGGCCGCATCATCACCGCGGCCGCCGCCATCCTGGTGGTGGTGACCGGCGCGTTCGGCCTGTCGAACATCGTGATGATGAAGTACATCGCCTTCGGCATGATCGCCGCGCTGATCCTCGACGCGACCGTCATCCGCATGCTGCTGGTGCCGTCGGTGATGAAGCTGCTGGGTGACGACTGCTGGTGGGCCCCGCGCTGGATGCTCAAGCTGCAGCGCAAGATCGGCCTCGGCGAGACGATTCTGGAAGACGACCCGGCCTCGAAGGAGGTGGCGGTGGTCGCCGCCGGCAGCACCAGCGCCGGGGGCGTGGTGGCCGTCGCCCAGGCCGAGACCACCCAGTTGCGGGCGCAGCCGCAGGCCGATCGTCCCGCCGCCGGGCAGGCCGAGCCGCGCGGACTGCGCGCCCTGGCCCGCCGCGGCCGGAAGGACCACGACGCCGAACCCGACGTCGTCGCGGCGTCCCCGGCCGACGACGCCGACGAGGCGGCACCGCCGTCCGGGCCGTCGATCGCCCATCCCGCGAACCCGATGTCGGGCGAGCATCCGCTGGCCGAAGGGCACCTGGAGGATCTGGTCGACGATCCGCGCGCGTCGGACACCGGCGCGGCGGCCCGCGGCGGCGCCGGACCGGACACCGGTTCGTGGCGCCTCGGCGCGGGCGGGGTCCGGCTGGGCAACCGCGATCTGCGTCCGCGGCCGCAGCCGCCGACCGGTCCGCAGCGCAGGCCCGCCACGCAGCCCGGTCAGCCCCAGCCGGCCCCGCGGCCGCAGGGACCGGCCGGTGCTCAGCAGCCGGCGACCCAGCAGCCGACCGCGCAGCGGCCCGTCGCGCCGCGACCGCGCCCCCAGCGCCCGGCCGCACCCCCGGTCCAGCCCGCCCGGCCGCAGCCGGCCCCGTCTGCCACCCAGCCGCCGTCCGGTCCGCAGCCGGCCGCCCCGCAGCCGCCGGTGACGCCGCGGCCGCAGTCCGGCCCCTACCCGGGCACCGCGCCCGCGGGTCCGCCGACCATGCCGCCGCAGTACGGGCACCCGGCCGAGACCACGTCGCGGGAGCGGCGCGCCGACCGGAACGACCAGATCAGCGTGCAGGATCTGCTGCGCCGCAGTCGCGGTCAGGACACCGACGGCGACTGAGCGGTTGGTGCCGGGCGTTCCTGTGACACAAGTGTCGCGTGTCGAAAATTCATCGACGGTATGCCATTCGACAATTTTCGACACGCGACACTAGGGTGCTGAGCATGGCCGACGAGACCGGAGACGCCGACGGCCAGGAGGCACCGGCCAAGCGCACCTGGAACTGGAAGCGCTGGCTCCGCATCGGCACCCCGATCCTGATCGTGGTGATCCTCGGGGTCGAGGCCTGGATCGCCTGGCCGCACATCGCGCCGACCTGGCACGAAGGCCACCCGGGCAGCCGGCTGAGCGACATCCGCTGGTGGTGGGTGGCCGCGTGCATTGTCGCCGCCATGCTGTCGATGGACAGCTACGCGCAGGTGCAGCGCGTCCTGATGCGGTCGGCCCATGTCCGGGTCCGCCAGCGCGAGTCGCTCGCGGTGATCCTGGCGTCCAACTCGATCTCGCAGACCATGCCGGGCGGCCAGGTGTTCGCGCCGGCGTTCATCTACCGGGAGAGCCGCAAGTGGGGCGCGTCCCCGGTGGTCGCCTCGTGGCAGCTGGTGATGTCGGGTCTGCTCGCCGGTGCGGGCCTGGCGGTCCTCGGCCTGGGCGGAGCTCTGCTCGCGGGCGCCAAGACCAGCGCGTTCTCCGTCTTCTTCAGCGTCGCCGTGTTCATCGCCTTCGTCGTGGTGATGCAGTACATCGCGTCGCGGCCGGAGATTCTGGAGGGTCTCGGCGTCCGCATCCTCGGCTGGGTCAATCACATGCGCGACAAGCCCGACGATCACGGCGTGGCCCGGCTGCACCGCATTCTGGCTCAGCTGCGCGCGGTCCACCTGAACAAGCGCGACGGTGCCAAAGCGTTCGGCTGGAGCCTGTTCAACTGGGTCGCCGACGTCGCCTGCCTGGCACTGGCCTGCTACGCCCTCAACGCGCACCCGGGCTTCGCCGGCCTGATGGTCGCCTACGCGGCGAGCAAGGCCGTCGGCAGCGCGATCCCGCTGCTGCCGGGCGGCATCGGGGTCGTCGAAGCCGTCCTCGTCCCCGCCCTGGTGCAGGCCGGGATGTCGACCGCCGACGCGTTTCTCGCGGTGATCCTCTACCGCATCGTCAGCTATGTGCTGGTCTCCGCGATCGGCTGGGTGGTGATCGCCATCCGATACCGCGCCGAGATCAAGTCCCGCGACGACATCCAGCACGAGATGGCCCGTGAGGAAGACGACTTGGGCGCCGGGCCCGAGAGCGCCTGAGGCGGCCGCCGCAGTAGCGTGGACCCAGTGAGCACCGCAGCAACCCGCGCCTGGGACAAGTCCCTCGTTCTGACCGCTATCACCGATCTCGCCGCGATCGTCGCCTTCGTGGCGATCGGCCGGGGCAGCCACGACGAGGCGTTCACCATCGCCGGCTTCTCCCGCACCCTGTGGCCGTTCCTGGTCGGCGCGGTGATCGGCTGGGCACTCGGCTTTCTGATCAATTGGGTGCAAGACGGCGGCAAGCGCGACGTGATCGCGACCTGGCGTCCGATGCGGATCTTCCCGGACGGCGTGGTGATCTGGGTGTCGACCGTCGTGCTCGGCATGCTGCTGCGGGTCTCGTCCAGCCAGGGCACGGCGGCCTCGTTCCTCATCGTCGCGACAATCTCCACCGCGGTGCTGCTGCTCGGCTGGCGACTGGCCGTCGCGATCACGCTGCGCGTCCGGTCCGGACGAGTCGGCTCCTGAGAAGCCTGCTGTTCGGCGGTCGCTGAGCAACCACCGGACAGCAGGCCGGGCCCCGGCTCAGTCGTCGACGCGGCTCAGTTGTCGATGCGGTAGTACTTCTGCGCCACCTGCAGGGCGGCGGTGCCCGACTTGGCGCCCTCGCAGTAGACGACCAGCACCTTGCCGCCCGAGATGCCGACGAACCAGCCGGGCCCCTGCGGCCCGTTGGTGCCGACCAGGGCGCGCAGACCGGGCGCCCCGGTCAGGTCGCTGGCGTCGCCGGTCTTGGCGGTCGTCGCCATCGCCGCGGCGATCCGCCGCGCGGTGTCGGCGTCCATCGCGCCCAGCTTGCCACCGGTCACCTTGGTCGGCGTGCCCTTGATCAGGAACGGCGGCACCGATTCGCCGGTGCCGGCGATCGAGCGGGCCACCGAGACGCCGAGCGTGCCCATGTTGAGCATGGTGGCGGTGAAGTCCTGCGGGCGGAACGACGCCGCCGACACGGTCGGCCGGGACTCGTCCCGGGGCGCGACGACGCCCGGCACCGTGACGGTGATCCCCAGACCCAGGCGGTTGAGCTGCTCGGTGGCCGCCGACTTGGACTTCTGCGTCGCGTCGAGGGCGCCGAAGACCGGATCGAGGGTGCTGCCGGTCGGGTACGCGACATCGGCCAGGACCCGCTTGTCCGCGGCCGCGTCGTTCTGCGCCATGGCCAGGATGGCGCCCGAGCGCGCATCCAGGGTCATGATGGTCGCGGGCTGGGCCACCTCGACGGCGGCGTCACCCAGGGTGAGCTGCTCGTTCTGGTTGATCGTGGTCATGATGTCGGGTCCGGCGCGGCCCTGCTCGCCGGCCAGCTTGACCGGCGCCGCACCCGGCGCGGCCTGCTGCACCTGCCAGCCGGAGGTCGCATCGCGGATCGCCTGCCAGTAGTTGGTGAGTCCGGTCGAGAGCGGTGTCGACAGCCGCCGGTCGGACATCACGAGCATGCCGGTCTTGCGGACGGTGACCCCGGCGATGCGTTCGGGGTCGAAGGCCAGCACCTTCATGTCCGGGTCGCGCAGCGTCACCGCCACCGTCTCGCCGCCCTGCGCGGCGGCGATCTTGTCGTTGATCACCTGCGCGGTGATCAGCGGCGCGATCGGCTTGAGCGCGTCGGCGAGCGAGTTCACCGATCGCTGCAGGTTCCGCGTCGCGGCGGGGTTGATGACGATCTCGTTGACCGGCTGCATCTGCATGAAGGCCTTGCCCGACGCGCTGCGCACCGTCGGCGCCGGGGTCGCGTCGGTCCGGATCATCTGCAGGCGGCCGCCGACCGGCATCCCGGTGTGCAGCAGCCCGGATTCCCACTGCACCTTCCACCCGGTGGAGAGCCGGCGCAGGCTGCCGCTGGTCTTGGTGGAGAACTCGCGGTCGTCGGCCCAGCGCCAGGTGGTGCGCATGGTGAACGACCCGGTGCCGTCGCTGTATTCGACGGTGTCGAGAACGTGGGCGTCGACGGTCCGCGCGTGCATCCCGGCGAAGGTGCCGCTCAGCGAGTCGGCCGCTTGCGACGGCGAGGTGGTCATGTCCGAGGTGGCCTGCACCTCTTGGCTGGAGAACGCCTTCGCGAAGGCGCGGGCGGCCTTGGCGGGTTCGGAGTCGTCCTCACCGCCGCACGCGGCCAGGGACAGCACGCAGACGACGCTGACGAACAGCGCCATCGCCGATCGTCGCGACCACAGACTCATAGTCACAATTTTCACTCTAATCACATCTGTAGGGCCAGTCAGTCCGTTCACGGTCCGGCGTCTAACTGGTCACGATCCGGTCTCCGTCGATAATGGACCCATGTCCCCCCGCCTCGTTCGCGCCGCCGACCGCGCCGTCACCACCACCGAGTGGCTGACCTCCCGGCACGGCTTCTCCTTCGGCGACCACTACGACCCGGACGATACGCACCACGGCGTTCTGCTGGTCCACAACGACGAGATCATCGCTCCGGGAACGGGATTCGATACACATCCGCACGCCGAGACCGAGATCGTCACCTGGGTGCTGTCCGGAACACTGGTCCATCAGGACTCACAGGGACACAGCGGCCTCATCCATCCCGGGCTCGCCCAGCGGATGAGCGCGGGCACCGGCATCCTGCACTCGGAACGCAACGACCCCGGCCCGCCCGGCTCCCGAGCGACCGCGGCCGAACCGGTGCACTACCTGCAGATGTGGCTCAAACCCGATCGGCCGGGCGCCGACCCGAGCTACCAGCAGTGCGACGTCTCCACCGAACTCGCGGCGGGCGGACTGATCCCCCTGGCCTCCGGGGACCGGCGGCTCGACTCGGCCATCCGCATCGGCCACTCCGCCGCCACGCTGTGGGTGGCGCAGCTGGCCGCCGGGCGGACCGCGCGAATCCCGGACTCCCGATTCACCCACCTGTTCGTCGCGGACGGCGCGGTCACCGTCGACCACACCCCGCTGAGCACCGGCGACACCCTGCGGGCGACCGGATTCGGCGGCACCGTCATCGGCGCCCGCACCGATGCGCAGGTGCTGATCTGGGCGATGGACGCCGCACTCGGGGAGTAGCCGCAGCGCAACGTCGCCGATCAGGCACTATGGACGCGTGACGAACGACACTCCCAAGACCTCCGGCCTGGACCTGCAATGGGTCGACGACTCCGTGTCCGTCGGTGACGACCTCTTCACCCACGTGAACGGGCGCTGGCTCGCCGAGCACGTGATTCCCGCCGATCGCAGCATCGACGGCGCCTTCCACGTGCTGCGCGACAACGCCGAGGCGCACGTCCGGGACATCGTCGAGGCGGCCCAGGCCGAGGGTGCGCCCGGGTCGGACGCGGCCAAGATCGGCGCGCTCTACACGTCGTTCATGGACACCGAGCGCATCGAGGAACTCGGCGCCTCCCCGATCGCCGGCGGCCTGGCCGCGATCGACGCGATCACCGACATGGCCGGCCTGACCTACGCGCTGGGCGTCTTTCAGCGCGGGGGCGTCGGCGGCCTGTTCGGGTACTACGTCGACACCGATTCGAAGAACTCCGACCGGTACCTGGTGCACATCACCCAGAGCGGCCTCGGACTGCCCGACGAGTCGTACTACCGGGAGGACAAGCACGCCGCCACCCGGGATGCCTACCTGGCGCACGTGGAGCGGATGTTCGCCCTGGCCGGCCGCGCGGATGCCGCCGCCGAGGCCGCCACCGTGCTGGCTCTGGAGACCGAGCTGGCCGCCCACCACTGGGACGTTGTCCGCCGGCGCGACGCCGAGGCCACCTACAACCTGATGACGCGCGACGAGTTCGCCGCGGCGGCCGCCGGGTTCGACCTCGGCGCCTGGATCACGGCGCTCGCCGGCGATGCCGCGACGGCCGCCTTCACCGAAGTGGTGGTGGGCCAGCCGTCGTTCGTGACCGGCGCCGCTCAGGTGCTGGCGCAGCGGCCGCTCGACGACGTCAAGACCTGGCTGCGCTGGCGGCTGCTCCGCAGCGCGGCGCCGTACCTGTCGGCCGAATTCGTCGACGAGAACTTCGCGTTCTACGGGACCACGCTGTCCGGGGCCCCCGAGAACCGCGAACGCTGGAAGCGCGGCGTGGGCTTCGTCGAGGACGCGATGGGCTTCGCGGTCGGCGAACTGTACGTCGAGAAGCATTTCCCGCCCGCGGCGAAGGCCCGGATGGACCGGCTGATCGACAATCTGCTCGAGGCCTACCGCCGCAACATCAGCGAACTGGCCTGGATGACGCCGGCGACCCGGGAGAAGGCGCTGGCCAAGCTGGACAAGTTCACCCCCAAGATCGGCTACCCGGCGACCCGGCGCGACTACGGCGCACTGACCGTCGATCCGGCGGACCTGCTCGGCAACGTCGCCCGGGCCGCCGCCTACGAGACCGACCGCGAACTCGCCAAGATCGGGCGACCGGTAGACCGCGACGAATGGTTCATGACCCCGCAGACGGTCAACGCGTACTACAACCCCGGCATGAACGAGATCGTCTTCCCGGCCGCGATCCTGCAGCCGCCGTTCTTCGACGCCGAGGCCGACGACGCCGCCAATTACGGCGGGATCGGCGCGGTGATCGGCCACGAGATCGGGCACGGCTTCGACGATCAGGGCGCCAAGTACGACGGCGACGGCAACCTGGTGGACTGGTGGACCGACGACGACCGCACCGAGTTCGGCAAGCGGACCTCGGCGCTGGCCGCCCAGTACGCGCGGTACACGCCGACCGGCCTGGACTCCCAGTACACGGTGAACGGCGAGTTCACCCTCGGCGAGAACATCGGCGACCTGGGCGGTCTGTCCATCGCGCTGGTCGCCTATGCCCTCGCCGGGGCCGATGCCGAAGCCCCGCCCGTGATCGACGGCCTGACCGGCCCGCAGCGCGTCTTCTTCAGCTGGGCCCAGATCTGGCGCACCAAGACCCGCGACGAGGAGGCCATCCGCCGCCTCTCGATCGACCCGCACTCGCCGCCGGAGTTCCGCTGCAACGGCGTGGTGCGCAACATCGACGCGTTCTACGACGCCTTCGGCGTCACCTCCGGCGACGCGCTGTACCTGCCGCCCGGGGAACGGGTGCAGATCTGGTGAAGAAGCTCTCGCTCCGGCAACCGACCACCACCGCCGAGGAAGCCCCGCTGATCAAGACCCAGGGGCCGATCGAGACGGCGGCGCTGGACAACGTCAACGCGGGCTGGCTGACCCGGGCCCTGCTGCGCCCGCTGTTCGCCGCGTGCGTGCTGGTGATCGGCTACTTCCTGCTGCCGTTCAACCACACCAGCGACTGGAACGTCGCGGCGTCGGTGGCCGGTTCGCTGCTGCTGCTCGCTTTCTGCGTCTGGGAGGTCCGCGCTTTTCTGCACGCGACCTATCCGCTCGCGGCCGCGCTGGAGATGCTCGCCGCGCTGGTGACGCTGTATCTGGTGTCGTTCTCGACGATCTACTTCACGATGTCCGACTACCACCCGGGCAGCTTCAATCAGCATCTGACGCGGATGGATGCGCTGTACTACTGCCTCACGGTGTTCACGACCACCGGTTTCGGTGACATCGATGCGGTGACCCAGGGCGCGCGGATCGCGGTGTCGATCCAGATGATCTGCAACCTGATCCTGATCGGCCTCGGGTTCCGGCTGTTCAGCATGGTGGTCACCGCGCGCCTGCGGGCCAGCCCGCACAACGGCTGACCGTTACGACAGGAACGCCGAGACGGTCCGCTCGAACGCGTCCTTGGCCTCGATCATCACCCAGTGGCCGCACCGCGAGAAGACGTGCAGCTGCGCGTCCGGGATCAGCCGCAGCGGCACCAGCGCCATATCCGGTGGGCTGACCCGGTCGTCGTTCCCCCAGGTGAGCAGTGTCGGGCAGGCGACCTTGTGCATCCGCGCCCAGTAGGGCGGCCGGTCGGACGTGGCCTGGTAGCGCTGCATCATCGCGAAGGCGGCCGAGCCGTACATCATCGCGGCGGTCGCCGCGGCCGCCGGATCGGTCGCCGCGTTCCAGCGCTCCTCGATCAGTTCGTCGGTGACCAGCGCCCTGTCGTAGACCATCGAGTGCAGCCAGCGCACCAGCTTGTCCCGGTCCGGCGCGTCGGTGAACTCCTGCAGCAGGCGCAGTCCTTCGCTGGGGCTGGGGCTGAGCAGGTTGGGGCCGACGCCGCCGATCGTGACCAGCTTCTCGACCCGCTCGGGGTGGTCGATCGCGAGGTTGATGCCGACCACGCCGCCCATCGAGTTGCCGACCATCGCGGCGCGGTCGATACCGAGGCCGTCCATGAACCGGATCACCGCGGCACCGGCGGTCAGCACCGGATGGCCGTCGACCGGGTCGGAGACGCCGAAACCCGGGAACTCGACGATGTACACGTGATGCGTGCGCGCGAAGAAGCCGAGGTTCCCGCGGAAGTTGCGCCACCCGGTGACCCCGGGGCCGCTGCCGTGCAGCAGCAGGAGCACGTCGTCGTGCTGCTCCCCGGCTTCGTGATAGCGGATCACGCCCTGGTCGGTGACGAGCTCGCGGCGGGTGCTGTCGAAGGTGAGGTCCACGCCGCCGATACTAGAACACGTTCTAATATCGCGCCAGGGCCGTCTCCCGCCGCATGACGGTCGAGCGAAGTCGAGACCACCACCCCGCCACATGATGGTCGAGCGAAGTCGAGACCACCACCCCAGACACTAGAGTCGAAATGGCACGACCCCCATCGCGAAAGGAGATCCGCCCATGCGCGCAGTCGTCATCCACGGCCCCGGAGACATCCGGACCGAGGAGGTTCCCGACCCGCGGATCGTCGAACCCACCGATGCGGTGATCCGGGTGACCGCCACCTGCATCTGCGGTTCCGATCTGTGGCCCTACCGCGGCATCGACGCGGTGAACGAACCCCGGCGGATGGGCCACGAGTACGTCGGCGTCGTCGAGCAGATCGGCGACGACGTGACCTCCCTGGCGGTCGGCGACTACGTCGTCGGCTCGTTCATCGCCTCCGACAACACCTGCGACATCTGTCGTGCCGGATACCAGTCGCGCTGCGTCCACATGGTCGGGATGGGGTCGATCGGTACGCAGGCCGAACGCGCCCGCGTGCCGCTGGCCGACGGCACCCTGGTGAAGGTGCCCGGCACGCCGACGCCCGAGCAGGTCACCGGTCTGCTCGCCGCGTCCGACGTCCTCGGCACCGGCTGGTTCGGCGCGGTGTCCGCGGAGGCCGGCCCCGGCAAGACCGTCGCGGTGGTCGGCGACGGCGCCGTCGGCCTGCTCGCCGTGCTGGCCGCGAAGCGCCTGGGGGCGGACCGCATCATCGCGATGTCGCGGCACGCGGACCGGCAGGCGCTCGCGCGCCGATTCGGCGCGACCGACATCGTCGCCGAGCGCGGCGCGGCCGGGATCGCGAAGATCAAGGAGCTCACCGACGGCCTCGGCGCGCACAGCACGGTCGAGGCGGTCGGCACCCAGGAATCGATGGACCAGGCCATCGGCGTCACCCGGCCCGGCGGCCACATCGGCTTCGTCGGCGTCTCGCACGGCGTCGAGATCGAGGGCCGCGCTCTGTTCTGGGCCACCGTGCACCTGGCCGGCGGTCCCGCGCCGGTCCGCCGCTTCCTCCCCGAGCTGATCGACCTGATCATGGCCGGTGAGATCGATCCCGGCGCCGTCTTCGACCTCACCCTCCCCCTCGAGGAGGCCGCCGACGGCTATCGGGCGATGGACCAGCGCCGGGCCACCAAGGTGCTGCTCACGGTCTGACGCCTCCCATGCCCCGGCGACCGAGAGGTGGTGGCTTCGACTCGGCTCGGCCATCGCCTCGCCGGCTCAGCCGGCGGACGGGAATCGCTCGTCTAAGGTGAGCCCTATGCGTATCGATCCCTCCGTTCCCGCTGTCGCCGCCGGCCTGATCGGCGGCTACGCCGTCGCCCGCTACTCGGGGCGCCGCGAGCTGGGCGGAGTGGTCCTGGCGGCGGCGGGCGCCGTCGCCGGTCGCAGCTGGCTGCAGCGGGGGCCCGCCGTCACCGCCGGGCTCACCGCCACCTACCTGGGAGCGTTCGGCGCCTCCCATCCCCTGGCCAAGAAGATCGGGGCCTGGCCCTCGGTCTTCGCCGTCACGGCCGCGGCAACCGGAATAACCGCCGCAGTCACCGCAAACGGCTGAATTCCACCCGTCGATTGCGGCTGAGCAAGGACACAGACGGCGCTGCCACACTAGAGGGATGCGCGATAGACTTCTCCGCCTCTCCCTGTCCGCTGTCGCACTGACGGCCGCGTCGACCCTGATCGTGGCCTGCACCAACAGCACCCCCAAGCACGTCGATGCGCCGCCCGCGGCCATCGCCCTGGCCCCGCACGACGCGAAACTGAACCCCACGACGCCGATCGTCGTGGACGCGACCGGCGGCACCCTGACCCAGGTGACCGTCACCAACGCCGCCGAATCGGGCAAGCAGGTGACCGGCAAGCTCGATCCGGGCGGGCGCCGCTGGAGCACCACCGAGGATCTCGGCTACGGCGCCACCTACACCGTCGACGCGACGGCGGTGAACGCCGATCAGAAGCCGGTCCACCAGACCTTCACGGTCAACACGATCGCCCCGGACTCCACCGCGTACGCCAACGTGGTCCCGGATCCGGACATGGTGGCGCAGACCGGGATCGGCGTGGGCCAGCCGATCTCTGTGCAGTTCACCGCGCCGGTCACCAACAAGGCCGAGGTGCAGAAGCATCTGAAGGTCACCACCACGCCGAATCAGCCGGGCGCCTGGTACTGGATCGACGACCAGAACGTCCACTACCGGGGACCGGACTACTGGAAGCCCGGCACCAAGATCCACCTGGATGCCGAGGTCTACGGCGTCGATCTCGGCAACGGCGTCTACGGGGCCGAGGACTACTCGGTCGACTACACCGTGCACGACTCCTGGATCGCCAAGGCCGACGGCGCCACCGAGCTGCTGACCATCTTCCACAACGGCCAGCAGGTGAATCAGATGCCGATGAGCCTGGGCAGCCCGGACACGCCGTCGCACAACGGCCCGCACGTGATCAGCGAGAAGTCGCAGACCGTGACCATGGACTCGTGCACCTACGGTGTCTGCGCGGGCCAGCCGGGCTACTACAACGAGACCGTGCTGTGGGACGAACGCATCTCCAGTGACGGCGAGTACGTGCACGCCGCACCGTGGTCGGTCGGCCAGCAGGGCTCGTCGAACGTGTCGCACGGCTGCGTCAATCTGAGCACCGACAACGCGATCTGGTTCTACAACCACTTCGGACTCGGCGACGTTGTCGAGATCACCCACTCCCAGGGCCCCACCCTTCCGGTCTGGGACACCTACGGCGACTGGACGGTGCCGTGGTCCACCTGGCAGAAGGGCAACGCGGACGCCTGAAACCCTGAAGCATCGACCCCGGAGCAGACGACTGCTCCGGGGTCATTGCGTTCTGCTCAGCGGTAGAGGTCCGGGGTGGGCGGGATGTCGACGGGCACCGGGCCGGGGCTTTCCAGGGCTGTGACACCCGCCTCGCAGCACAGCGCCGCGCGGTAACCGTCCCAGGCCGACGGTCCGGTGGCGCCACCCGCGCGAACAGCGGTGATCCAGTCCTGCACCTCGCGGTCGTAGGCGGCGGCGAACCGGGTCGTGTAGTCGCGATGCTCGGCGATCGACGACGCCCCCTCGGCCCAGACCCGCAGACCCGCAGGGGCCCCGATCCGGGCGACCCCGCGGGACAGCACCGCCTCGGTGGTCACCTGGTAGCCGAATCCCGCGGACACGCTCATCTCGACGTCCGCGAGCACGCCGCCGGCGAGCTCGATCAGCACCAGGATCGGCTCGCGCAGGTGCTCCGGGGCGTGCGGGTTGCGCCGCCCGTACCGGACCTCGATCGAGGTGACCGGGGCCCCGGCGAGCCAGGGCAGCACGTCGAACTCGTGCACCACCGAGTCGGTGATCAGCATCGACTGCCGGTAGCCGGCCGGCACCGAGGGGTTGCGGTGGACCGCGTGCAGCATCAGCAGTTCCCCGGCACCACCGCGGGCGATCAGCTCCCGCAGGGCCGCGTACTCGGGATCGAACCGGCGCATGAAACCGACCTGGATCAGCCGCCGGCCACCCGCCAGTTCGGCGTCGACCACCCGGCGGGCCGACGCCGCGTCTGGGCAGAGCGGTTTCTCGCACAGCACCGGGAGGCCCGCGGCCAGACACCGGAGCAGGTCGTCCTCGTGCCGGGGCCCGGGTGAGGCGAGCAGCACCGCGTCCAGCCCGCCGGCCGTCAGGGCCGCGGGCAGGTCCGGGTATCCGGCCGCGCCGGGCGTGGAGTCCAGGGCCGCCGCGCGCCGCGCCGTGTCCGGTTCGATCACCGCGGTGACGCGAGCACCGGCGACGACGCGGTGAAGCCGCCGCAGATGATCGCGGCCCATCGCTCCGGCGCCGACGACGCCGACGCGCAGTTCGGTGAAGGTCATGTCGGTGACGCCCCTTCGGGTCGTGATCAGCGGGTCCTGGTCAGCGGGTGGCAGCCGAGGATGTGCCGCCGGGTCCGGGTGGCGATCGGTGCCGGGCGGTCGAGGTCGCAGCCCGGCATGTCCTGCTCCACGATGGCGAACATGTCCGGGTCGATCGCGGCCGCGGCGTCGATCACCGGCGCGAAGTCGGGGATCCCGCTCGGCGGCTCCACCATCACCTCGGCGGCGCAGTCGGCGAACGGCACGTCGTCGCGCCGGATCCGCTCGATCAGCACCGGATCGACCTGTTTGAGGTGCAGGTAGCCGATCCGCTCGGGATGGCGTGCGAGCAGGTCGAGGCAGTCGCCGCCGTAGTAGGCGAAATGGCCGGTATCCAGGCACAGGCTGACCGCACCCGGATCGGTCTCGGCGAGCAGTCGTTCCACCTCGGCGGCGGTCCCGACGTGGGTGTCTGCGTGCGAGTGGAACTGCTGCCGGATGCCGAACTCGGCGGCGAGCGCCCGGCCGAGCCGGTCGTGCCCGGCGGCGAGCGCCCGCCACTGGCCGTCGTCCAGTGTGCGCGGCTCGCGTTCGGCGCCGGTCACGTCGCTGCGCCAGAGTTCCGGGATCACGACGAGATGCCCGCCGCCCAGCGCGCGCACGAGCGCCGCCACCCGCGACACTCGCGCCCACGTGTCCGGCCATTCACCGGCGCCGCGGTGGAAGGCGGTGAACACGGTGCCGCCGGACAGCGCGAGGCCGCGACTGCCCAGTTCGTCGGCCAGCCGGGACGGGTCCGTAGGCAGATAGCCGTACGGCCCGAGTTCGAGATAGTGATAGCCCGTGGCGGCCACCTCGTCGAGGAAGCGCTCCCAGCCGATCTGACCGGGATGGTCGGCGAACCACACTCCCCACGAGTCGGGCGCGGTACCGACGCGCAGGCCCGTCGCCCGGACGGCGTCGTCATCCATCTGCGTCTCCTTCCGTGGCGTCTCCTTCCGCGGCGCCGCCCAGAAGCGGCCGCTGCCGCCGGCGCTGCTCGTCGTAGACGGCCCGCGCCGCCCGGGTATCGGGGAGCGCCGAGACCTCGGCGACCGGGACGTCCCACCAGCCGTGCCCGTCGGGCGCCGGGATCAGCGGATCGCTGCGGACGTGCACGACGGTCGGCCCTTCTCGACGCTTGGCGGCGACGACGGCCGCGCGCACCTCGTCGCACACGTCGGGGCCGGGTGGCACATCGACCACCGCGCACCCGTAGCCGTGCGCGTGGGCGACGAGGTCGACGCCCGGATAGCGCGTGCCGTACCGGCCGGAGCCGATCGATTCGGAGAGGGCGCCGATGGAGGCGAACCCGTCGTTCTGGATCAGCACGACGATCAGCCGGATGCCCTCGGCGGCCGCGGTCGCCAGCTCGGAGCTGAGCATCAGGTACGACCCGTCGCCGACCAGCACGATCACGTCGCGGTCGTCACCGGCGTCGAGCAGGCCGCGTTTAGCCCCGAGCCCACCGGCGATCTCGTAGCCCATGCACGAGAAGCCGTACTCGACGTGATAGCCGAGCGGATCCCGCGGACGCCACAGTTTCTGCAGGTCGCCGGGCAGTGAACCGGCCGCGGCCACGACGACGTCGGCGGGTTCGACCGCCGCCAGCACGGCGCCGATGATCTCCGGCTGACCGGGCAGTTCGGCACCCCGCGGCGCCAGTGCCCGGTCCACGACCCGCGCCCAGTCGTCGATCGCGGCGGTGATCGCCGCGGTGTGCCCGGCCGGAACGCGCAGACCCGCGACAGCCTCGTGGAGCGCGGCGAGGCCCTCGCGGGCGTCGGCGACCAGCGGCAGCGGCGACCCGTGTTTGGCAGCGTCGAACGGGGCGACGTTGAGGTTGACGAAGACGACGCCGGGGTCACCGAACGCGGACCGGCTGGCGGTGGTGAAGTCGCTGTAGCGGGTGCCGATGCCGACGACGACGTCGGCCGTCGCGGCGATCGCGTTGGCCGCCGCGCTGCCGGTGGCCCCCAGCCCGCCCAGGTGGAGCGGGTGCCCGGCGGGCAACGACCCGCCGCCGGCCTGGGTGGTGGCCACCGGGATGCCGGTCGCCTCGGCGAACGCCCGCAGCGCGTCGGTGGCGCCGGAGTAGATCACCCCGCCCCCGGCGACGATCATCGGCCGCCGCGCCGCGTCCAGGGCCGCGGCGGCCCGGGCGATCGCGCCGCGTTCCGGCGGTGGACGGCGCAGGTGCCAGTCGCGGTCGGCGAGGAATTCCACGGGCACATCGAGCGCCTCGGTGGCGGTGTCCTCCGGCAGCACCAGGGTCACCGCGCCGGTCTCGGCGGGATCGGTCAGCACACGCAGCGCGGCCAGTGCCACCGAGTAGAGCTGCTGCGGCCGGTCGATCCGGCCGAAGAAGCGGGACAGCGGACGGAACGCATCGGCCACCTGAAGCCCCGGGTCGTGCGGGTGTTCCAGCTGTTGAAGAACCGGATCGGCGACGCGGGTGGCGAAGGTGTCGGCCACCAGCAGCAGCGCGGGGAGCCGATTCGCGGTGGCCAGCGCCGCCCCGGTCAGCATGTTCGCCGCCCCCGGGCCGACCGAGGCGGTGGCGGCGAGGGTGGCGCGCCGCCGATGCATGCGGGCGTAGCCGACGGCCTGGTGCACCATGGCCTGTTCGTTGCGCGCCTGGTGATACGGCATCCGTCCCGGATCGATCGTCTCCCCTTCCAGCAGCGCCTGCCCGATCCCCGAGAGGTTGCCGTGCCCGAAGATGCCGAGCACGCCGGCGACGGTCCGCTCGCGGACGTCGCCGTCGACCGTCCACTGGTGGCCGAGGAAGGTGATGAGCGCCTGGGCGACGGTGAGTCTGCGGGTGGTCATCGCCGGTCCGCCCGTTCCGCGGTGAAGGGCAGTCGCGGATCGGCCTCCTGGCCCGGCCAGGTGTCGCGCACCCAGGCCTGACCGGGGTCGTCGCTGATCAGCCAGACCCGTTCCGGTCCGGGCCCGGCCATCACGTTGAGGTAGTACAGGTCGTACTCGGGCGCGGCCATCGCCGGACCGTGATAGCCGTAGGGCACCAGCGCGACGTCGCCGGTGCGGACCGTGGCGTGCGTGTCGATCTCGCCCGCGGGCGACGACGACGTCACGAACATCCCGAAGGCGTCGACGTCCGCGGGCGCGCTCAGGTGCCGCGCCGGGGCCGCCTCGAAGTAGTAGATCTCCTCCAGCTGCGACTCGTGGCCGGGCACGTATTCGTCGTGTTTGTGGGCCGGATGCGACGACCAGTTGCCGCCCGGGGTGATCACCTCGCAGACGATCAGCGCCGCCGCGTCGAGCACGTCCGGGGTGCCGAGGTCGTGCACCTGCCGGGTGTCGCGCCCGGTGCCGCGGATCTCGACCGGGATGTCGCCCGCGCCCAGGTGAACGGCAGGCCTGGCCTGGGTGGTCCGCGCCTGCGCGATCGCCACCCGCCCGGATCCGCGCAGCGTGGCGGCGGTTCCGGCACCGAGGAAGAGGACGTCCGTGGGTCCGGAGAAGACGTTCGCGCGGCCGGCCAGCGATGTCGCGGCACCGTCGTGGTCGATGTCGAACGACCCGGCCAGCGGAACCACCAGGCGCTCCACGTCACCGGCAGGCAGATCGACGGCGGCACCGGCGACGACGTCCGCGACGCGCAGGCCGGTGTGGGTCCAGCCGTCGATCGCGTCGTCGACCACGACCGCGCAGCCGTCGCGGGCGAGGGTTCCGCGCGGCCGGAACCAGGCGTTCGGCACGGCCGCCCTCACCGCTCCACCGCCGCGTGCACCAGCTCGGCGGCCGCCGCGACGGCCCCGGCCACGTCGCCGTCGTGCGGATAGAGCAGGGCGCGGCCGACGGTCAGCCCGACCACGCCGGGCAGGGCGAGCGCCGACTCCCAGGACGACGCGACCGTATCCGGGCCGATCGCCGGGTCGCCGCCGAGGAGCAGGGTCGGCAGGGTGGTCGACGCCATCACGTCGGCCATGTCGTCGACCACCGGAAGTTTGAGCCAGGTGTAGGCGGAGCTGCCGCCGAGGCCGGCCGCCATCACGATCGAGTTGATCACCGCGTCGGTGGACAGGTCGTTCACGATCCGGCCGTCTACGCGGCGGCTGAGGAACGGCTCCAGCATGATCGGGACCTGCGCGGCGGCCGCGGCGTCGACGGCGCGGGCGGTGGCCTCCATGGTGGTGACGGTCGCCGGATCGTCCAGGTCGAAGCGCACGAGGGCCTTGGCGAAGTCGAGGCGGTCGCGGGTGATCGCCGGGATGTCGTAGGCGGTGTAGCGGTCGTCCATCTCGAAGGCCGCGCCCCGGAGCCCGCCGCGGTTCATCGAACCGACGACGATCTTGTCGTCGAGCAGCCCGAGCAGGGCCAGGTCGTCGATCAGTTCCGGGGTGCCGAGGACTCCGTCGACGCCGGGGCAGGCCAGCGCGGTGGCGACGCGCTGCAGCAGGTCGTACCGGTCGGCCATCGCCATCGGGTCCTTCCGGATACCGAGCGCGCCGCGGGCCGGATGGTCGGCGGCGACGATCAGCAGACGGCCGTCTCCGCGCACCACCGGGCGGCGCCGGCGCACGGCGAACGCGCGGCCCACCGCCTCGGGGTCGGCCAGCCGGGTCAACCGGAGCTGGGCGAACGCACCCTCGGTGATCGGGCCGGGCGTCGCCAGCGGGCGCATCGCGGTCATCGCGCGCCCACCCGTCGGCCCGGGTGCCCGGCCAGCAGCGCCGTCACCTCGGCGGTGGTCGGCATCGCCGTCGAGCATTCCCGGCGGCCCGCGACCAGCGCACCGGCGGCGTTCGCGAAAGCCGCGACCCGCCCCAGGTCCCAGCCCTGGAGCAGCCCGTGGCAGAAGGCGCCGCCGAAGCCGTCGCCGGCGCCGAGGCCGTTCACCACCTCGATCCGGCACGGCGGCGCCTCGACTCGCTCGGACCGGGTCTTGGCCAGCACACCGCCGGCGCCCCGCTTCACCACGGCCAGGTCCAGTCCTCGTTCCAGCAGCGCGTCGGCGGCACGGTCCGGGTCGCGCTCGCCGACGGCCGTGAAGCACTCGTCCTCGTTGCCGATCGCGATGGTCACCAGGCCCAGGGCCGCCTCGATCTGCGCGGTCGCCGCCGCACGCGACGGCCAGAACATCGGCCGGTAGTCGAGATCGAGCACCGTCATCGGGACGCGCCCGCGGGCCGCCCAGGCGGCGTGGTGCGCCGACCGGCTCGGTTCGCGGGACAGTCCGGTCACCGTCGACCAGTAGATGCGCGCGTCCGTGATCGCCGGGCGATCGAGGCCGTCGGCGGTCAGCGTGAGGTCCGGCGCGATCGGCTCGCGGTAGAAGTACAGCGGGAAGCGGTCCGGCGGGAAGATCTCGCAGAAGGTGATCGGGGTGTTCAGCCCGTCGGCGGTGCCGACGTACCGGTCGTCCACGCCGAGCCGGGTCAGCTCCCGGTGGAGATAGCGGCCGAAGGGGTCGTCGCCGGTGGCCGAGATCAGCGCCGTGCGCAGGCCGTGCCGGGCCGCCGCGACGGCCACGTTCGCGGCGCTGCCGCCCAGCGACTTGCCGAAGGTCTCCACCTCGTCGAGCCCGACACCCGACTCCCGCGGATACAGGTCGACGCCGAGCCGCCCGATGGTGAGCAGGTCGAAGGGTGCAGCGTCCGGCGACGAAAGCGTCATGGCGGCCGGACCTCCCTGCTCGTCGGCGTGGCATCCCTGCCTTGAACTCTAGTCAGTTCTCCCGAGTTGCTTTGCGGTCCTCGGCGTATGAGGCGAGTGGACCCGAGACGGGCGGGATGCGGTCGCCGCTGAAGTCGACGTCGGCGGATCTGCAGTCGAAGGACCACTCCTGGTGTCGTACCGAAGTCGAACATCGCGTGTTCGCAGTCCGATGCCCAACACCGACCGGAGCCATGATTGCCGCCGTAGGAGTCGGCTCTCCCAGAGATCGCAAGTAGGTGCCACAACCAGGGGATACAGTCTCACAACGGCACAGAGATCATCGGTAGCGCACACCACAATATGAATGTAATATAAATCATAGATACTTCGAACATCATGAGGGATCAGAGGGAGGTGACAACCATGGAGATCGGCGAGGCATCCGGCGAGTTCGCCACCCGCTGGGCCGGGGTCGACTTCGCTCCGGCGGGGATGGTCGCCCCCGATGACACCGATGATGAGCAGACCCAGTGCCATGACTGGGGCGTGTACGCCGAGTCGGCATGGCGGGGGCAGGCGTTCCTGTATTGGCAGCAGCTATACGCGGTCGGCCAGTTCCTCGACATCGCGCTGGCCGGCCTCGACGACCAGGTATGCGCGGGGGCCGAGCAGAAAGACCTGTTCGATCCTTACACGGTGGCGGTGGAGTTCTTCGGGGCCATGTTCGCCGGGAACCGGCGGGATTCCCGCGCTCTGGTCGCGATGGCGATCGCCGTGGCCGAACGCCTGCCGAGGACCGCCGACCTGCTGCGGCAGACGGTGATCAGCCCGGCGATGTTCGCCAAGGTCGTCGACCGCACCGACATCGTCGACGAGCCCGCGATCGTCGCCACCGTCGACCAGGACGTGGCGAACGCGTTGGCGAAGGCCGGGCACATCTCCGAAAAGGCCGCCGAACGGATCGCCGACCGCATCGTCGACAAACACGATCGCGAGGCCTCCCGCAAACGCCGCGACAAAGCCCAACGACGTAAGAACGTGACCCGGCGGGACTACACCGACGGGCTCGGTGGGATCACCATCACCGCCGACGCCGAAGAGACCCGTCTGGCGTACGAGGCGGTCGAGGCGATGATCGCCGGAGTCTGTCCCAACGATCCCCGCAGCAAGGGGGCGTTACGGTCGGCGGCGGCGATCGCCCGGCTGCGCGGTCTTCCGTTCACCTGTGCCTGCACCGGCAAAGAGACCTGCACCGCAACCCTGTCGACCGAGGAGATCTCCGAGCGGCAGGCGCGAATCATCGTGCACGCAGTGTGCCGCAAGACCACCCTGGCCGGCGGCGACGACGAGCCCGGATTCCTCGATGGGCACGGCCCGATCGGCGCCGACCACGTCCGTGATCTGGCGCGCCGCCCCGATGCCCTGGTCCGAGACCTCGACCTGGGTAAACTCCTCACACCCCACCGGACCCTGGCGACCACAGCCGAGACCACGACCCCCGACAACGGCGGCGCCCACAGCGGTGACAGTGACGGCGCCCGGGCGGCACCGAAAGCCGAGTACCGGCCACCTACCGGAGACGACGAGGACGCCGAGACAGGCAGCGCCGATACCGGGGACCAGGACGGGGGCGCCGCGACCGAGACCAGCGGGGGTCCTGTGCCGCCAACGTTCCTCACCGACACCGCCCAGCCCGGGGATCCCTACCGCCCCACCGCCGCCCTGGACGTCCTCATCCGCGCACTGTTCGGCACCTGTACCGTCCCCGGCTGCGATCAGCCCGCCTGGCACTGCGAGTTGGATCATTGCCAGGAGTTCAACCAGGTCTGCCCCGCTTCCGGCGGCCCCACCTGCCTGTGCAATCTCAACCCCAAATGCAAACGGCATCACTTGCTGAAAACTCACCTCGGCGCCACCAACCCCGCAGACGGCTGGATCGACGAACAGTGGATCGACCACGACGGCACCGTGTGGACCGCGATCACCGTCCACGGCATCACGCTCGAGACCCGCGCGGAGAATCAGTGGCTGTTCCCCGATCTGACCGCGGCGACATGCGCCCACCAGGCCCAAGCACCACCCGAGACAGCTCCGGCCGGCGAACCAGCCCCACCACGCGCGTGCGCGTGCACCCCCAGTGGAGGCCTTCGAGCCGCCACCGCACACAAGCACGCCTGGCGGCGCGCCGAACGCGCCCGCCTCCGCCGCGAACGCGCGCACGCCGACGAACTCTACGGCCCACCACCGTTCTAGTCAGACCACCGGGGTCAGGAACGGAAGTCGCCCGCCGCGAATCGTTCCTCCAGCTCCTCCAGGGAACGGCCGCTGGTGTTCGGCAGGAAGCGGTACATGAGGAACGCGAACACCGCGGTGCACACCAGGAAGGTGCCGTAGGTGGTGGCCAGGCCGCCGGCCTCGACCAGTGCGGGCACCGCCTGGCCGACGGCCGCGTTGGCCAGCCACAGCACCAGCGCCGCGGCGCCCATGCCGAAGCCGCGGAGCCGGAGCGGGAACAGCTCGGACAGGCACACCCAGGTGGTGACGTTCATCGTCGTCTGCTGGCAGAGGACGAACAGGCCGAGCAGCACCAGGATGGTCCACGCCTCGGCGCGACCCGAGCCGGGCATCAGCAGGGTCACCGCGATGATCGCCGCGTGGCAGACCATCACCAGGCACATGCCGGTCAGCAGCAGCGTCTTCCGCGGG
This sequence comes from Gordonia marina, assembly GCF_052036135.1. Taxonomy (NCBI): domain Bacteria; kingdom Bacillati; phylum Actinomycetota; class Actinomycetes; order Mycobacteriales; family Gordoniaceae; genus Gordonia; species Gordonia marina. The sequence goes on from NZ_JBPSDN010000005.1 coordinate 31,536, forward strand.
ACGCGGTCGATCAGGTAGTAGAGGCAGAAGATGCTGCCGATCACGCCGGCCGCACCGACGAAGACGTTCGCGATCGGGGCCGCCGATCCGCTGACGCCGCCGACCTCGAGCAGTTTGGTGCCGTAGATCATCACCGAGTTCACCCCGGTCACCTGCTGGCCGATCGCGACGATCACCGCGGCCAGCAGCAGCCGCCGCACCCAGGGCACCGCGAGGTCGCGCCAGCCGCCGAGATGCTCGAGTTCTTCGTCGGCAGCGAGCCGCTCCACCTCGGCCATCTCCGCGCGGGCCCGCTCCTCGCTGCGCACCTGGCGGAGCACGGCCAGGGCGTCGTCGTACCGGCCCTGCCGCACGTACCAGCGCGGCGACTCGGGCATCCGCAGCATGCCGACGAACAGGCAGACCGCCGGGATCGCACAGATCGCCAGCATCACGCGCCAGATTCCGGAGTAGCCGCCGGGGTCGGCGGCGGTGGCCGGCGGCCAGATCGACGCGATCACCGCGTTGACCGCGAACGCGGCGAGCTGACCGGCGACTATCGCGAGCTCGTTGCGGCCGCCGAGCGCCCCGCGCCGCTCCGTGGGCGCCAGCTCGGACAGATAGATCGGCACGACGACGGAGGCGCCGCCGACCGCGAGACCGAGGATGAAGCGCGCCGGCAGCATCACCGCGAGTCCCGGCGCGAACACGCTGGCCGCGGTCCCGGCGAAGAAGACGACGGCCAGCCAGACCAGTGTCCGGCGCCGCCCGAAGGCGTCGGCCAGCCGGCCTCCGCTGAGCGCCCCGAGCGCGGCGCCGATGAGCAGGCTGCTCACCACCAGGCCCTCGGTGGTCGAGGAGAGCCCGAACTCGAACTTCATCGGCTCGAGCGCACCGTTGAGGACTCCGGTGTCGTAACCGAAGAGCAGACCGCCGAAGGTCGCGACCACCACGATCACGTCCATCCGGCGCTGCCACGGGCCGCGGGTCAGCGGCGGCAGGGTTCCGGCCGCGACGACACCGTCCGACATGAGGCACACTCCTTCCACACCGGGCGTTTCGCCGGTGTGGAACCGGAGAAACCGGAGATCACCCTACGTCAGGCCGGACCCAAGAGCAGCCGCCTCGCGGATCGCCGGCGCGAACAGCGCCGCCAGGTTCGCCGCGACCCGGGGGGCCGGCACCTCCGGCGGCATCGCCACGTAGCTCAGCGCCATGCGGGCCAGCGCACCGGCGAGCGGATCGGCGGCGACGTCGGGCAGCCCGATCCACGACCGGGTGATGATCCGCGCGAGATTCGCCTTGGCCGCCGCGATCAGCGGCGCCGCCTCGGTGGTGATCAGCTTGTGCAGATCCGGGTTGGGTTCCCCGGAGAGCAGGGAGGCGATCATCGGGTCCAGCGCGGCGGCGGCGAAGAATCGCTCGAATCCGCTGGTCAGGGCGGCGTCCAGGTCGCCGGGGACCTCGTCGATCGCCGCACCGATCACCTCGGTGAACTCGTCGACCAGGCGCAGCGCGTACGACTGCGCTAGACCGTGCCGGGAGCCGAACTCGTTGTAGACGGTCTGCCTGCTGACCCCCGTCTGGCGCGCCACGTCGGTCATGGTCACCTTGGACCAGTCCCGCTGGGTCAGCAGGTCGTGCACGCCGTCGAGCAGCGAGTTCCGCAAGAGCCGCTTGCTCGCCTGGGCATACGTCGTCGGGTCGCTCACCCGCCCCAGCGTAGCCGGGGCGGGTACGGCGACGGGCGCACTCATACCGCGGCACCCGCGGCAACGGCGGCGATCTCCGCGCGCAGTTCCCGAGCCGCTGCCGCCCGGCCGACGGTCACCGCGCCGCGCAGGCCCTCCGGACCGGAGACCCGGACCGTCGCGGACGGCCGTCCGTCCGCGGCAGGGGCCAGGTCGCCGTCGACGGCGACCTCACCCTCGCCCGCGGGCCGGCCGACCAGCTGCACGTTGACGCCGTACTGCATGGTCCAGGCACGCGGCACCTCGGCGAACACCGGCGCGGGCGTGCCGGCCAGATCCGCCAGCACGGTCCGGGCGACGGCGGCCCCCTGGTCGAGCGCCCCGAACCAGTGCTCACACCGCATCGGCTCGCCGGACCGCGGATCCGGCACGGCGGCCAGATCACCCGCCGCGTAGACGCCCGCGACTCCGGTCCGCAGCGACGGGTCGACGACGACGCCACCGCGCCCGGCTTCGGCACCGGCCGCCGCGGCGAGCGCGACGTCCGGCGTCATGCCGAGGGCGGCGATGACGGTGCCATGCACGACGGTCCCGTCGGCGAGCTCCACTTCCCCGGCGGTGGCCCGCACCACCGCGCTGCGCAGACGCAGGTCCACCCCGTGGGCGGCGTGCAGGTCGGCCAGGAAGCCGGAGAGCACCGGCGGCACCACCCGGCTCATCGGGCGGTCACCCGCCTCGAGCACCGTCACGCGGTGCCCGGCCGCGGCCGCGGAGGCCGCGAGTTCCAGCCCGATCAGGCCGCCGCCGATCACCACCAGCGAACCGGACTCGACGATCGCGCCCCGGATACGTTCGGCGTCGGCCACGGTCCGGAGGGCCGGGACGTCGTCGGCGAGCCAGTCCGGGCGGATCGGCTGCCCGCCGGTCGCCAGGATCAGGGCCCGGTAGCCGAGCGCGGTCCCGTCGGACAGCCGCACCGACCGGGCGGCCGGATCGACGTCGACCACCGTGGTGCCACCGCGGATCTCGATGTCCTTCTCGGCCCAGAACGCGGGCTTCTGCAGGGCGATCCGCTCGGGGCTGAGATCGGCGGCGAGGAGGTCCTTGCTGAGCGCGGTGCGCCGGAAGGGCAGACCGGGCTCGGCGCCGACGACCGTCACGGGCCCGTCGTACCCGTCCGCGCGCAGCGTCTGCGCCGCGGTCGCTCCGGCGACTCCGGATCCGACGATCACCACGCCGGCGTCGGTGCCGGTCATGAGCGGGCGACCTCGACCATCTCGAAATCGGCCTTGGCGGCACCGCAGTCCGGGCAGCTCCAGTCATCCGGGATGTCGTCCCAGCGGGTGCCGGGCTCGATGCCGTCCTCGGGCCAGCCCTCGGCTTCGTCGTACTCGAAGCCGCACTGCAGGCAGCGGAAGAGCTTGTAGTCGTTCACGGCGGTCATGTCATTCTCCGATCCGGATGAAGTCGATCTTTTCGCGGACCCCGCAGTCCGGGCAGGGCCAGTTGTCGGGGATGTCGGCCCAAGCGGTGCCGGGCGCGAAGCCCTCGCGCGGGGCACCGGCGGCGGCGCGGTAGGTGTAGCCGCAGTTCGGGCAGGCGTGGAGCGTCTCGGCCGTGGCGGCGGCCGATTCGAGCACGGCGACCGCGCCCTCGTCCTTCGCACTGCTCTGCCGCAGACCCGCGGCCGTCGTCGCCGACAGCGCCGCGCACTCGCTCGCGTACTTGGCCAGGAGCTTGTCCTCCTTGCCAGGCTGCAGGCTGGCCCGGGTGAGGTCACCGCCGTAGTGGGCGATCACGCGCTTGTCCATCACCTTGCGCCAGACCGGCGGCACGTAGGCGAGGGTGATCATGCTGGCATAGCCGCTCGGCAGGTTCGGCGCCTCGTCGAAGCTGCGCAGGACCTGGTAACGCCGGGTCGGGTTGGCGTGGTGGTCGCTGTGCCGCTGCAGGTGGTACAGGAAGATGTTGGTCGCGATGTGGTCGGAGTTCCAGCTGTGCTGCGGGGTGCAGCGCTCGTAACGGCCGCGGGCGTTCTTCTGCCGCAGCAGGCCGTAGTGCTCGAGGTAGTTGACGGTCTCCAGCAGCGAGAATCCGTAGATCGCCTGCAGCACCATGAACGGCAGGATCTGCCAGCCGAAGACGGCGGTGAGGACGCCCCAGAGGGCGATCGACATGAACCAGGCGTTGAGCACGTCGTTGCTCGGGTGGAAGACCGGGCGCTCCAGTCGCTTCATCCGGTTCGCTTCCAGCTCCCAGCCCGACTTGAGGCTGCCGAACACGCTGCGCGGCAGGAAGGTCCAGAAGTTCTCGCCGAAGCGCGAGCTGGCCGGATCCTCCGGGGTGGCGACACGGACGTGATGGCCGCGGTTGTGCTCGATGTAGAAGTGTCCGTAGAAGGTCTGCGCGAGGGTGATCTTGGACAGCCAGCGCTCCAGCGAGACCTTCTTGTGGCCCAGCTCGTGCGCGGTGTTGATGCCGATGCCGCCCATCACGCCGATGGAGAGGGCCAGACCGATCTTGGAGACCAGCCCCAGCGAACCGCTGTCGATGCCGAGCCAGCTCAGATCACCGAAGCGCCCGCCCGGTTTCGCCGTCCAGAGGTACGCCGCGAAGATCAGGCTGGCGATCTGGAACGGGATGTAGACGTAGGTGCAGTACCGGTAGTACCGGTCGTTCTCCAACTGCTCCATCAGCTCGTCCGGCGGGTTCTGCCCGTCCGGGCCGAAGAAGACGTCGAGCACCGGCAGCAGCACATAGAGCAGGATCGGGCCGATCCACCACCACACCGGCGAGATGGTGGTCAGCCATCCCCAGCCGAGCTGGTGCCCGGCCCAGTTCATCAGGGCGATGAAGCCGGCGGCGAGGAAGACCGCGGTGGGCGGGATGAGGCCGAGCAGCCAGAGATAGCGCTTCTTGTCGCGCCACTCCAGGGCGGGTACCTCCGAGTGATCAGTGGTCTGTTGTGTCATGTCGACTCCTCCAGGTGAAACGTGCGAACTTTACGTTATGCCATCCATCGTCTTGTGTCTATACATTCATTGATATTTGTACACCAGGTGGTCCTGACCTGCTCCAACGCGCACGACGGCTACCATCGGAGGCGTGCATTTCTCCCGATTCGTCGCCCTCGGCGACAGCCAGACGGAGGGGATGGGCGACCCCGATCCGCGGTACGAATACCGGGGCTGGGCCGACCGGCTCGCGACCCTGCTGGCCGTGCAGAATCCCGGGCTGCGATACGCGAATCTGGCGGTGCGCGGCAAGACCACCCGCCAGGCCCGCGAGGAACAGCTGGCCCCGGCCCTGGCGCTGGAGCCCGACCTCATCACCGCACCGCTCGGCATGAACGACGTGATCGGCAGTTCGGACATGGCGCAGGTGCACGACGACCTCGACGCCGTCTACCGGGTCCTCGCCGCCACCGGTGCGACGGTCCTGATCTCGACCTATCCCGACGTCACCGCCACCATCCCACTCGGCCGGCGCTTCGAAGACAAGCTGCTGACGCTCAATCAGATGATGCGCGACTTCGCCGGCCGCTACGGGTTCGTGCTGGTCGACCTGTACTCGGCGCCGGTGCTCACCGATCTGCGCTCCTGGGCGCCGGACCGGCTGCACGCCTCACCGCTGGGCCACGAGCGTTTCGCCGCGGGCGCCGCGCACGCGCTGGGACTGCCCGGGAGTTCGCCGGACTGGGGACGACCGCTCGACACGCGGCCGGATCCGCACCGCCTGCTCCGGCACGCCCGCGACACCCGCTGGGCGGTCCAGCACCTGACCCCGTGGATGATCCGCCGTCTCCGGGGCCGTTCGCTGGGCGACGGCCGCGCCCCCAAACGGCCGCTTCTCACCCCGGTGAACGACCCCGATACCGTCCGCGCCGACTCGGCCTCCACGGAATAGGACGTCACCGCAGACGGCAGCGGGGCCGACCGGCGACGATGCGTCGCCGGTCGGGCCCGTTCACCGATCGATGATGCCGGTCAGCGGAAGAGCATCCCGCCGTCGATCAGTCCCGCCTGACCGGTCATGTAGTCCGCATCCGGACCCGCGAGGTAGCTGACGTAGCCGGCGACGTCGTCCGGCGTCTCCGCGCGGCCGAGCAGGATGCCGGACACGAACTTGTCGTAGGTCTCGCCGATCTCGGCACCGGTCAGTTCGGCGAAGCGACGGTCGATATCCGCCCACATGTCGGTGCCGACCACGCCGGGGCAGTACGCGTTGACGGTGATCTTCTTGTCGCCGTATTCGCGCGCGGCGGCCTGCGTCAGGGCTCGCACAGCGAACTTGCTGGCGCTGTAGCAGCCGAGCATCGGGAACCCGTCGTGCCCGGCGATCGACGACGCGTTGATGATCTTGCCGGGGCGGCCCTGTTCGATGAACTTCGCGGCAGCGGCCTGGATGCCCCACAGCACACCGTTGATGTTGATCCGCCACAGGCGGTCGACCTCGTCGGGCCGCACGTCGGCGAGCGGTTCGACCATCGCGATACCCGCGTTGTTGACCATGATGTCCAGTCCACCGAGTTCGGCGACGGCATGGTCGACGGCCGCGAAGACCGCGTCTCGATCACTGACGTCGGCCCCGAAGACCGCGGCGCGGCTTCCGAGCGCGACCACCTCGTCGTGCACCGCGGCGACCGACTCCGCCGTGAGGTCGACCAGGCAGACATCGGCACCGTCGCGGGCCAGGCGAAGTGCGATGCCGCGGCCGATGCCGCGCGCGGCACCGGTGACGAGTGCGACCTTGCCGGCGAGGGGACGGGTGGGATCAGTGGCAGCCATGCGGGGACCTCCGGAGGATGGGGCCGGCACCCTGAGCGGCGCCGGAACAGCCCGACCGTAAGCCGGGTGCGACCCCGGCACGAGAGTTGCAGGGGGTTGCACCGGCCGCGTCACACGCGGACGGCCGGATCAGCTCTGGGACGCGTTGTGCGGCTTGCCGCCGACGATGTCGAAGACGGGGTTGGTGATCCGCTCGACGGCCGCGACGGTGGCCGCCTGCCGCTGCGCGAACTCGGCGACGATCACCGCCAGTTCGGCTTGCACCTCGGCGAACTTGGCGACCGTCTCGGCGAGCTTGCGCTGCTGCACGATGAACTCCTGCATCGGCTGCGACACCGCTCCGGCCAGGCCGGTCACCCCGCTGGCCATCCCGGTGACCGCGCCGCTGAGTTCCACGACCTGCTGCATCAGCACATCCGGTGAGGTGACACCCGCGGTGGCCATCGCGCGCACCTTGCCGAGCGTGTCGGTGGCGACCTTGACGGCCTGCTCCTGCGACCGGGCGAACAGCCCGAGCGCCGAGACCACCAGTCCCTCCTCGGAGGCGGCCTCGGTGGAAGCGGACTCGTTACCGGTGGACTCGTTGGCAGCCATATCCGCAGCGTAACGCACTGGCACGACACTCACCGGCGATCACGGCCCGGTGAGTCGGCCGCCCCGCCGGGTAGTGTCAGACAGGTCCGCCCGCCCGCACCAGAGGAGTCCCGCCGTGTCGCTCGAACCCGGAGCCGTCTTCGCCGGTTACCGCGTCATCGCGCCGATCGGGCGGGGCGGGATGGGCGAGGTCTACCTCGTCGAGAACCCCGGCCTGGCACGACGCGAAGCCCTGAAGCTGATCTCCACCGCGGGCGACGCGAGCAGTGATTTCGCCGAACGCTTCGCCCGGGAGGCGCGGACCGCCGCCGCGCTGCATCACCCCGGCATCGTGACCGTGTATCAGTACGGCGTCGAGGGCGGGCGGCCGTGGTTCACCATGCGCCACCTCGACGGCACCGATCTGACCGGGGAGCGGTTGTCGACCGGCGACGTCCTCGACGTCGCAGGCGCCGTGGCCGATGCCCTCGACTACGCCCACGCGCAGGGTGTGGTGCATCGGGACATCAAGCCGGCGAACATCCTGATGAGCCGTCGGCCCGACGGCCGGGTGGGCGCGGTGACCGTCCTCGATTTCGGCATCGCCCGGCTTGCCGACTCCACCTCGCTGACCGGGACCGGGAATTTCATCGGCACGCTGCGCTACAGCGCCCCCGAGGTGATCGAGGGCGCCCCCGCAACGGCGGCCGCCGACCAGTACTCCCTGGCCTGCACGCTGTACGAGTTGCTCACCGGCGCCGCGCCCTTCACCAGCGACAATCCGGTGGCCCTGATCCGCGCCCACGCCGATCATCCGGCGCCGCCGGTCAGCAGCCGCCGGCCCGATCTGGCCGCGCTCGACCCGGTCTTCGCCCGCGCGCTCGCCAAGGACCCGGCAGGCCGATTTCCCGACTGCCGTTCCTTCGCCGCCGAACTGCGCCACGCCCTCGCACGACCGCCCGCCGCCGCGACCGCGCCGCTCACCGCTCCATACCCGGCTCCCGCGCCCGCATCGCCGCCGCCGGTCCCGGAGCCGTCCGCGCCGGCCACTCCGGTGGCGGAACCCGTTCCCACCGGGAAACGACGCAGCCGCGCCCCGCTGTTCGTCGGCCTGGCCATCCTGGTGATCGCCGGGCTCGCGATCGCGCTGGCGATCATCCTGACCAGGTCGCACGACGACCGCCCCGCCGCGACGTCCCCGGTCACGGTCACCGAAAGCGGCCCGAGCACGTCGCCGTCGACCAGCACCTCCACCGCGACCGGTTCAGCGGCCGTCGAGACGCCGACCGTCGCCCAGTTGCAGACGATCCTGCGGAAGGCCGTCGACCCGAAGACCCCCGCCGGGGAACTCGGCCGCTACGTCTACACCGGCGACGATCCGGCCGCCGTCACCAAGATGAGCGCCTACGCGGCCGCTACCTCGCTTGCCGGCTACACCCCGGACTCGTACACGGTGAAGGCGCCGGTGACCATGACGGGCGGGAACACGACGACGGCGAGCGTCGCCGCGAAGTCACCGCGCGACGCGGCTCCCACCACCATCCGCGACGTCGAGTGGATCCATTCCGGCGGCTACTGGAAACTCGTGCCCGACGCGATCCTCACCTCCGGCCCGCACTGACACCGGGCGCGCACGAGTCACCCGGATACGCGCGCGGCACCCGCGACCGACGCGCCCGTGCTCGACTGCCGCGCCTACGCTGGGAGGCGGCCCTCAGCGACGTCGATCACCCACTGGGGAGTGTCTACGCCGCGCATCTGGTTGTTGACGACCACGATCTCGGCGGCGATCCGGCGCTCCTCAGCAGTCCGTCCGCGCAGCTGTCGCTCAGACCGGGCTCGGGCTGCTGCACTTTCTTCAAGGGAGCTCATTGCTCTCCTCCTCCGCTTTCCCGCGCCCACATGACGGTGTCCACGATTCCACGCTCACTGTCGGTCAGCAAGGGAGAGGTCGCCAAGACATGCACCACCGACAGCCCCATCCGCCGCCCCTCCGTGCCCTCGGAAATGGTCAGCTCCGCGGCCCATTGAAAGCGCCTCCACCACTCGGCTCGTGACTCGATCTCCAGTCGGTGTTCGCGGTCGACCCGCTCCGAGTGCTGCCGCTGCCACAGTGTCCCGATCACCCCGGCGCTCGTCAGCAGACCGAGGACCAGCGCCACCCATGCCTGCGCCGCCATCACGCACTCGCCCGGCCTGGCGTCTTCTCGTGTTCCGACATCTGTTCCCCCTACCGTCACCCTCAGGGTCGCCGATCGGGTCTGCGACGTCGAACACTCCATCCACAAGCCGTCCGAGTGCCGGTCGAGTTGTCCACAGGAACGACACGCGGCCCCGACCGGAGGAATCCGGTCGGGGCCGCGGGTGTTCAGCCGAGCGAGACTTACGCGGAGCGCAGGTTCTCGTTGGTCAGCGTGGTGACACCGTTCTCCGCCTTCGCGACCAGCGAGGCCGGCGGGCGGAAGTGCTCACCGTACGACTCGGCCAGCTCGTTGGCGCGAGCGACGAAGCCGGGGACCCCGCCGTCGTACTGGTTGATGTACTGGATCACGCCACCGGTCCACGCCGGGAAGCCGATGCCGAAGATCGAGCCGATGTTGGCGTCCTCGACGGAGGTGAGCACACCCTCGTCGAAGCACTTCACGGTCTCCAGCGCCTCGGCGAAGAGCATGCGCTCTTCCATGTCGATCAGCGGGATCTCGACGCTGCCCGACTTGAAGTGCTCACGCAGACCCGGCCACAGCAGGGTGCGCTTGCCGTCGGCGTAGTCGTAGAAACCGGCGCCGTCCTTCTTGGCGGTGCGGCCGTTCTCGACCATCCAGTCGATCACCGCGTACGAGCCGTGCTCCGGGAACTCGCCGCCGGCGGCCTCGACGCCCTCCTTGGTGGCCTTGCGGATCTTCTGCATCAGCGTCAGCGTCAGCTCGTCCGAGAGCTGCAGCGGCGCGGCCGGGTAACCGGCCTGGCTGCCCGCCTGCTCGATGAAGGCCGGCTCCACACCCTCGCCGACGGCCGCGATGGCCTCGTTGATGAAGGTGCCGATGACACGGCTGGTGAAGAAGCCGCGGCTGTCGTTGACGACGATCGGGGTCTTCCGGATCTGCAGGGTGTAGTCGATGACCTTGGCGAGCACCTCGTCCTTGGTCTTCTCACCGCAGATGATCTCGACCAGCGGCATCTTGTCGACCGGCGAGAAGAAGTGGATACCGATGAAGTCCTCGGGACGGTTGACGCCCTCAGCCAGCAGCGTGATCGGCAGGGTCGAGGTGTTCGAACCCAGCACGGCGTCCGGCTCGACGATGTCCTGGATCTCCTGGAACACCTTCTCCTTGACCTCGACCGACTCGAACGCGGCCTCGATCACCAGATCGACGCCCGCGAAGTCCTGCGGGTCGACGGTCGGGTGGATGCGGGCCAGCAGCGCGTCGGACTTCTCCTGCGTGGTCTTGCCGCGCGAGAGGGCCTTCTCCTCGAGCTTGACCGAGTAGTCCTTGCCGCGGTTGGCGGCGTCGATGTCGATGTCCTTGAGCACGACCTCGATGCCGGCCTTGGCCGAGACGTACGCGATGGCCGCGCCCATCATGCCGGCGCCGATGACGCCGACCTTCTTGGCCTGCCACTTGTCGAAGCCCTTGGGGCGCGAGCCGCCGCCGTTGATGTGCTGCAGATCGAAGAAGAACGCCTTGATCATGTTCTGCGCCACCTGGCCGGTGACCAGCGAGACGAAGTAGCGGGTCTCCACCAGGTCGGCGGTGTCGACGTCGACGTAGGCGCCCTCGATGGCCGCGGCCAGGATGGCGCGCGGGGCCGGCATGTTGGTGCCCTTGATCTGCTTGCGCAGCAGTGCCGGGAAGGCCGGCAGGTTCGCGGCGACCTTCGGGTTGGTCGGCGCGCCACCGGGCATCTTGTAGCCCTTGACGTCGAACGGCTGCTGAGCCTCCGGGTTGGCGGCGATCCAGGCCTTCGCGGCCGGGAGCAGGTCGTCGACGGTCGGCACGACCTCGTCGACCAGACCGGTCTCCTTGGCCTTGGTGGGGTTGAACTGGGTGCCCTGCAGCAGCACGCCCATGAGAGCGTTCTGCATGCCGAGGAGGCGCACGGTGCGCACGACGCCGCCGCCACCCGGCAGCAGGCCGAGGGTCACCTCGGGAAGACCGATCTTGCTGCCCTTGGCATCCGCGGCGACGCGGTAGTGGCAGTGCAGCGCGATCTCCAGGCCACCGCCGAGCGCGGCGCCGTTGATGGCGGCGACGACCGGCTTGCCCAGGGTCTCCAGGCGGCGCAGCACGGCCTTCATGCCGTTGGTGCGCGCGGTGATGTCGGTGGCGATCTCCTCGGGAGTCTTGTCCTTCGGCGCCCCGCTGGTCATGTCCTTGAGGTCGCCGCCGGCGAAGAAGGTCTTCTTCGCCGAGGTCACCACGACGCCGGCGATATCGTCCTTCTCGGCCTCGAGCCGGTCGACGGTCGCAGCGATGGAATCCATGAACAACTGGTTCATGGTGTTGGCGCCCTGGTTCGGGTCGTCCATGGTGAGGATGACGACGCCGTCGGCGTCCTTCTCCCACGCGATCATGTTCTCGCTCATGAGGTTAAGTCTTTTCCTTCTCTAGTCCGGCGGCGTCAGACGCGCTCGATGATGGTCGCGACGCCCATGCCGCCGCCGATGCAGAGGGTGACCAGGCCGTAGCGGCCGCCGGTGCGCTCCAGCTCGTCCAGGCAGGTGCCCAGGATCATGGCGCCGGTGGCGCCGAGCGGGTGACCCATGGCGATCGCGCCGCCGTTGACGTTCACCTTCTCGTGGGGGATGCCGAGATCCTTCTCCCACTTCATGACGACCGAGGCGAAGGCCTCGTTCAGCTCGTAGACGTCGATGTCGTCGACGGTCAGGCCGGCCTTGTCCAGGGCCTTCTGGGTGGCCGGGGTGGGGCCGGTGAGCATGATCGACGGCTCGCTGCCGACCTCGGCGAAGGCGACGATGCGCCCGCGCGGGGTGAGGCCGTTGCGCTTGCCCGCCTCTTCCGAACCGATCAGGACGACGCCGGCGCCGTCGACGATGCCGGAGCTGTTGCCGCCGGTGTGGACGTGGTTCACCTTCTCCACGCTCGGGTACTTCTGCATGATGACGTCATCGAAGCCGGCCATGGCGGCGAGCGCCTCGAACGCGGGCTTGAGCTTGCCGAGGCTCTCGACGGTGCTGCCCGGACGCATGTGCTCGTCCTTCTCCAGCACGGTGACGCCGTTGATGTCCTTCACCGGGACCACCGAGTTGTCGAAGCGGCCGGCCTCCCAGGCCGCCGCCGCACGACGCTGCGACTCCGCGGCGAAGGCGTCGACGTCTTCCCGGCTGAAGCCCTCGATGGTGGCGATGGTGTCGGCACCGATGCCCTGCGGGGTGATGTAGTTGTCGTACGCGGTGGCGGGATCCATGAAGAGCGCACCGCCGTCGCTGCCCATCGGCACGCGCGACATCGACTCGACGCCACCGGCGATCACCAGGTCGTCGAAGCCGGACGCGACCTTGGACGCAGCCAGGTTCACGGCCTCCAGGCCCGACGCGCAGAAGCGGTTGACCTGGGTACCCGGAACGGTCTCACCGAGACCGGAGACCAGCGCCGCGGTGCGGGCGATCACGGCGCCCTGCTCGCCGACCGGGGAGACCACGCCGAGCACCACGTCGTCGACGGCCTTCGGATCGAGATCGGGGTGACGCTCGAGGAGCGCGTCGATCAGGCCGGAGACCAGGTCGATCGGCTTGACGCTGTGCAGAGCGCCTCCGCGCTGCTTGCCGCGAGGCGTGCGCACCGCGTCGTAGATGAATGCTTGGTCAGGCACTTGTGTTCCTTTCACACGAACCTAGATGGTTACCCAGTGAGGCTAACGCGGAATAACGCTCTTGGCTATACCCACAGGTGAATCCGTAGGAATTCGCTCCATCTTCGGCTATGGTCGGTTCACGATGCCGACCGACAAGACCGCCCGCAGCAGTCGCGCGGAGGACCGCCGCCGCCAGCTCATCGCTGCGGCCGCCAGTCTCTTCGCCGATCGCGGCTACCCGAATGTCTCGGTCTCCGACATCGCCGCGCGGGCCGGGGTCAGCACGCCCACCGTGTACCGCCACTTCGCCGACAAGCAGGCGCTGCTCTTCGCCGCCACTCAGTGCGCCGTCGACGCCTTCGAATCGCAGACCGAGGCCGCGCTGGCGGCCGCCGGCGACCCGGCACAGGCCGTCGTCGCCGCGGCCACCGCGCTCGGCACCTCCGGCACGGGTCAGACCGCGCTGTGGCGCTGGTCGGGCCAGCATCTGTCGGACGAGCAGAACCGCGAAGTGGTGCGGCGCACCCGTTCGGTGCTGCGGCGGTGGGCCGCGGCCATCGCGCAGGCACGACCCGGACTCAGCGAGCGGGAGTCGATGTACCTCGCCGGCGCCGTCCTGTCGGTCTCCGGCAGCCTGATCGGCCGCACCTCGAAGTCCGACCTGGCCGCGGTGAATTCGGCCGTGCGGCAGCTGATCTGGCGATTGTTCGAGTTGCGGCCGGCCCTGGCGCCGCCGCTCACCGAACACCCGGCGGGCCTCCCCGGCGAGGGCGGGCGGCGCGACGAGATCCTCGACGCCGCCGCCGCATTGTTCGCCGCCCGCGGCTACGAGGGCACCGGAATGGACGACATCGGCGCCGCCGTCGGCATCACCGGTCCCAGCGTCTACAAGCATTTCGCCTCGAAAGACGCGATCCTGGTCGCGATCAGCCAGCGCAGTTCCCTCCGCCTGCAGGCCGATGCCCTCGCCGCGTCGGCGCGAACCGACCGTCCGGCCGAACTCCTCGGCCTCCTGGTGGACTCCTATGTGCAGACGATCACCGGCACACCCGATCTGCTGGTCGCGCTGATCAGCGGTTACGCCCTCCAGGAGAACCCGCACGCCGGGGAGCTCGTGGCCGCGCAGCGCCGCTACGTGGTCCGCTGGATCGACCTGCTCCAGGCCGTCCACCCGGAGATGTCGCGGCCGTGTGCCGCGCTCACCGTGCGTGCGGCGCTCGCCGTGGTCAACGACGCCGTGCGGATGCCCCGGAGCACCCCGCGCCCGGAGTTCGCCGCCCGGATGGCCTACCTGGTGAAAGGCCTTCTACAGGCCTGACACCGGCGGGTGCGGGATGAAACACTGGTCGAATGGAAGACGAAGAGCTGCCGTACCGCTACAGCAGCGAGGAGATCATCGAGCAGCTGCGCGTCGATTCCGACTTCGCCGACCGGCTGTGGCGCGCCTTCGGATTCGCCCGGAACACCGAGCGCGCCGACTCGGCCTCGGTGTTCTCCGAGGCCGACCTCGCCGCGCTCGCCGTCTTCGCCGGCAGCGACCGGGAGATCGATCCGGCGGCGCAGGTCGCCGCGGCGCGGTCCATCGGGCAGGCGACGGCGCGGCTCGCCGAATGGCAGGCCGAGCAGATCCGGCTGCTCGCCGCCGATCCGCGCGTCACCCTGACCGCCGACCAGCTGATCGATGCACTCGCCCACCTGCAGCAGGCGGTCTGGCGACGCCACCTCGACAGCTTCCTGGCCCGCGACGGCGGCCCGCACACCGGCGAGGGCGACGAGGTGATCGTCGGATTCGCTGACATCGTCGGCTACACCTCGCTCTCCCGGCGGCTGCGGCTGGCCGCCCTCGAAGCCCTCCTGGAGAGCTTCGAGTCGGCCGCCCATCTGATCATCACGACGCACAACGGCAAGGTGATCAAGTCGATCGGCGACGCCGTGATGTTCACCGCTCCCACGCACGCGGCGGCGGCGGACATCGCCATCGAACTGCACGCCCTGACCTCGGACGGTGAACTCCCCACCCTGCGCATCGGCCTGGCATCGGGGCGGGCGCTGACCCGGATGGGCGACGTCTTCGGCGAGCCGGTCAACATCGCCGCCCGGCTGGCGAGCGCGGCGCGCGAGGGCACCACGCTGGTCGACGACAACCTGGCGGCGGCGCTCGCCGATCAACCCGAGTTCTACCTCCACCACATCAGTTCGCTCTCCGTGCGCGGCTACCGCCGGCTGAAGGCCTACGTCCTGGAGCGGCACCGGGACGCCCCCTCCGTGCTGGCCGCCGCGGAACGAGAGGCCGCGGAAGCCGCCGCACGCGCCGAAGCCGCGGCCGCCGAGAAGGCGCGCATCGCCGCGGAGAAGGTGGAGCAGAAGGCCGCCAAGAAGGCGGCACGGACCCGCTCCCGCGCCGAACGGAAGGCCGCTAAGGCCGCGGACTGAGCGGCACGCCCCCGGCGTGGGCCGCGGTCATCGCCGGTGTCGCCGCCCTCGACACCGGCGATGCCACGGCCGGCGTCATCCGCGGAGCGCCCGCCATTCGGCGAAGACGTCATCAGCGGTCCGGCCCTCGAGTGTCGCCCAGCGCGCCTCGTGCAGGCTGCCGTCCACGTCGGTGGCCTGCGGGACGGCGATGCGCACCATGCCGGCGCCACCCGCGGCGGTGAGACCGAGTTCCGAATCCTCGAGCACCACGCACTCGCGCGGATCGAATCCGAGCAGGCGGGCCGCCGTGAGGTACGGCTCGGGATGCGGTTTCCCGTTCGTCACGTCGTCGCCGGTGACGACGACGTCGAACTCGGGCGCGCCCGGCGCGTCGAGCACCAGCTGCGCCGACTCCCGGTAGGCCATCGTGACCAGGCCGATGCGTACCCCGGTAGCGGCCACCGAGGTCAGCAGCTCCAGGGCACCGTCGCGCCACGGCAGACTGCGCCGCATCGCCTGGGTGACCCCGGACACGACGTGCTCGATGAGTTCCTCCCTCGGCCGCACCGCACCCGCCGCCTGCAACTGATCGGCGAAGTCGTCGAGCGACGTGCCGATCGATGCCTCCCGGTGCGCGTCGGTCCACTCCCCGCCGGTCTCCAGCACGAAGCGGCTGCCGACCTCGGCGTACAGGTGGTCGGTCTCGATCAGGGTGCCGTCCATGTCGAACAGCACGGCGGCAGGCCGGGCCGTCACAGCGTCTGCAGCCATCGGCCCCACCTCGGATCCGCCATCTTGGCGCGGGCCCGCGCCAGCTTCCACGCGCCGTACTTGTAGAAGTCGTAGTCCCAGTTGCGGATCACTTCCTGGTAGAAGCACCCGAAGATGCCCCACTTCAGGTCGGCCAGCGCGGCCGCGACCTGGACCCGGGCCACCACCTCCGGGCTGGTGTGACCGTACTTCGCCTCGACGCAGCGGAGGATCATGTCCTCGTCGTAGAAGTATTCGGTGAAGGTGACCGCCAGGTCGTAGGCCCGCTCGTTGTTCGACGCGAACTCGAAGTCGACCAGCTTCATCGGCTTCCCGTCGGCGACCAGGAAGTTGCCCGGCATCGGGTCGTTGTGGCATGGCACGATGTCGAGCCCGGACGCCGTGAACGCCGCCCGCGCGGCCTCGTACTCGCGGAGCATCTGGATGGAGTACGGCGGCAGTTGCACGCCGAGTTCGGCGACCTGGTCCAGGTGTTCGTCGATGAGGTCGAAGATCGTCTTGGTGAGCGGCAGTTCACCGATCCGGTGGAACTCGGTCTGCAGGCCGAGCACCGATTCGGCGACGTCCCAGCGCTTCATGTCGGCGTTGGTGCAGGCGCGGTATCCCTCGAGGAACTCGACGATCTCCACCCCGGTCGCCGGATCGAACCGGACGATCTTCGGGCTGATACCGAGCTCGCCGGCCCGTTTGGCCGCCTCGTGGGAGTTGGCGCGGTCGATGTATTCCTCGGTACCGGCACCGGGCACCTTGAGGAAGTAGACGACGTCGTCGCCGACCACCTCGACTCGCCAATTGCTGTTCTGCAGCCCGCCGAACAGCGGCGAGTAGCGCACCTCGCGCCCGGTCCATTCGGTCACCGCGCGGATGCACTCCTCGACGGCGGCCTCACTCTCGTTGCGGGCCGTGCCGAGCCAGCGTGTCTCTTGAGCGTGTGCGGGATTGCTGGTTCCGTTCGCCATCAGAGGCTCCTCAGGTAGTCGTCCACCGCGTGGTCGGACAGTCCGACGCGGGCCCACAGGAACATCCAGTCCGAGAACTTCGAATACTCCAGCGTGCCCGGATCGCAGTGGTCGGCCCACGCGCCGATCAGGCCGCCGCGGACGGCTTCGGCGAAGCCGTAGCACTTGGCCCGCGCGTACAGCCGCTCGTCGTAGCCGCCCCAGACCTCCTCGAACACCGCGCGGGCATCACAGTTGCCCAGGCCGAGTTCGAGGACCAGCGAGCCCACGTCCTGTACCGGGTCGGCGACGGCCGCCCAGTCGAAGTCGAGCAGGAGCACCCGCCCGGTCTCCCGGTCGATCGCCACGTTGGAGCAGTTCGCGTCGCCGTGGATCGGCACCGTGTCGTACCCGGTGGCCTCGATCCGCCGCTCCGCATCGGCCAGGGCCCGCAGCATCCACGGCAGGTCGGCCGGCAACTGGGCGCCGGCGGCCACGCTGCGCTCATGGAGGGCGCGGACGTCGTCGAACACCGTGGCCTTCCGGGCCCGCGGCACGTCCAGTTCCCAGACGGCGCGGCGCTGGGCGATCAGCGCGGCCCGCCGGTCGGCGTGATTGAAGTCCTCCAGCGAGGCCGTCGCGAAGTCCTCGGTCAGGTCGGCCATCACCAGCCGGCCGGACGACGCGTCGGCGTCGAAGACCTCCGGACCGATGCCCCGCGCACCGGCCGCGGCGCTGACCGCGAACGACGACTCGATGTCGAGGTAGGTGCGCGCCACGTCGGTGATCGTCTTGACGAACGCCGTGGTCGACGATCCGTCCAGCCGCTTGCGGGCGCGCAGCGAATCGGCGCCCCACCACTGCGGGCTCGCCATCGTCGCAGCCGGCGGCGTCAGCGCATCGTCGTCGATGAGCGCGATCATGCGTAGTCTCCTTCGGTGTATCCCCGCGCGAAGAAGCCGGGGGACAGCGCGGCGGCACGGCGCGGCTGCTCCGGCCAGACGAACTCGGCACTGCGCCGGGCCTCCAGCCATTCGGACACCGCGAGGACCCGCTGGTCGGTGAACCGGGGGCCGGCCACCTGAACGGCGACGGGCACGCCCTGCGCGATACCGAAGCCGATCGCCGCCGCGGGCTGGCCGGACTGGTTGTACCAGCACGTGAACGAGCAGTGGCCCAGCGGCGCGTGCGAGTCGAGGCCGACCATCTCCGCCCGGTGCCCGAGCCCCGGCAGTACCGGCGACAGCACGATGTCGAACGGTTCGTGGGCCGCCGCGAACCGCATGGCCGACCGGGCGACGGAGTTCTGGTCCTCCTCGTGCCGCACCGTGTCGAATCCATCCGCCTGCGCGCACCACTCGACCACTTCCGGCAGGACGCGAGCGCGTCCCTCCTCGTCGAAGGCCGCCCATTCCGCCCGCGCGCGCACCGCGAACAGCCGGTCGAGCGCGAGATAGGGGTCGTCGTCGAAGACCGGGCCCAGCCGGGTGACCTTCGCACCGGCCGCGGCCAGCAGCTCGGCGGCGGCCTCCACGGTGGCGACGACCTGCGGGTGCGCGGCGAAGCCGTACCCCATGTCGCACATCACGCCGACCCGGAGGCCGGCGACGGCGGCGTCGTCGAGCGGCCCGGCCGGGGGTTCGCCGTCCGGAGCGAGACTCGAGAAGTCCCGGGAATCCGGGCGCGAGATGACCGCGAAGAGCTCCGCCGCTTCACGGACGGTGCGGGCCATCGGCCCGGCGGAGCGGACGTTGCTCGGTGCCAGGTGGGGAATCCGGCCCTGCGTCGGCTTGAGCGCGACCAGACCGCAGTGCGCGGCAGGCAACCGGACCGATCCGGCGATGTCGCTGCCGACCGACATCGAACCGATGCCCGCGGCCAGGCTCGCGCCCGCACCCGCGCTCGATCCGCCGGTGTTCATCGAGGTGTTCCAGGGGTTGCGCACGATGCCGTACAGCGAACTGACGCCCGAGGCGAGCATACCGAAGTCGGGCATGGCCGTCTTCGCGAAGATCAGCGCCCCGGCCTCCTTCAGCCGTGCGGCCGGCGGCGCGTCGAAGGTCGACATCGGCAGCGCCACGTTGGGTGCGGTGCCGTGCCGCCAGGGGGTGCCCACCGAGGCGACGCTGTCCTTGATCGAGATGGGCAGGCCGTCGAGATCGCTGAGCGGCGCACCCGCCGCCCACCGCTTCGCCGACGCCTCCGCCTGGCGCATCGCCTCGTCGGTGTTCAGGTAGGCGAAGCAGTTCAGTTCCCCGGACACCGCGTCCGCGCGGGCGAGGGTCTGATCCAGCACGTCGACGGGGGTGGTGTCGCCGGCCCGGTAGGCGGCGCGGAGGTCCGCGCTCGACGTGTTCGCGTTCACGGTGAAGCTCATGCGATCACCACCGGAGTGCCGATCAGCCAGCCGCCGTCGACGGCGACGGTCTCGCCGACGATGTGGTCGGACAGGTCCGAGCAGAGGAACAGGACGGTGTCGGCGATCTGCTGCGCGGTGGCCCACTTGCCGTTGGGGGTCTGTCCTTCCAGCGCCCGGCGGATGTCGGCGTCGTAGATACTGGTCATGTCGGTCTCGACGAAGCCCGGAGCGACGGCGTTCACGCCGATGCCCATCGGCGAGTAATCGATCGCCGCCTGGCGCGTCAGGTTCACGATCGCGGCCTTCGCGGCGCAGTACGCGGCGAAGCCGGGGTTCGCACGGAGCCCGCTGATCGACGCGACGTTGACCACCTTGCCGCTCCGGCCCGCGGCCAGCATGGCCCGGATCGCGGCGCGCATGCAGTAGAACGTGCCGTCGACGTTCACCTGGAACTGGCGGCGCCAGACCTCATCGGAGGTCTCGGTCACCGAGCCCGCCTGCAGCACGCCCGCGTTGTTGACCAGGATGTCGAGTCCGTACCGGCCGTCGACGTCGGCGATCAGCGCATCCACCGCGACCGGGTCGGTGATGTCCAGTTCATGCGATTCCGCCGCGCCGCCGGCCGCGACGATGGCCGACCAGGTGGCCGTGTCCGGGTCCGCGGCGAAGTCGGATCGATCGGCGATCACCACCCGCGCCCCGGCCCGGGCGAGGGTCATCGCCGTCGCCCGGCCTATCCCCCGGGAACCACCGGTCACCACGGCCGTTCTTCCGCTCAGATCGATCATCGGCTTCCTCATCCTTCCGACTACGGTCCGGCCACGCCGGAATTAATGGTCGCAATGGTAGCACCGATTTGGTCTGGCGCTAGGGGGAATTTCCGACATCGTCCCGTACCGGATGCGGGCCGCCAAAACCGGTCACAACCTGCACTCTCGTCGCGTAACACGCTCTTTACTCACCCGACACCGACTTCAATCCGGAAAACTCTTCCCAACCAAAGAAGCGGCCGCTACCATACCGTTCACCGGTTATCGACCAACCATTTGCCGAACCGGGCTCGCGCAGTCGATCTGACAGCGATGTCGACCATCCACGTCCACAGAAGGTGTGACACCCCATGAAGAAGGCCCTCGCCGCACTCCCACCGCGGCCCGTGAAAGCAACACTCCTCACGATCTACGCCATCGCCATCGCGATGGCGATCCTGCCGCCGCTGTATCTCTCCTCCAGCGGGCGCTCGTACGTCATCCTGGGCATGCCGCTGACGATCTGGTACTGGATCGTCGATGCCCTCCTCGTGGCCTTCGCCCTGACCGTCCTCTACTTCTACGAGGATGCCCGGGGCGAGCTCGATGAGGAGTTGAACCGATGATCATCATGCTCGGCATGCTCGCGGTCTTCTACGCGATCGTCGTCGTCATCCTCTACGCGACGCAGCAGAAGGAGAAGCCGACCTTCAGCGAGTACGCGGTCGGCAACCGCAGCTACGGACCGTGGTTCATCGCGATGTCGTACATCAACTCGTGGTGGCCGGGCGCGACGTTCATCGCGTTCTTCGGCCTCGCCGCGGGCTACGGCGTCTTCGGTTTCTACGGTCTCGCCTATTCGACCCTGGGTGTCGCGTTCATGTACTTCATGGCGACCCGCGCGTGGCGATGGGGCGCCGCGTACGGGCTGCAGACGCAGCCGCACCTGCTGGGCAAGCGCTTCGACTCGCTGTCCGTCCGCCAGATCGCCAGCGCGATCGGCGTGGTCTCGCTGTTTCCGTGGATCATCCTCGGCATGCAGGTCCTCGGCATCCTGTTCCAGGTCGCGAGCGACGGCCACTGGGGAGTCCGGACGTGCCTGGTGATCGGCCTGCTGACCATCGTGATCCGTCAGTTCTGGACGGTGAAGATGGGTATGCGCGGCCTCATCATGACCGACGTCTTCCAGGGCCTGGTCGCCTACGGCGGCGCCGCCCTGATCTGCATCCTGATGCTCGCCGGCATCGGCTCCAGCCCGATCTCGTTCTCGGAGATCACCCACGTCTCCGAGCAGTACCTGCGCGTTCCCGGCGACGGCGGCAGCTACGGCCCGTGGTACATGTTCAGCCTGATCCTCACCGGTGTGGTGGGTTCGCTGTGCTGGCCGACCAGCTTTCAGCGGATCTACACCGCCTCGGGTGTCCGCTCGGTGAAGGCCGGCACCATTCAGACGGTGTTCCTGTCCGGCACCTTCTACACGCTCCTGATGCTGGTGGGCATCGCCGCCGCCGGGCACAAGGCGATCGCCGCCGACCCCCAGTCGGGCTGGTTCACCCTGCTCAACGAGTACGGCGGCACCTGGCTGCTCGGGCTCGCGGTGACCATCGTCTTCGCGGCGTCGATGGGACACACCGACGGTGCGGTCCAGGTCAGCGGCCTGCAGGTCGCCAACGACCTGCTCGGCGTGCGGTACAAGTTCACCGACGCCCGGCTCACCCACATCGCCAAGGTCTGCATGGTCGTGGCGATGATCCTGGCCGCGTTCCTGGCCTTCGTGACCCACGGGATGCCGCGCATGCAGCTGCTCGCCCAGATCAGCTACCAGGGCATCGTGCAGCTGGCGGTGCCGCTGTTCCTCGGCATCTTCTGGAAGGGCGGCAACAAGTACGGCGCCAACGCCGGCATGGTCGGCGGCTTCGTCGTCGCCGCGGTGCTGACCTGGATCTACCCCGACGACATCCCGTGGCTCGGTTCGCTGACCGGCGGTATCGTCGGCCTCGTCGTCAACCTGGTCCTGTACCTCGGCGTCTCGGCCGTCACCGGACGCACCGACGAGGACCGCGCCCGCGTGGACGAGTTCTTCGCGGTCGCCAAGGGCCCGCTCGGCCGGCCGGCCGCGGAGCGGATCGCACCCGTGACGGCTCCGAACCCGTAGCACCCGGCGCACCGGGCGGTGTCCCGAAAGTCTCTGCGCGAGCAGGACGCTTTCGGAACACCGCCCGGTGTCGTTCCGGGAACAGATGATGCCGTGCCGGACGCGCTCCGCTGCGCGGCGGCCGGAGTGCCGCACGCCGCCGGCGGCGACCACCGAACCCCGGGAATCACGATCATCCAGGCCTCAGGGGACGTGGAAACCGGCCCCCGGCCTCACACGATGTAGGCCGTCTCGCAGCCGTCGGGGCCGCTGCGCACCGTGATGGTGGTCCGGTCGGACCGGTACAGCTCCTTCGAGTATTCGAAGGGCCTGCCGTTGTCGAGTTCGGTGACGCGGGTGATCGAGATGAGGGGCGCACCGGCCGACACCTGCAGGAGTCCGGCCACCTCGCGGCTGGCCGACCGGGCGGCGATCTCTTCGACCGCGACACCCCGGTGCAGGTCGTACTCCGACTCGAACAGCTCGTAGAGCGAACCCGACAATGATCGGTCCAGCAGCCCGGGGAACATGTCGCTGGGGAACGCCGCTTCCTCGATCACCAGCGGAATACCGTCCGCGAGCCGGAGCCGGTCGATGTAGAACACCCAGGAGTCCGGTTCCAGCCGCAGGTGCGCGGCGACGTCCTCGTCGGCCGGCGCCGTCCGCGTGCTCAACACCACCGTGCCCGACTCGATGCCCTGCTGCTGCAGGTACTTCGGCAGTCCGACCAGCGGCGTCCGGCGCACCAGCTTCTCCGGGGCGACGAAGACCCCGCCGCTGCGGCCGTGCGACCGGAGCACTTCGCCGTGACCTTCCAGCTCGCTCAGCGCGCGCCGGATCGCCCATCGGCTGACCTTCAGGTTCTCGGCGAGATCCCGCTCGGCACCGACCCTGTCGCCCGGCACCAGGCCCTGGTCGGCGATGATCGCCCGAATCGCTTCCACCAGGTCAGCGGTACCGGTACCGGCCTTATCGGCCGGGGTCGACGCCGTGCCCTTTCCCCCATCGCTCACGGTAATCCTCCTTATTCGCAGCCTAGCAAAGCAGCGCGACCATTAAGGCAATTGGTCGCCCAAGTCTCAGATCCCGCATCCGGGGGTCCGGTACCGAAATCACCGGCCCGGCGACAACGAGACGCCCGTCCCGAACGAGTCGGGACGGGCGTCGGCACGCCACCGGCGTATGCGCGTCGTCAGTGGGTTCCGGTGAACGCGAAGTGCTTGTTCAGATCACCATGCGGCCGCGGAATCACATGCACCGACACCAGCACACCCACACTCGCAGCCACCTCCGACCCCGCCTCGGTCGCCGCCTTCACCGCACCCACATCACCATTGATGATCACCGCCACCAGGCCGTCCCCCACCTCCTGACGACCCACCAACGACACATTCGCCGCCTTCACCATCGCATCCGCCGCCGCCAACGCAGCCACGAAACCCCGCGTCTCGATCATCCCGATCGCATCACTCATGATTCCCACTCCTTCTCGTCAGTTCTGTCTCTGATTGATTGGTTGTCGTCGTTCATCCGGTGCCCTGGTCGTCCAGGATCCCGATCACGAGCGCGTCGGCGGGCACCGCTCCGGGGAGACAACGCGCGACGGCGCTGCCCAGCGCGACCAGCACCCGGTCGCCGGGCCCGCAGCCCAAGTGATCGAGCGCGACGTACCGCTGGTCGGTGTGGTCGCGCCGCACCTCCAGCAACGCGCCGGCCGGAAAGCCGTCGATGCGTTTGGTCGCCCAGACCGGGCCGACCACCGTCGCCCGGATCATGGCCGCCTCACCAACTCGATACCGGAGCGGCGGATCGCCTCCCGAGCCAGCGGCGTGATGGCCACCGCGGCCCCCACCACCAGGCTCGCGCCGTCGGTGACCGCCTGCCGGACGATGCGCTCGGAGAGCACCCCGTCGTCGACCTCGACCACCCCGGCGGCCGCCGGCTGGGCGGGCACCCCCGGTGAGCGCGGCGCGGCCGCGGCACGGCCGGCGAGCGTGAACCGCATCCGGCCGGACCGCAGCAGGGCACCGGAGACCGGGTCGTCGGCGAGCGTCAGCAGCTCGCGCACGAACGCGTTCAGCTGGTCGTCGTCGGCGATCGGCACCGGGCGCGGCGCGGGGTCGAGGCCGGCGGCGGGCAGGAGTTCGCGCAGCACCTCGCGCACCAGCGTGCGCAGGCCGGCCGTCTCGACGCTCATCGCCGCATCTCCAGCGCGGCCTGCGCGGCATCGGCGGCGGTGCGGACCGCGTCCTCGTTGCCGGCCAGGTACACGCGGCCCGACGCACCCATCATCCGATAGTCGACCACCTTGATCGGGCTGGCCTTCTCGGCTTCGTTGGTCGCCAGGATCGCGTACGACGCGGGCTGCATCTCCATCACGAACAGCGAGTCGCCCGGCAGCAGCATGGAACCGGCCTTGTTCCGGTTCACCAGGAAGGCGTGCTCGTCGTCGACATTGGAGATGATCTTCGACGCGGTGACCTCCGGGGGACGCGCGTCGGAGGGGCTGGCGCCGAGTTCGTCGAGCACCGCGTCGGCGGCGAGCCGCACGGAATCCGCCGAATGCGAGTGGATCTCCAGGTACCCGAACTGCCGCTCCACCACCAGCATGCCGGCGCGCACCTGACTGTGCTTGAGCGCCACGTCGGTGAGCGGTTCGATGTCCAGGCCCGGCGCGATCTCGATGATCTGGGCCGACATGTTCGCCCGCGGCAGGGAACCGCGCACGAAGGTGCCCAGGTAGCACATCGTCTGCGGTTGCAGCTTGTCGATGAAGATGAACGAACGCAGGTCAGCCACGGCTGCCTCCCATCATGTCGCGGAGTTCCTCGGCGATCAGCCGCCGGAGGTCGTCCCGGTTCGGCGGCTGCCAGCCGGCGACCGAGACGGACCGGCCGGGAGAACGCCCGGCCGCCAGGTCACGGGCGACATGCTCGAATTCGGCCAGCAGTCGGTCGGTGTCGCTCTGGCTGAACACCAGCGGCGGGCGGATCTTGATCACGTTGCCGTAGGTGCCCGCCGCGCTGGTCAGCACCTTGCGGTCGCGCAGACCGTTGACGAAGGCGGAGGTCAGCGCGGCATCGGGGTCCTTGTCGACCGGGTCGTGCACCAGCTCGACACCGACATACAGGCCGGAACCGCGGACGTCCGCGGCGAATCCGGCGCGGTCGAGGATGGTGCGGAAGCCCACGACCAGCTGATCGCCCTTGTCTCGGGAGTTGGCCATCAGGCCCTCGCCCTCGATCACCTCGAGCACCGCCTGGGCGGCGGCGATCGGGGCGTTCTCGCCGCCGAAGGTGTTGAAGTAGGCGACGTCTTCGGCGAAGGCATCGAGGTGGCGGCTCTGCGCCACCATTCCGGCGACCGGCATACCGTTGCCCATCGGTTTGCCCATCGTCGCGAGATCCGGGGTGAAGCCGCTGCGCTGGTAGCCCCACATGGCGGCACCGGTGCGCGCGAATCCCGGCTGCACCTCGTCGCTGATGATCAGGCCGCCGGCCCGGTGCACCAGGTCCGCGGCGGCGGCGAGCACTCCCGGATCCGGGTAGATGCCGTCGGACGAGAAGATGCTGTCGACGACCAGCGCGGCGAGGCGGACACCGCGGCGCGCCAGATCGTCGATCTGGGTCTGCACGCTGTTCAGGAACAGCTCGCGCACCTGGGCGGCGTCGTATCGGTACGTGTCGGGCGCGGGGACCAGCCGCACGTCGCGGCCGAGCATCGCGCCGGTGCCCGAGGCCGGCGACCACGAGGCGACGTCGCGCGTGCAGCCGTGATAGGCGTTCTCGGTGACGATCACGCCGGTCCCGCCGCTGACCACCCGGGCCACCCGGAGCGCGAGGTCGTTCGCCTCCGAGCCGGTGCAGGTGAACATCACGTTGTCCAGCGCCGCGTCGTGGGTGGCGACCAGGTTCTCCGCGTAGTCGATGATGTCCGGTTGGAGATAGCGCGTGTTGGTGTTGATCGTCTGCAACTGCCGGTGCACGGCGGCCACGACGTGCGGGTGGTTGTGCCCCACGCTGGCCACGTTGTTGTAGGCGTCGAGGTATTCGTCGCCGCGGGCGTCGATGATCTTGGTACCGAAGGCCCGTACCGGGCGGAGCGGCTCGTCGTAGAACAGGCGATAGGCCGGTCCCATCACCCGGCGGCGGCGTTCCACCAGTTCGCGGGTCTCCGGATCGAGCGAGGCGAGACGATCGTCGCTGAGCGCGTTCAGCGAGATGATCTCGACGTGCGGATCGGGTGTCATGAAGCGGTCCTTCCCTGAGATGCCGCGCGCGGCACGGCAGCGGAGCTGCGGAGTCTCATCGGCCGACGACCTCCTGGAGAACGCGGGTGATCTCGTCGCGGGCGACCGTCACGCTCGCCAGGTCACCGGCGATGAACAGCCGGCCGGCGGCGCCGATCATCTGCACGTCGACCAGCGTGAGGTCGGGGGCCACACGCTCGGCGCTGTTGGCCGCGACGGCGGCGAACAGCGCCGGCGCCATCTCGTACACCAGGAGCGCCGAGCCGGGCAGCAGCATCGAGGCGTCCCGCGTCCGGTTCAGGATCACCGCGTGCTGGTCGCCGATCTCCTCGATGATGTCGCTGTAGAGGATCTTCGGCTTGAGCTGATCCTCGGGACTCGCGTCGAGCGCGGCCAGGATCGCGGCGCCCGCCCGCTCGACGACGTCGGCGTCCGGACTGTGCACTTCGAGGATCCCGTACTGGCGTTCCACGTACAGCAGCCCGGGCTCCACCTCGGGGGTGGCCTTCAGCGCGGAGTCGGTGACCCGCTGGATCGCCAGCGCCGGGGCCACCTCGACGATCAGCGAGTGGTCGCCGGCCTTCGGCGGATAGCCGCGGGCGCGTGTCGGGGTCGCCATCGTCGCGGCGAACTGCCGCTGGAGACCGTCGATGCGCAGGTACACGCGGAGTTCGGTGGACGGTGCGGCGGGCTGGGCCACCTCGGCGGGGGCCGTCTGCCCGGCGGCCGGTCTCGTCTTGCGGGCCGGAGACGAGGTGCGCGTCGTCGCCATCACTTGGTTCCGGTGACGGCGAAGTGCTTGTTCAGATCACCATGCGGACGCGGAATCACATGCACCGACACCAGCACACCCACACTCGCAGCCACCTCCGACCCCGCCTCGGTCGCCGCCTTCACCGCACCCACATCACCATTGATGATCACCGCCACCAGGCCGTCCCCCACCTCCTGACGACCCACCAACGACACATTCGCCGCCTTCACCATCGCATCCGCCGCCGCCAACGCAGCCACGAAACCCCGCGTCTCGATCATCCCGATCGCATCACTCATGATTCCCACTCCTTCTCGTCAGTTCTGGTTCGATGTGCGGGCGCACCCGCGTGTCAGCGCCGCTCGCTGAACAGGTCACGCAGTTCCTCGGCGATCAGCCGGCGCAGTTCCTCGCGCAGCGCGTCGTCGCCCGGGAGCGAGCCGCGCCCGGCGGCCCACGCCGGGCTGACCCGCAGGCCGTCGAAGCGCGGGAAGGGCGCCGCCGTCTCGTAGGCGGTGCGCTTCCACTGCACGAGGTGCTCCGGCGACAGGTTCTCGCCGAGCGAGCTGCCGCCGAGGAATCCCGTGCCGATCGACATGGTCATCGCCAGGCCGGTGTCGAAGCCCGCGTTGCCGAGGCTGCCGCCGGCGTTCACGACGATCCGGTGCACCGGCAGCCGGCTGGTGAAGTCGAGCACCCGCTGGGGGCCGGTGCTGTGGATCACCGCCGAGTGGCCGGTGCCCACGTTCTCCACGAGTGCCTGCGCGGCGTCGACCGCGTCGGCGAAGTCGGCGGCGCGCAGCACCCCGAGGACGGGCGACAGCTTCTCGTGAGTGAACGACTCGTCGTCGGAGCGATCGGTGAACGGGGCCAGCAGGACCTTGGTGCCGGGCCGCACGGAGATCCCGGCGCCCTGTGCGATCACGGTCGCCGGACGGCCGACCAGCGAGGTGTTGAGCTTGCCGCCCGGGTACAGGTGGTTCCGCAGGCGGCGCACCTCGTCGTCGCTGCACAGATGCGCACCGTCACGCTGCAGGTCCGTCAACAGCCGGTCGGCCACCGCCTCGACCACGATCAGCACCGACTCCGCGGTGCACAGCACGGAGTTGTCGTACGACTTGGAGGCGACGATCGCCGCGGCGGCCGCGGGCAGGTCGGCGGTCTCGTCGACGACGACCGGCGCGTTGCCGGGACCGACGCCGATCGCCGGCGTGCCCGATCGGTACGCCGCGCGGACCACCGCGCCGCCGCCGGTGGCCAGGATCAGGTCGACGCGCGCATCGCCCATCGCCGCTTCGATCAGTGGCACCGAGGGCTCGGCCAGGATCTGGATCGCGCCGTCGGGAGCGCCGGCGGCCACGGCCGCGTCGCTGAGCAGTCCAGCGGCCTCGATGCTGGTGGCGACCGCGGCCGGGTGCGGGCTGATGACCACGGCGTTGCGGGTCAGGAGGCAGGACAGCACCTTGAAGTAGAGGTTCGCGACGGGACTGGTCGACGGCGTCACCGCGAGAACCACCCCGGCGGGGCTGGGCACCATCAGCAGCTTGCGCGCCGCGTCGACGCGGTGGCCGACCAGATCGAGGTCGCCGTACTCCCGCACGAACCCCGCCGACAACGCCTCGTTCTTGATCACCTTGTCCTCGGCCACGCCGAATCCGGTCTCGGCGGCGGCCTTCTCGGCGAGCTGCCGCGAGTGGCGGAAGCCGGCCTCGGCGACGGCCCGCACGATGCGGTCGACCTGGGCGCGATCGAAGTCCCGGAACCGCCGCGCGGCCGCCCGGGCACGGTCGAGCACCAGATCGAGGTCCGTCGACACCGCCGTATTCAGAGGATTCATACTGGGTTCAGGCCTTCCATGAGTTCATCACGCAACCAATTAAGCCTTTTGGTTGTAAACGGTTGCGACTACGGTCGCACGGAAACCCGCCAGCGTCAAGGGATTCCCGAAACAACGATCCGGCGACGCTGGGCGACCTTCCGGACCGGCCTGGTCGGAGTGAAAACCAACCATTTGTGGGGGCACCGGGCGACGGTCCCCCATAAACCCGTGGCCCGCTGTCGGACGTGCTCGTTACGCTGGCACGATGACCGGCACTCCTACCGACGCGGCCGTCGAGGCGATCGATCTGGTGAAGCGCTTCGGCGACTTCACCGCCGTCGACGGCGTCAGCTTCTCCGTCCCCGCGGGGACCGTCCTCGGCATGCTCGGCCCCAACGGCGCGGGCAAGACCACGACCGTCCGGATGATGACCACGCTGTCGATCCCGACCTCCGGCACCGCCCGGATCAACGGCTACGACGTCCGCGAGCAACCCGACCAGGTGCGGCGCAGCATGGGCCTCACCGGCCAGGCCGCCACCGTCGACGAGCTGCTCACCGGCCGCGAGAATCTCGCGATGATCGGCGGCCTGTACGGCATCGGCCGCAAGGCACTGCGCGCCCGCAGCGATCAGCTCCTCGAGCAGTTCTCACTCACCGACGCCGGCGACAAGGTGGTGCGCGACTACTCCGGCGGCATGCGGCGGCGCATCGACCTCGCCGTCAGCCTGCTCAGCGCACCGCCCGTCCTGTTCCTCGACGAGCCGACCACCGGCCTCGACCCGCACAGCCGCAACGAACTGTGGGACGTGCTGCGCGAACTCGTCGCCCAGGGCACCACACTCGTCCTCACCACCCAGTACCTGGAGGAGGCCGACCAGCTCGCCGACCGGATCGTCGTGGTCGATCAGGGCCGGATCATCGCCGACGGCACGCCGCTGCAGCTCAAGGATCAAGCCGGATCCGCGAGCGTCGTCGCCACCCTCACCGACGCCGCCGACCTCGCCTCGGCCCACCGCCGGCTGGTTCCGGCACTGGCCGCCCTCCGGGGAGGCGGCGACGTCGAGATCTTCGTGGACGAGGGTTCCCGCTCGCTGACCATCCCGGCCGGCGGGCTGCCCGACCTCACGAGAGTGGCGCAGCTGCTCGACGAATCGGGGATCGCCGTCGACGACCTCGGGCTCTCCCGGCCGAGCCTGGACGACGTCTTCCTGACCCTGACCGGTCATCGCACCGACCCCGGCGACGATGCGTCGCCCTCCGATGCCTGATCCGCCGCCCCTCGAACTCGTCGAAAGGAAGCCGTGAGCGTCTCCGCACCCGTGACCATCACCCCGCCCAGCCTGTGGCGGCAGACCGCGATCATGGTCAAGCGCAGCCTGATCCACACCCGGCGCATGCCGGAGATGCTGGCCGACGTCACCGTCCAGCCGATCATGTTCGTGGTGCTGTTCGCGTTCGTCTTCGGTCCGGCGATGCCGGTCCCGGGTGGCGGCAGCTACAAGGACTACCTGCTGCCCGGCATCATGGGCCAGACGATCGCGTTCACCGCGTTCGTCGTCGCGACCGGCATCACCGCCGACGTCGACAAGGGCATCGTCGACCGTTTCCGGTCGCTGCCGATCTCGCGGACGTCGTACCTGTTCGGCCGCTCGATCGCGTCGGTGCTGCACTCGATGATCGGCATCGTGGTGATGGCGCTGACCGGGCTGGCCATCGGCTGGCGGATCCACAACTCCGCCGGGGAGGCGATCGCCGGGTTCGCGCTGCTGATCCTGTTCGGATTCGCGCTGATCTGGTTCGGCGTGCTGATCGGCTCCACGCTGCGGTCGGTGGAGTCGGTGAACGGCGTCATGTTCACCACCATCTTCCCGCTGACCTTCCTCTCGAACGCGTTCGTCCCGACCGCGCCGATGGCGCCGTGGCTGCGGGCCGTCGCCGAATGGAATCCGATCTCCTCGCTGGTCCAGTCGCTCCGCGTGCTGTGGGGCAACGGACCGGCGGCGGGTCCGGGCAGCGCCCTGCCGCTGCATCATCCGATCATCTCGACGGTGCTGTGGTCGGTCGCCCTGACCCTGGTGTTCGCTCCGTTCGCCCTGCGCGCCTACCGCCGCCGGACCGCCGACTGACATGCCGGACCTGCGATACACACGGATCGAGACGCCGCTGGGCGAGGTGACGCTCGTCGCCGAGGACGACCACCTGACCGGTCTGTACTTTCCCAGGCAACGGCCGCTGCCGGCCGCCGACGAGTTCGGTCCGCGCGTCGACGTCCACGCCGATCCGGTGTTCACCCGCACCGCCGCCGAACTGGCCGAATACTTCGACGGCACACGGCAGTCGTTCGGCGTGCCGCTGCGCGCCCGCGGCGACGACTTCGCCGAGCGCGTGTGGGCCCTGCTCCGACAGATCCCGTACGGGACGACGACCACCTACGGCGCCATCGCCACCCGCCTCGGCCACCCGGGACAGGCGCAGCGCGTCGGCCAGACCGTCGGCCGCAATCCGATCGGCATCCTCATCCCGTGTCACCGGGTGATCGGCGCGGACGGCTCACTCACCGGATACGCCGGCGGCCTGGATCGCAAACGCCGGCTCCTCGACCTCGAAGAACCGGCGGACACCCGGCTGTTCTAGCCGGTCGTCGGCCACGGCCGTCGGCCGAAGGGAGGATTCCCGCCCCGATCGGCGGGGCGGACCACCGTTTCCGGCATACCGTCGGGGCGTCTTCTCTCCCGAAACGAAGGACCCCGGCATGCACCGCATCGTCTCCGCCTTCGCCGCGCTCGCCGTCGGCGCTCTTCTGCTGACCGGCTGCTCCAGCGACGACCTCACCAAGACCAGCTGCAAGGACTACAACAAGATGAGCAGCAGCAGACAGGACGACGTGGTCCGCGCGCTCCTGAAGAAGCGCAGCAAGAGCGGCGACAGCGACGACACCGGCGGTGTCGCGATCCAGCTGAACAAGACGAGCGTCTCCGGCTTCTGCCAGAGCGCGCCCTACTCGTCGGTCGACCAGGCCCTCACCCTGTGACCGGTCCGCCGGTCAGGCGGTGTGGCTGAGGGCGTCGAGCGGGTCGGCGTAGATCGCGTCGAGGGCGACGGCGCCGGCCGCCTTCTGCTGGACGGTGATCGCCGAGCGGGCCACGCGGACGTCGCGATTAGTGATCACCGACGTGGCGCGCAGCGCCTTGGACACCACCGGCAGGGCCTCGGGGTAGTCGGTGAACGCCTGGCCGCCGAGAATCACGTGATCCGGGTTGAAGATGTCCGAGATCAGCGCCACCGTCCGGCCGAGGATCTCGGCGCGCTCGGCGAGGATGTCGTGGGCGACGGCGTTTCCGCTGCGCGCGGCGTGCCGCAACGCCTCCAGCGAGTCGACGTCCAGGCCGGCCGCGGCCGCGGCCCGCAGCACGCCCGAGTCACCGACTGCCTCTTCCAGGCGTCCGGTCTTCTCCGGGTCGAGCAGCCGGGTCTCGCCGGTCGGGAAGTGCCCGATGGTCGGCGGGCCGGCGGCCGGGGTGTGGACGGTGCCGTCCACGCTGAACGCGATGCCGGCCATTTCGCGGGCGTAGAAGTAGAGGAAGTTCTGGCTCGACTCGGCCGGGTTCACCACCAGCTCGGCGGCGGCCATGGCCTCCACGTGCGAGGCCACCGACACCGGAAGACCGAGTTCCCGGGCGATCAGTTCACCCACGCGGACACCGCTCCAGCCCAGTCGCGGGTGGTCGACGACGCCCTTCCCGGCGACGCGGCCACCGATGGCGACACCGCCCCAGAGGAGGCGCTTACCCACCCAGCGGTCGGCGAAGCGTCGTGCGCTCACTCCGATCGCGGCGACCACCTGCTCGGGCGTCGCGGCCTGCGGGGTGGGGATGTTGATGGCACCCACCACCCGGTGCTGCAGGTCGTGGGTGGTGATCGAGGTGGTGCGGAAACCGATGTGGATGCCGACGGTCAGGAAGTCGCCGGTGTTGATCTCGAAGGGCACCCGAGGGCGGCCCACCGCGCCGGGCGGCGTCAGATCGGCGCGTTCGCGGATCAGGCCGGCCTTGAGCAGTGCGCTCACCTGGCGGTTGACGGTCGAGATGGAGAGGCCGGTGAGGGCGGCGGTGTCGTCGCGGAACACCGGTCCGGAGACGCGGGCGGTCCGCAGTACCAGCGCGGCGGCCTTGGTGGAGAGTTGGAGACTGGCGACACCGGCGTGCGGGGTGCTCACCCGGGCCGCCGGGCGCGGTCGCTGGCGGAGGGTCGCATTCTGGGCCTGTCGAATGGTGACGCGTCGGTCGAGGGTGGAGGTCATGGGGTGTCCTTGGGTGCCGGGCGCGCAGACACCCGGACGGGTGCGCGCAGCGCGAATCGAATGCCCGCGAGAGCGGGATGGAAGCTGGGGTCAGCGCATTCGACGGCGACACAGGACACGGGCGAGCGGCAGGCGGCATCCCAGAGCGGTGGTCACATAGGTGACCTCCGGGATCGCATACGGCTGCACGGTCATGTCGATCAAGCTAGCAAGAGCCGGCGGTCCCGGCAACATCGGGGCCCGGCAGCGGGCCCCTCATTCGATGAGGAACACCGGGATCTGCCGGTCGGTCTTGGTCTGATATTCGGCGTACGGCGGGTAGGCCGCGACGGCGAGGGACCACCAGTGTTCACGCTCGTCGCCGGACAGTTCGCGGGCGGTGCCCTCGGTGACCACGTCACCGTCCTGCACGGTCACCGCCGGATTCGCCTTCACGTTGTGGTACCAGGCCGGATGCTGCGGTGCGCCGCCCTTGGAGGCGACCATCGCGTACTTACCGTTCTCCTCGACGCGCATCAGCGGCACGTAGCGCTTCTTCCCGGATTTCGCGCCCGTCGTGGTGAAGAGCACCACCTTCATCCCGTTGATCCCGACCGAGTCGGTGGTGCCGGTCTCGATGATCTTCTCGGTCTGCTCGCGCACCCAGTCGGTGGGGCTCAGTTCCGGTGTCTCGCTCATGTCCTCGATGGTAGGTCGGCGGCCGCGGTCCGCGCCGCCGGAATCCGTCGCGGATTCTGTCGCGGCCGAGATCCGTCGCGGATCTTGCCGGAATCGCGGACGATTCCGCGACGGAGATCGTCGTCCGGCAAGATCCGCGACGGATCGCTCAGGCCGTGCGCCGTTCGGCGAGGGCGAGGTGGTGCCGGATGATCGCGAGGGTCTGCGCCGGGCGTTCCACGATGTCGGCCCAGGTGAAGTGCAGCACCGTCCAGCCCGCCCCGGTGAGCGCGTTGCCGCGGGTCCGGTCGTGCTGGAACGCCTCCGCGTCGGAGTGATACGCGAAGCCGTCGATCTCCACGGCGAGCTTGTGCTCGACGAAGGCGACGTCCACCTCGTAGGGGTCCGCGGCCGGATAGTTCAGTACGTAGGGCGGCAGGTCGCGCGCATCGAGCAGCATCGCCAGGGCACGACGTTCCGCGGGCGATCGCGCGCCGGCCGCGGCGGCGTCGAGCATCGGCGCGACGATGCCGGCGCCCCGCCGGCCCGGGTAGCGCGCATCGGCGATGACCAGGTCTTCGAGGGTCACCTTCCCGGCCTGCAACACCCGGTCGAGAAACTCCATGCCGAGCAGGGCGGCCGAGTCGGAAACGGTCATGGCCGGTGAGGTCACGGCGACGCTCCGCACCTCGTAGAGGTCGACGTCCTTCAGGGTCCGGTTCCACAACTGCACCGTGCCGAGGCTCTTGGCGAGCGGCTTCCGAGTGCTCCGGCCGCGCGGGACGTCGACGTGGATCGTCGCTGGAGCACTTCGGGTGTAGCCGCGCCAGAACGCGGCCGCGGGGCCGCAGAGCGCGGCGCTCCTCCCGCAGCTCCAGACCGCCGCGCGGATCCGTGCGGGCGGGGTCAGGTAGTGGTCCACCGCGTGAAAGACTCCCGGCCCGACGGTCTCCCATTCCCCGGAGGCGCACCGGCGGGCCACCCCCGACCGGTGCAACCCGCACCCCGCCGTCTGCTTGAGCGTCACGACGCCGTCCTGCTTCGCCAGGAAGCGCCGCAGCTTCGCCAGATCCGGTCTTCCCATGTTGTTTAGACGCGCCGGCCCCGTTCCGGGTTCCACTCCCCCGCGCGTCACCCCGGCGATCCGTCGCGGATCTTGCCGCCGCCGAAATCCGTCGCGGATCTTGCCGGGATCGTCGGCGTGTCCGCGACAGATCCCGACGGCCGGCAAGAACCGCGACAAATCGGTCAGCGGAAGGTGGCCAGGCCGACGTCGGACGCGGACAGGTGGGCGTGCTCGTTGACCGAGACCACCGTGATGCCGCGTCGCCCCACGAGAAGCTTGCTGTACGACGCGTTGACCATCGCGCGCGCCAGGGCGGGCCAGCTCTGCGCGGGCACGCCCCAGAGCCGGGCGATCAGCGCGGTGATGGTGCCGGCCGACGAGACGGCGAGCACGGTCTGGCCCGAACCCGCCAGGGCCACCGCGCGATCGGCCGCCGCGCTCGTGCGTGCCAGGTACTCGGCGTAGGTCTCGTCGGAGTCCGCGGCGCCGGCGGTCCAGCGGAGCAGCGCGTCGTCGAGCAACTGCTGGTAGGCCGCCGGGCTGTCGTACAGATCCGGTGTGGGACCGCCCGGCAGCGCCGGGATCACGTACTCGTCCCAGCCCGCATCGACGACGCGCTCGGGCGCGTCACCCGCGTGGACGGTCCCGAAGGCGTCGAGCACGGCGCCCAGGGTGGCGCGCTGGCGCGGCAGCGCGCCGCTCACGGCGGCGGTGAAGGCCGGCACCTGACCCGCGAGGGCGAGGCCGGTGCGCCGGGCCTGCTCGAAGCCGAGTTCGGTGAGCCCGGGAGCATCGCCCGGCGCCGGCTCCGTCGAGTACGCGTGCAGCGGCGCCTGACCGTGCCGGACCAGATAGATCACACCCATGACAGATCCCTCAGTTCTCTAGCGCGGCGAGGCCGTTCGCGATGAACGACGCGGTGGCCTCGGCGGCGCGTTCGGCACCGGCCGCGCCCGACGACCCGCCCTGAAGCGCACGATGGGTGATGCCCTCGGCGATCACGCCCAGCTTCAGGTTGGCCAGCCCCAGGTAGAAGCCCCAGTCGCCCAGATCGACGCCCGCCACCTCGGCGTAGCGCTGCGCCATCGCGTCGGCCGACGGGTACCGGTCGCTGGTCCACGCGGCGTCGAACCCGAGGACCCGCGAGAACACCGGTTCGCGATAGACGCACATGAGCGCGACGTCGGTCAGCGGATCGCCGAGCGCCGACAGTTCCCAGTCGACGACGGCGGCCACCGACGACGGGTCGCCCGGCGCGAGAATGGTGTTGTCGACGCGGAAGTCACCGTGCACGATCGTCGACCGTGCCGCGTCCGGAATCCGTTCGGCGAGAAGCGAAGCCAGCCGCTCGACGTCCGGCAGCTCACGCGTCTGGACCAGTCCCCACTGCCGGGTCCACAACCTCACCTGGCGGGCGGCGAAGCCGTCGGGACGCCCGAAATCAGCGAGCCCGACCTCCGCGTAGTCCACCTCGTGGAGGGCCGCGAGAGTACGGACCAGCGCATCGAAGTTCGCCTCGACATCGGCGTCGGACCACCTGGCGAGATCGTCGGTGGAGCGGATGACGTCGCCGTCGACGAAGTCGACGACCGTGCACGGCGCCCCGATGAACTCCCCGGTGCGGTCGATCGCGACGGGGGTGGCCACCGGCACGCCGGTCCCGGCGAGCGCGGAGGTGACCGCCCATTCGCGCTCCATGTCGTGCGCCGAGGGGGTCAGTCCGGCCAGCGGCGGACGGCGCACCACCCAGCGCCGGGTGCGGTCGGCGGCGGCGAAAGTCAGGTTGGAGCGGCCCCCGCTGATCAGCTCGATGGACAGCTCACCGTCGACGTCGATGCCGTTCGCCGACAACAGGTTCCGCAGGTCAGCAGCCTTCAGTCCGGCATGGTCAGGCAACGGTGCCACCCGCCTCGCGGCGCTTGCGGGCCCGTCCCACGGCGCGCTTGGCGAGCGCCCAGCGATGCACCTCGGACGGCCCGTCGTAGATGCGGAAGGCGCGGACCTCGTTGGCCAGCCGGGCCAGCGGCAGGTCCTCGGAGACCCCGAGTCCGCCGCACATCTGAATGCTGCGGTCGAGGACTCGCGAGAAGGCCTCCGCACCGAAGGTCTTGGCGATCGAGGTCGAGTCCGAGGCGTGCTCGCCGCGGTCCAGTTCCCAGCAGGCCCGGGTGAGCAGCGACCGGCTGGCGGCGAGATCGATCTCGTTGTCGGCGACCATCTGCTGGATCATGCCGAGGTCGCCGAGCCGGCCGCCGAAGCCCTCGCGGGTGTCGACGTAGTCGCACGCGATCGCATGGGCGCGTTCGGCGGTGCCGAGCCAGCGCATCACGTGCGTCATGCGCGCGGGCCCGAGCCGGACCTGCGCGTATCGGTAGCCCTCGTCCACCTCGCCGAGCACGTCCTCGTCGGGCACGAAGACGTCGCGGAAGGTCACTTCGCAGTGACCGCCGATCATGCCGCGGTCGTAGGTGTGGACGTATCGGTCGACGCTGATGCCCGCCGCCTCGCCGGGTGCGAGAAACATCGTCGCGCCGCCGCGGTCGCCGGCTTCGCCCCTGGTGCGCGCCATGATGATCCACATTCCGGCGCCGTCGGCACCGGTG
Organism: Gordonia marina; assembly: GCF_052036135.1. Classification (NCBI taxonomy): domain Bacteria; kingdom Bacillati; phylum Actinomycetota; class Actinomycetes; order Mycobacteriales; family Gordoniaceae; genus Gordonia; species Gordonia marina. The sequence goes on from NZ_JBPSDN010000005.1 coordinate 69,196, forward strand.
ATGAACCGCTTGACGCCGTTGATCTTCCATCCGCCCGGCACGCGGACGGCGGTGGTGCACAACGCATTCGGGTCCGAGCCCGCCCCGGGCGAGGGTTCGGTCATGGCGAAGGCGCTGCGGATGTCGCCCCGGGCGAGCGGCGCGAGGTAGCGGTCCTTCTGCTCCGGACTCGCGATGTGGGCGAGCATGTGGACGTTGCCCTCGTCGGGCGCGCCGAGATGAAGCGCGACCGGACCGAACGTCGAGTGACCCGCGGCGGTGAACACCGGCGAGCGCTCCGACATGTTCAGGCCCAGACCACCGAACTCGACGGGGGCATGCGGCGCGAAGATCCCCAGCGCCTTGGCCTGAGCGTTCAGCTCGCGGCGCAGATCGTCGCCACCGGCCGCCATCACATCGCCGGCATACCGATTCTCGATCGGGAGCACGACGTCGTCGATGAACGTCCGGGTCCGCTCCACGAGATCGGCGACCTCATCGCCCAGGGAAAGTTCGACAGCCACCACTCAGCCTCCTTCTACCGAACGATCGCTCGGTAGGTCCACCGTGTCATCCCCGCGGCACGACGTCAAGCGGTCGGCACGTACCCGACCAGATCGCGAGCGAGCACCAGGTTCCGCGCGACGAGCTCATCCGGGTCGAGCGCACCGGACGGCCGGTACCAGCTCGACACCCCGACGCACATCGTCGCGAGCGCCCGCGCGGCATCCTCCGGATACCCGGTGGTGAACAGCCCGGCCGCGACGCCGGCGGCCACCGCATCGTCGAGCATCCGCTGCTGCCGATCGCGATGCGCGACGTAGCGCTGCCGATACTCCGGGTCCATGCTCCGGATCTCGGTGGAACCGACGAAGGCCTGCTCCCGCCGGTACATGTGGAACCGCAACAGCGATTCGACCAGCGCGTCGAACCGGGCCACCGGATCGTCACCCGCGTCGGCGAGTGCGGCCTCACTGCGATCCAGCAACTCGGACATCGTGAGTTCCGAAAGCCCTTGCAGCAGAGACTGTTTCGACGGGTAGTGGTGGTAGAGGCCGGGCACCGACAGACCCGCGCGGCCGGCGATCTCCCGGACCGTCGTGCCGTGATAGCCGTGCTCGGCGAAGGCCGCGAGAGCAGCGGCCAGCGGTGCAGGCAGATCCGGTGGGCCGTACTCGCGCCAGGTGCTCATGGCAGCAACATCCGCACGCACACGGCGACCATCCGCTCCCGATCCAGTTCGATGGCGCCCTGCGACCACGCGCCCAGCAACCGACCGAGCCCGCCCACCTGAAAATACGCCGCGGCGGTCAGGTCGGGCCCGGGCCGCATCCCGAATCCCTCCCGCGCCGATTCACTCGTCAGCTGAACCAGGAACGTTGTCGACTCGGCCCGCTTGGCCGCGATCACCGCGCCGCCGATCGCGTCCGCGAAGAGGAGCCGGCCCGCACGCGGGTCCGACTCGATCACCCGGAGCAGCGCGCGCACCGCCTCTTCCACTCGTTCCCGAGGGGTCTCGGCGGCCCGAAAGGCCTCCCGAGCCTCCCCCGCGAGCCGGGCGATCACCTCGTCGTAGGCGGCACCGATCAACTGGTCGACGCCGGTGAAACTCTCGTAGAAGTACCGCGGCGTGAGCGCCGCCCGGGCACAGACTCCGCGGACCGTGATCGATGCGGCCTCGGGGTCGCCGAACACGTCCAGCGCCGCGTCGATGAGCGCGGCACGACGCCGCGCCACCCGCGCATCCCCGGCCTCCCCGCCATAGGCGCGCAGCGTCCCAGGCTTGTCCGGCGACGATTCTGAAGAGGTCACCGGTCCATCTTGACACCTGGCACCGACCGGTGTTAACTCGATCATATAATATTAAGTGACAACAGATGTTATCAGATACGGAGTCGTCATGACCGCCGAGATCGTCAGCGACGGACGCGCGAACGCCCTCGCCCGCGACGCCGAGACCATGCCGCGCTCGCGGCGCGAGGAACTCGATGCCGTCGAGGTCAGCAACCTGCCCATGCTCGGGCTCGCACTCCTCGCCGGGCCGGCGAACGTGATCATGCAACTGTCACTCCCGGCCGTCGGCTACGGCGTGTACGAGAGCACGGTGGAGTCGGGCAACCTGTTCAAGCACCCGGTCAAGCGGACCCGGACGACGCTCACCTACCTCGCCGTCGCCGCCATGGGCTCCCCCGACATCCGCAAGGCGTACCGCCACGCGGTGAACAAGTCCCACGCCTACGTGCGGTCGAACGCCGACAGCCCGGTGAAGTACAACGCCTTCGACCCGGCGCTGCAACTGTGGGTGGCCGCCTGCCTGTACCGCGGCTGGGAAGACGTGCAGCGGATCTTCGGCGATCCCGCATCGATCACCGAGGAGGCCTACCAGCAGGGCGCGGTCATGGGCACCACCCTGCAGATGCCGCGCGAGATGTGGCCGGCCACCCGCGCCGACTTCGAGGAGTACTGGCAGCAGCAGGTGGCCGGGCTGGAGATCGACGACACCATCCGCGGGTACCTGCTCGGCATCATGGAGATGCGCTTCTCCCTGGGGCCCGTCCGCATGCTGACCCGCTGGTTCTCCGAGACCATGACCATCGGCTTCCTGCCGCCGGAGTTCCGCGAGAAGATGCGGGTCGATCACACCCCGGCACAGCGCCGGTTCTTCCGCGCGCATGCCGCGGTCGCGCGGCGATTGATCCCCGTGCTACCCAAGCCGCTACGCGAATTCCCGTTCAACCTGCTGCTCGCCGACCTGGAATGGCGGCGCCGGACGGATCGTCCCCTGGTCTGAGCCGGTTCAGCGGGCGCCGGCCGCCCGCGCACGACGAGCCGCGCTCACCCGCGGGCCCCCGTGAGCGCCCGATCGCGGATCGAGTCGTCGATCGTCGACCCGGGTGCTCCGACCCGCACGTCCGCCGCGCGATGAACCTCGGGCAACCGGTCACCGCGCCCGAACAACTTGTGCCGCAACGTACCCGGCGTGTAGTGGCCCGGATACACCCCGCGTTCCTGTAGCCGCGGCACCACATGCTCGACGACGTCCTCGAACGACCCCGGCGTGACCGCGTAGGCGATGTTGAAGCCGTCGACGTCCGTCTCCTCCACCCAGTCGATGAGGGTCTGCGCCACCTCGTCGCCCGAACCGACCAGCACCGGCCCCATCCCGCCGATGCCGCCCCAACTCGCGAGATCCCCGACACTCCAGAGCTTTCCGCTCTCGTCGGCCTGCGAGAACGCGGCGACCGCGGACCTGATGGCATTGGACTCGACGTCGCCGATCGGATCGTCCAGCTCATACTCGGACAGGTCGACGCCCATCCACCCCGACATGAACACCAGCGAGCCCTCGTCGGAGGCGTAGCGGCGATACTCCTCGGCCTTCGCGCGGGCCGCCTCCGGGGTGTCGTCGGTGATGATGGTGACCAGCGTGTAGATCTTCGCGTCGTACGGATCGCGGCCGGCGGCGGCGAGCTCCTCCCGGATCGCGGTGACCAGGCCCCGCAGGATCGCCTTGGTCGGCGCGGCGACGAAGACCGCCTCCGCGTTCTCCGCGGCGAAGCGGCGTCCGCGCGGCGACGCCCCGGCCTGGTAGATCACCGGCGTGCGCTGCGGTGACGGTTCGGCCAGGTGGATGCCCGGGACACGGAAGTGCTCACCGGAATGCCCGATGTGGTGCACCTTCGCCGGATCGGCGAAGACTCCGGCGGCGCGGTCACGGCGGACGGCGTCGTCCTCCCACGACCCCTCCCACAGCTTGTACAGCACGGTCAGGTACTCGTCGGCGTGGTCGTACCGGCTGTCGTGGTCCAGCAGAGCGTCGTCGCCCATGTTCCGCGCTGCCGCGGGCAGGTATCCGGTGACCACGTTCCAGCCGACCCGGCCGCGCGTCAGGTGATCGAGGGTGGAGAGCCGCCGCGCGAACGGGTACGGATGCTCGAAGCCGGTGCCGGTGGTGATGCCGAAGCCGAGGTGTTCGGTGGCGTGCGCCATCGCCGACACCAGCAGCAGCGGGTCGTTCACCGGGATCTGGGCACCCTGGCGGATCGCCGCCTCGTCGTTGCCGGCGAAGACGTCGTACGTGCCGAGCACGTCGGCGATGAACAGGCCGTCGAACCGCCCGCGTTCGAGGAGCTGCGCCAGCCCCACCCAGTAGTCGAGGGTGTTGTAATCCCACGACCGGTCGTCGGGGTGCCGCCACAGCCCCGGCGACTGGTGGGCGACGCAGTTCATGTCGAACGCGTTGAAACGGATCTGTCGAGTCATGACGACCATCGTGGGGCCGCGGTGGATCGATCAGAACCGTTGCGCGCGTGGTGATCCCAACGCGCGCCGGGACTGCTACATGGTGAGCAGCGGCAAGATGATGAGCAGAATGACGATGATCGCGATCGGCACGACCATCATCCCGATCATGAGGCCGACGCCGTTGTACTGCTGCGGGCCTTCGCCGAGCGAACCCTTGCTGAAGGTCCACGCCGGGGCGCGGTACTCCATGCCCACGGTCTGCCCGGGTGCGACGTTGACGGTGGCGTCGGCGGGACCGATCTTCGGCGGGAGGATGTACGGCACGTGCACGTGCAGGTGATGCTGACCGGGCGGCAGCGGAATGGTGTTGTCACCCCAGACGGCCGGGATCTGCTGGCCGTCGATCTCCACCTTCGGCTTGATGAAGTAGAGGATCCACGCCAGCGGGAAGAACTTGGTGGTCAGCAGCAGACCCTGCGGGCCGAGCGGGCCGCCCGGCTGCGGCGCCGGAGCGTGCTGCGGTGCGGCACCGTAGTGCGGCTGCGGGGCCTGCTGCTGCGGAGCCTGCTGGTGCGGGCCCGGCTGCGGCGGTCCCGGCTGATGCGGAGCGGGATACTGCGGCGCCTGCTGGCCGGGCGGATACTGGCCGGCGGGCGGCGCCTGCGGCGGAGCACCGTACGGCCGGGGCGGATTCCCGTAGGGCTGCGGCGCACCATAGGACTGCTGCGGACGCGGCGGCTGGGCGGGCGCGCCATACGGCTGCTGCCCCGGCGCGCCGTACTGCGAACCCGGGGCGGGTTGTCCGTGCCGCGGCGGGTTCCCGGCCGGCTGGTTGTCGTAGGGGCCCTGCGGGGGTGTTCCACCAGTCATGCGCACAGCATAATCGCCCGACCCGGCCTCAACACGGTGCACGCAGCACCGAGCACGGCGCACACGGGAGCGAATATCCGTTTCGGGAGACTTGCCGGTGACCCGGGTCGCCGCCTGATCACCGCGAGGGCATCGGTCCGGACGGGGAATCGGGAGCAGACGTCATGACGTGCGGCGCGAGTTCGCCGAGTGCGAGAAAGACGATGTCGGACCGCGGTTCGATGCCCGCCGGCATGGAGACCGTGGTCGGCGGTCGCGTGGTCGAACGCACCGTCCAGCGATGCTGCGACACCACTCCCCGGAATCGGACGCAGACGTACTCCAGCGCGGTCACCTCCGGCCACGGGAGATAGCCGTCGTCGTCCGCCCGACCGGGGAGATAGCCGAGACCTGCCTCCGAGAGCCAGAGCTGGTCTCGACCACGATTGGCCACCAGCCAGCCCGCAGAGAACCCCGCCAACGCGCCGAGTCCGAGCAGCAGCCCGAGGAGGACGAGCCCGGTCCCCACCGCCGCCTCGGTGTCGCTTGCCGACGCCGGGGCGGCGACCGGGCGAGCCGGCTCCATCCCGCGCAACACATCGCCGATCGGCATCCCCGACTCCAGCCGGCGGTGAATGGCGTCGGCCTGTTCGGGGGTGACGGTGTAGGTCTCCGTCGCACGTTCGGTGTCCGGCCGACCGCGCGGCGAATCGTCCAGACGCCAGGCACTGCCGCTGACGACGAGGACGAGCGCGCTGCACAGCAGCACGAGGGCCACGGCCCCGGTGCTCGCGGCGACACCCCGGGCGACCGGCCGCACGGCGACCAGCACCGTCTCGTCCGGAGCCGGGGCCGGACACGCCGAGAGGCGCCGGTCCGCACGGTATCCGGCGATCAGGGCGCGCCAGACGAAACCTCCCAGGAGGAGCACGGACAGCGGGATCAGCACCCCGGATCGCACGCCGTTCGCGGCGATCCCCAAGACCAGACCGATCAGGGCCGCCGCCATCGCAAGGGTGACCCAGACGCCGATCACGACGACCAGTTCCACCGGTATCAGACGCCGGCCCGTGAACTCGCCGGAATTCCGGGACCCTCTCACCCCAGGTCTTTGAGCGCCGAACGGTCCAGACCGGAGACGTCCGTGTGCCCGGACAGGCCCAGGGTGAGGTCGAGCTCGGCGATGATGTTCGCGACGGCATCGCGGGCCCCGGCGGCGCCGTTCAGGGCCAGGCCGTACATGTGCGGGCGGCCGATGCAGACCGCATCGGCGCCGAGAGCGAGCGCCTTGAAGACGTCGGACCCGGTGTAGAAGCCGGAGTCGGCAAGGATGGTGACCTGTCCGGCCACCGCGTCGGCGACGTCGACCAGCGCATCCGTGGAGGAGATGGAGCCGTCGACCTGCCGGCCGCCGTGGTTGGACACGATGATGCCCTCGACGCCGAGGTCGACGGCACGGCGGGCATCATCGGGATGGAGGATCCCCTTGAGCACGATCGGCAGCGAGGTCTTATCCCGCAGCGTGGCGATGTCGTCCCAGTTCAGCGATGGGCGCGAGTAGATGTCCAGGAAGGTCTGGACGGCGGCGCGCGGTTCCGGCGCGGTGAGGCGGTTCCAGAGCGAAGTCGAAGGATTCCGGCGCAGATCACCCGGCACGTTGCGGGCGATGGAGAAGAGCGTCTTGATCGCGCCGAGCGAGATCTCCTGCCCGCCCGCCGCACCCGCCGACGCGTCCCGCAGCCGCTCCGCGACGATCTCCCAGAACGACGGATCGGAGGTGTACTGGTCGATGCCCTCGGCCCGCGCGAAGGGCAGCGAGCCGAGATTCAGATCCTGCGGCCGCCAGCCGAGCATGGTGGTGTCGAGCGTGACGGCCAGCGCCGCCGCCCCCATCTTCTCGGCGCGGGCGATGAGGCTGTCGACGAGACGGTCATCGGTGGACCAGTAGAGCTGGAACCAGCGCGGTGCACCCGGTACGACGGCGTCCATCGCGGCGGCGACCTCCTCCATCGGGGCGCAGCCCTGATTGGAGAAGATGTACGGCACGCCGAGTTCGGCCGCCGCCTTCCCGATGTGTACGTCGGCGTTCGGATGGGCCAGAGCTCCGGCGCCCACCGGGGCGAAAAGCACTGGGGCGGAGAGCTTCTGGCCGAACAGCTCGATCTCGGTGGTGCGCTCGCTGACGTCCCGCAACACCCGCGGCACGATCGCCCACCGGTCCAGCGCCGCCCGGTTGGCCGCCATGGTGCGCCCCTCACCGGCGCCGCCGGCGATGTAGGCCCAGCCCCGGCGGGACATCTTGGCGCGCGCACGACGCTCCAGCTCGGCGAAGTCCGTGGGGACAGTGGGCGTCCGGCCGTGCACGCCCGCGGTGTAGACCTCGTTCTGCCGGGCGCGCCCGAAGTTGACCGATACCATCAGGCCATGTCTCCTAAGTCTTCTCCGAAGGCATCGGTGGATCCGCTGGGCGGCTGGCAAGGCGGAGGAGGGAGGCATAGCGGCGCTATGCCGACCGACGACAACGCCGCCAGGCGCTGCGCGGGCCGCCGAGGACCGGAAAGAGACTTAGGAGACATGGCTTAGACCGCCCCGTCCCGCGACCCGGAGTCGCGCTGCAGATAGAAGTAGAAGTGCCGGTCGCGGACCAGCGAGCCCTTGCCGTTCATGATGCCCATCAGGGTGTCGTCGTCGACGCGCTTGAAGTGATCGATCACCGGCTGGCCGTCGTAGACCATCGACGCGGTCACCTCACCGCGGAACTCCACCGGCCACAGGCTCGCCTCACCCTTGCCGATCTCCTTGTCGGAGAACAGGTTTCCGTCATCGTCGCGGCAGACCATGGGCGCCACGTCGTACCGGTCACGGAACCACTTGCCGTGCCAGCGGACCTTCTCCAGCTGCCCGTCCATCGGATGGCCGGAGGGCAGCTCGCCGCCGCGCCAGTCGCCGAGGATCTCGTCGACGGCCACCGTCGGCAGCGCCGCCCAGATCGTGTCGAGATCGGCCGGATCGCTGACCCCGCCGTCGGCGACGCGCCTGCGGAACTCGGCGACGGCGTGCTCACGCGTGGATGTCATGGTCGTTCTCCATTTCCGCGCCGGCCGGGGCGGTCGAGAAGACCATCTCCTCGGTGACGTCGTACCGGCGGGCATCGAGGGCGTCGATGATCGCGTTGTGCCGCACCTGCCACGGCGCCCGGTCGCCGGCCTTCGGCAGCCGCCCGCCCGACCGTTCGATGTAGCCCGAGTTCAGTTCGAAGAACGCGTGCGACGCCGGTTCGGGGCCGCTCAGCGCGGGGTACGCGCGGGTGTAGCCCTGCGCGCGCATGTGCGCGATCAGGTCGGCCACCGCCTTGCTGGTCAGGTCGACGCGCAGGGTCCACGACGCATTGGTGTAGCCCACCGACCAGGCGAAGTTGGGGACGTCGTTCAGCATGTACGCGCGGTACCCGAAGTGCTCACCGGGGACCACTGCCTCGCCGTCGACCGACAGCTCGATCCCGCCGAACGCGATCAGATCGAGGCCGGTCGCGGTGACGACGATGTCCGCGTCGAGCACCCGGCCCGAGGTCAGCGCGATACCGGTCGGCGTGAAGCGCTCGATGGTGTCGGTGACCACCTCCGCGTCGCCGTTCGCGATCTCGGTGTAGAAGTCGCCCTCGGGGATGATGCAGAGGCGCTGATCCCACGGCGCATACGCGGGCTTGAAGTGGGTGTCGACGTCGTATCCGTCCGGCAGATAGTGCAGGGCGAGGCGCCGGATGAGCCGGCGGGAAGCGTTCGGGAAGCGGCGGCAGAACAGGAACAGGCCCATGGTGACGACCATGTTCCGGTACCGGATCACGTCGTGCGCCCACTGCCGCGGCAGGCACCGCTGCGCGAGCCGCGTCATCGGATCGCTCCACGGGTACGGGAACAGGTAGGTCGGCGAGCGCTGCAGCATGGTGACGTGGGCGGCCTCGGGTGCCATCGCCGGGATCAGCGTCACCGCCGTCGCACCGCTGCCGATCACGACCACCCGCTTGCCGGTGTAGTCGAGATCCTCGGGCCAGAACTGCGGGTGCGCGATCTGCCCGGTGAAGTCGTCCTCGCCGGCGAAATCGGGGCGGTACCCGGCGTCGTACCGGTAGTAGCCGGTGCACAGGTAGAGGAATCGGGTGGTGACGGTGCGCGTCTGGCCGTCGGCCAGCAGGTCGACCGTCCACAGGTCGGTATCGGTGGCGAAGTCGGCCGCGGTGACCTGCGTGGCGAAGCGGATGTGCGGGTAGATCCCGAAGTCGCGCGCCGTCGTTTCCAGGTACTCGCGGATCTCGTCGCCACGCGCCATCGTCTTGGTGCCGCGCCACGGGTTCCACGGGAAACTGAGCGTGAAGATGTCGGAGTCACTGCGGACCCCGGGATAGCGGAACAGATCCCAGGTGCCGCCGATCCGTTCCCGGTTCTCGACGATGAGGTACTTCAGTTCCGGGTTCCGCTCCCGCAGCCGGTAGGCGGCGTCGATCCCGGAGAGCCCGGCTCCCACGATCAGGACGTCGTAGGTCTCAGCGTTGTCGGGCGTCATCGTGTCCTTTCCTGCCTGTTCCGCGGTCACGCCGACTTCGCGGACTTGCGCGCCGTCGTCTTCTTCGCGGCGGGCTTCTTGTCGGCGGCCGGGGCCGCTTCGGCGGCGCCCGCCCGGTCTTTCACCGATGCGCGCAGTGCGGCCAACAGATCGGCCACCTCGTCATCGTCGTGCGACGGTGCCTCGGCTTCTTCCGGGAATGCCTCTCCCCCACCGGCTTTCGCCTCGATCAGCTTGGCGAGCTCGGTCTCGTAGACGTCCTCGAATCGGCTCGGGTCGAAGTCGGTGGCCATGGTGTCGATGAGCGACGAGGCCATCTCCAGTTCCTGCGGGCGGATCTCCACGTCCTGGTCGAGGAAACCGAAGTCGGGCTTGCGGACCTCGTCGGGCCAGAGCAGCGTCTGCAGCGTCATCACCCCGTCGATCACCCGCAGCGCCGCCAGCCGGGTGCGGCTGCGGAGGGTGAACATCGCGATGGCGAGCCGGTCCGTGCTCTCCAGCGTGCGGGCCAGCAGCGTGTAGGCCTTCGGCGACTTCGACGCCGGTTCCAGGTAGTAGGCCTTGTCGAAGTAGATGGGGTCCACCTGGTCGGCCGGCACGAACTCCAGGATCGAGATCTCCGGGCTCCGATTGACCGGCAGCGAGGCCAGATCGTCCTTGGTCAGGATGACGGACCGGCCCTCGTCGCTCTCGTACGCGTTCGCGATCTGGCTGTAGTCGACCTCGACGTCGGTACCCTCGCGGACACGCCGATAGCGGATCCGGGTGCCGTCCTTCGCGTCCACCTGGTGCGACGACCGGTCATGGCTCTGGGTCGCCGAGTAGACCTTGACCGGCACGTTCACCAGGCCAAAGCTCAGATCACCCTTCCAGATCGAGCGCATACCGGCCATTGTGCCAAAGACCACAGGAAGAATGGACCCATGGCGAAGGACGATCTCGTGGTCGACGGGCACGCGATCGCGCTGACCCACCTCGATCGCGTCCTCTATCCGGAGACCGGCACCCGCAAGTACGACGTGATCACCTACTACCTGGCGATCGCCGAGGCGATCCTGCCGCACCTCGCCTCCCGCCCGGTGACGCGCAAGCGGTGGCCGTCCGGCACCGGGTCGGCGCCGTTCTTCGAGAAGACGATGCCGGCCGGCGCTCCCGCGTGGATTCCGCGTTTCACCATCGCGCACGCCACCGACGACAAGGTGTACCCGGTCGCGTCGAATGCGGCGGTGCTGGTGTGGCTGGCGCAGATGTCCGCGCTGGAACTGCATGTCCCGCAATGGCGGATCGACCTGTCCACGCCCGACGCGCGGCGCACCGACCGGCTGGTCCTGGACCTCGATCCGGGGCCGAGCGTGCCGCTGACCCAGTGCGCGCAGGTGGCGCTGACCATCCGCGGGCTGCTCGACGACGCCGGGATCCCGTCGTGGCCGGTGACCAGCGGCGGCAAGGGGATACACGTCTACGGCCGGCTGCCCGGCCCGGTGCGGAGCGACTCGGCGCGCGCGGTCGCCAAGGAGATCGCCGTCTCCCTGGAGAAGACGTACCCGGACGAGGTCACCGCGTCGATGAACAAGGCCGCCCGCCCCGGCCGGGTGTTCCTGGACTGGAGCCAGAACAGCGCGGCCAAGACCACGCTGAGCCCCTACTCGTTGCGCGGCCTGGAACAGCCGTGGGCGGCGGCGCCGCGCGAATGGTCCGAGCTGGCCGATCCGGATCTGCGGCAGCTGCGGTATTCCGAAGTGCGGGAAAGGTTCTCGGCCTCCGGTGACCTGCTCGCCGGGCTGGACGACACGCCGCAGCCGCTTCCCGAGGGGGTCGTGGACCTGGGGGTGTACCGGCGGCATCGGCGCGGCGACGACGGGGCGCGGCTCCGTTCGGCCGACGCGACGGCCACCTCCCGGCAGGCCGACGACGGCGAGCCGCCGCGGAGCCCGGGCACGGTCGTCGTGCCGCGGCCGATGCTGGCCGTCGACGAGGCCATCGACGAGCTGCCGGAGCAGGAGTGGGCGTTCGAGGGCAAGTGGGACGGCTATCGGATCCTGGCGCGGCTCACCGGCGACGGACTGCGACTGCGCTCACGCTCGGGGGTCGACATGACGGCGGACTTCCCCGAGTTCGGGGTGCTGCGCGACGCGCTCGCCGGGCACACCGCGGTGCTCGACGGCGAGGCGGTGGCGATCAACGCGAGCGGGCAGACCGACTTCACGCTGCTCGCCTCCCGCCGCCGGCGGCCCGGCGAATACCTGCTGCGGCTGTACCTGTTCGACGTGCTGGAGTTCGACGGGCACGGCCTGTCGCACCTGCCGTGGGAGGCGCGGCGGGCGGTGCTCGACGATCTGGCGCCCCGCTTCGCCGGCACGCCGGCCATCGAGATCCCCGGCCTGCTGCACGGCCCCGGCGCCCGTGCCGCCCGGGAGGCCCGCGACCGCGGCTGGGAGGGCGTCGTCGCCAAGCGCCGGTCGGCGCCCTACCGGCCGGGGACGCGCAGCCCCGACTGGCGCAAGCAGAAGAACTGGAACGACATCGAGGTGGTGATCGGCGGCTTCCGCATGGGCCGGGAGGGCAACGAGCGGAACCTCGGTTCGGTGCTGGTCGGGCTGCCCGAGGCGACCGGTCTGCGCTACGCCGGGCGCGTCGGCACCGGCTGGACCCAGTCCCAGGCGACCGACCTGCTGGCCGAGCTGCGCGAGCTGGAGATCCGCCGCTGCCCGTTCATCGGCGGCGTCGACGCGCCGGTCGCGTCGAGCGCGATCTGGGTGCTGCCCAAGCTGGTCGCCGACGTCAGATTCATGGACTGGACGTCGACCGGGCACCTGCGGCACCCGGCCTGGCGCGGGATCCGCCGCGACAAGCTGCCCGGCGACCTGTAGAACACGCGAAACCGTCGTATCCGTCGGTCGGCGACCAACGGATACGACGGTTCGGCGAATCGGAGTCACCGCGGACGATGAGCCCGCGTCAGCTCAGATGATGTACTTCCTGAAGGCCGTAGACCGGGGTGTCGATCCCCTCGTAACGGGCCTTCAGCTGGAGCGCCAGGTACAGCGAGTAGTGCCGCGACTGATGCAGGTTGCCGCCGTGGAACCAGAGGCCGGGCTGCTGGGTGGGCTTCCACATGTTGCGCTGCTCGCCCTCCCACGGCCCGGGATCCTTGGTGGTGTCCGAGCCGAGGCCCCACACCTTGCCGACCCGGTCGGCCACCTCTTGCCCCATGAGGTCGGCGGCCCAGCCGTTCATCGAGCCGTAGCCGGTCGCGTAGACCACGACGTCGGCGGGCAGCTCGGTGCCGTCGGCCAGCACCACCGAGTTCTCGGTGAGATGGTCCACGCCGCCCTTGGCGAGCTTGATGGTGCCGTCCGCGACCAGCTCGCACGCACCGACGTCGATGTAGTAGCCCGAGCCGCGGCGCAGGTACTTCATGAAGAGCCCGGAGTCGTCGTCGCCGAAGTCCAGATCGAAACCGGCGGCCTCCAGCCGGTCGTAGAAGTCCTTGTCCCGTTCGCGGATCTGGTCGTACAGCGGGATCTGGAACTGGTGCATGATCCGGTACGGCAGCGAGGCGAAGGTGAAGTCGGCCTTCTTGGTGGTCATCCCGTCGCGGACGGCCTGCTCGCTGTACAGCGAGCCGAGGCCGATCTCCATCAGCGAGTCCGAGCGCACGATGTGCGTCGAGCTGCGCTGCACCATGGTGGTGTCGATCCCGTTCTCCACCAGAGCCTTGCAGATGTCGTGCGCCGAGTTGTTGGCGCCGATCACCACGACCTTCTTGCCCACGTATCCGTCGGGGCCCGGGTGCCGGCTGGAGTGGTGCTGCTCCCCGGCGAAGACGTCCTGGCCGGGGAAGCTCGGCACGTTCGCCTTGCCCGACATGCCGGTCGCGAGCACCAGCTGCGTCGGATGGAGGGTCAGCTCCTCGCCATCGCGATTCACCCGGACGGTCCAGGTGCCGGCCTCCTCGTCGTACGACGCCTCGACGCATTCGGTCTTGGACCAGTACGGGACCTCCATCACCTTGGTGTAGAACTCCAGCCAGTCGCCGATCTTGTCCTTCGGCGCGAAGACGGGCCAGTTCTGCGGGAAGGGCAGGTACGGCAGGTGGTCGTACCAGACCGGATCGTGCAGGCAGAGCGACTTGTAGCGCTTCCGCCACTGGTCGCCGGGCCGGTCGTGCTTGTCGACGACCAGCGAGGGCACTCCGAGCTGCCGCAGCCGCGCGCCGAGCGCGATGCCGCCCTGGCCACCGCCGATCACCAGCACATACGGCTGCACGGTGCGGCCGAGTGCGGCCTCTTCGTCCTCCCGCTTCTGCGCCCACGACCGCTGGTCGGGGTCGCTGCCGTGGACCGCGCCGAGCGGGCGGGAGAAGCCGCCCGGCTCCTCGTGGCCCTTGAGCTCCTGCAGGGTGGTGAGCAACGTCCAGCCCTGGTCGTCGCCGTCCGGGCCGGGCTTGATGCGCAGGTGGCCCTCGCCGCGGCCGACCGCCGTCTCAAAGGCGATGAAGGCCTCCGCGACGCCGTCGGTCTCGGTGGCCGGCTCGGCGGTGTGCCAGCCGGACGGCGCGGTGCCGCCGAGCCGGTCGGTCAGCATCGCCGCGATCTCGTCACGCCCCTCGGACGTCTTGAGATTCCAGGTGAAGGCGACGAGGTCGCGCCAGTAACTGTCGTCGGCGAACATCGCGGCCGCGGCATCGGCGTCGCCCGCCTCCAGCGCGGCCGAGAACGCCGCGAGCCATGCGTCGACACGCTCCTGTGCGGACGGCGCGGCGACCTCGGGTTCGAGGGTCTGCGTCATTGCTGCTCCTTGGGATCGGTGCGCCGGACCACCGGCGCGGAATGTGATGGCCAGCACACCGCGCGGCCCGGCGGGGCGGCAAGGGTTGCAGCGGGTTGCAGCGCGCCGGAGGTTGACGGAACGGGTACGCGCGAGGACTCTCGACTGTGACCACAACCACACCGGAGGCCGCTACGTGACGTCTGCCCCGATCCTCGAACCGGCTCTCGCCGCCGGCGACGATCCGCGCGCCTATGCCGCGGTGCTGCACGCCGTGTACGACGCGTCGATGGCCGGGGAGAAGCCCCCGGCTCGACCGCGCTCGGTGATCGGCGAGTCGTGGGACCGGGTACGACAGGCCGGGGTCCGGCCCGATTCGGACGGTGAACCTCCGCTGGACACCTCGGACCTGCAGGAACGACGGTCCGCGTCGGGCCTCAGCGAATTGCTGGACCCGCTGATGCATCACCTGGACACGCTGATCGTCGACGGCGAGAACATCCTCGTCGTCGCCGATGCGACCGGTCGTGTGCTCTGGCGCAACGGGGTGAACCGCGTGCTGCACCGCGCGGACCGGCTCGGATTCACCGAGGGCGCGTCGTGGGCGGAACGGTCGGTGGGCACCAACGCGATCGGCACCGCCCTCGCCTCCGGGCGTGCCGTGCAGGTGTTCTCGGCCGAGCACTTCGTGCGCAGCCACCACGAGTGGACCTGTGCCGGCGCGCCGATCCACGACCCGCGGACCGGCGCGGTCCTGGGCGTGGTCGATGTCTCCGGGCCGGCCGCCACCATCCATCCGACCACGCTCGCGCTGGTCGACACCGTCGCCCGGCTCGCGCAGTCACAGTTGCGCGAGGCGCACCGGGCACGGCTCGACGAGCTGCGCGCGGTCGCCGCGCCCATCCTGGCCCGCTCATCGGGTCCGGCGTTCGCGGTCGACTCGTTCGGCTGGGTGGCGGCGCTCGACGGCGTCGACCCGCGACCGCGACTGCCCTTCCCGCGGGCGGTGTCGGCCGGCAGGCATTACCTGCACGGGATCGGCGACTGCGATCTGGAGCCGATGCCCGGCGGCTGGCTGGTGCGCGTCGCCGCCACGGACACCGCGCCCGGCCGGATCCACGTGGAACTGCTGTCCGGCGACGAACCGCTGGTCCGCGTCACCGGTGCCGGCGGCACCTGGGTGCACCGGCCCTCCCCGCGCCACGCACAGTTGCTCCGGCTGCTCGCCGCCCACCCCGGCGGGCTCAGCGCCGCACAGCTCGCCGAGCAACTCTTCGGCAACCCCGGTCAGCGCATCGCCGCACGCTCGGAGATGTCCCGGCTGCGCAAGCACCTGGGCGGCGTGCTCGCGTCGAATCCGTACCGCTTCGCCCCCGAGGTGATCGTGTCGGTGGCCGCCCCGAGCCGGATGTGACGTCCGGGGAGGGTGCTCGGCCGTCGGCCCGGCGATGAGGCCGATGTCCCGCCCGTGACCGTCGTATCCGTCGGTCGGCGACCGACAGATACGACAGTCTGGTGAACCACCTCACGGGGGCCGGGGATCCGCCGGTCACACCTGCCCCTCCTGACGCGCCGGTAAGCTTGCCGAACCGATAGCGTGATGGCGGCCGTCCGGGCGGGCGGAGTCGAGAAATCCCGAGGTGGTGCCGGCGATGGTCGTGGTCGCACAGATCAGTGATCTGCACTTCGACGGCACCGCCGAGCACCGGGACCGGGTCACCGCCGTCCTCGACTACCTCGATCACACGGGCCGGAACGGCACCCCCGTCTCGGCCTTGCTGCTGAGCGGTGACCTGACCGACCAGGGCGCCGCCGCCGAGTACGCGGAACTGGCGGCGAACCTGGTGTCCGATCTCCCGATCGTCGCCGTTCTCGGGAACCACGACGACCGGGCCGCCTACACCGCTCAGTTCACCGGCACACCGTCGATCGCGCCGGTGAACTCGGCACTGCGCCTGGACGATCTGCTGATCCTCGGCCTCGACTCCTCGATACCCGGCCGTGCCGAGGGCGAATTATCGGACGGCACCCTCGCCTGGGCGCGCCGCGAGATCGCCGCGGCCGGCGACGTCGACGTCCTGCTCACCTGGCACCATCCGCCGGTCACGATCGGGATGCCGACGATGGACGCGCGGGGACTGCGCAACGCGGCGGACGCGGCCGCACTGGTCACCGAGCATCCGAACATCGTCGGCGTGGTCACCGGGCACGTTCACACGCCGGCCGCGAGCGTCTTCGCCGGGCGCCCGCTGATCGTCGCGCCCGGCGTGGCCTCCACGCTGAATCTCCCCGTCGAGGGCACCGGGTGGGTCAACGAGACCCAGGGACCGGGCCTGGCCTTTCACGTGATCGACGATCACCGGTTGACCACGCACTTCCGGACACTGTCCCGCTGGTGAGGTCAGTCGTTGCGGCGCTCCCAGGCCTCGCGGACAGCCTTGGGGATGCGACCCTTCGCCGGAACGTCGAGTCCCCGGGCCGCCGCCCACACCCGGATCTGCTTCGGGGAGGCCTCCGGTCCCGGCGCGATCGTCGCGACGACGACATCGGTGCCCTGCCGCTGGCGCCACTCATGCAGTGCGGCACCGAGCCAGCGGTAGGCCCACTCCTCGGCGAGCTTCCGGTTGTCACAGAACACGATCGGCACCGCCGGGAAACGGATCTGCGCCTCGGCGACGGCCTCGGCGATCACCGATCCCGCCGCGAACTCCTGCTTGAAGACCTGGCTGTAGGACGCCTCCACGACCACCGCGGCACGAAACTGCCCGGATAGCTCGGCGAGCGCGTAGTTCAGTCTTCCGTTCATCAGGCTGCCGGTGAGGTCGCCCATGGACTTGCGTTCCACCACCGCCACGAGATGGTCATCGTCGAAGACCGCGTAGTCGCCGATCGGGAGCTTGCGCTTACTGGTCGTCGCCTGCTGGTGGCCGAAACCGTAGGCGTACTTCTCCCCGGAGTCGACGACGATGTCCAGAACCTCCCCGTGTGCACGCGCGGTCGGCAGTGCAACCTGCGGCCGCGCTTGCTTCGCGGTCAGGCGTGACTGCCAGAAGATCACCTCCCGACCGCGGGCCCGGGTGATCACGAACTGCGAGCGGTTCTTCCGGGTGCGTTCGAGAACCAAGTCGATGGCCGCCCCACGACGGCTCACCGACCTGACCGGAACGGTCTCGATGATCTCCGGATCGTCCGGCCAGCCCTCGCCACGATGGCAGTACACCTTGGTTGCGCCCGGCCAGGTGTCCCGTGCCTTGAGCACGATTCCCCGGTCGCCCACCGGAATCAGAAGCAGATACGGCAGTGTCGAGGCCTCGTCGGGATTGCGTGCGATCAGAAAGTCGTCGGGCCTCGTCACCTCTCCCATGTGGTCAGACTACCGAGGGCCGCGCACCCGGCTGGGTGCGCGGCCCTCGGTCTCGACTGAGCCGGCCGGCTACAGCGCCGCGATGATGTCCTCGACGCGGTCCTTGGCGTCGCCGAACAGCATCTGGGTGTTCTCCCGGAAGAACAGCGGGTTCTGCACGCCCGCGTATCCGGCGGCCATCGACCGCTTGAAGACGATCACGTCCTTGGCGTTCCAGACCTCGAGGACCGGCATACCGGCGATCGGCGAGCCCGGATCCTCCGAGGCGGCCGGGTTCACGGTGTCGTTGGCACCGATCACCAGGACCACATCGGTGTCGCCGAAGTCGTCGTTGATCTCGTCCATCTCCAGCACGATGTCGTACGGCAGCTTCGCCTCGGCGAGCAGCACGTTCATGTGACCGGGCAGGCGACCGGCGACCGGGTGGATACCGAACCGCACGTCGACGCCCTTCGCGCGCAGCTTGGCCGTCAGATCGGCGACCGGGTACTGCGCCTGTGCCACGGCCATGCCGTAGCCCGGGGTGATGACCACGGACTTGGCGTTCGCGAGCAGTTCGGCCGCGCCCTCGGCGTTGACCTCCCGATGCTCGCCGTAGTCGGTGTCGTCGGACGGGCCGGCGACGATGCCGAAGCCACCCGCGATCACCGAGATGAACGACCGGTTCATCGCCTTGCACATGATGTAGCTCAGGTAGGCACCCGAGGAGCCGACCAGCGCACCGGTGACGATCAGCAGGTTGTTGTCGAGCAGGAAGCCCGACGCCGCGGCCGCCCAGCCGGAGTACGAGTTCAGCATGGACACGACGACCGGCATGTCGCCGCCGCCGATCGAGGCCACCAGGTGCCAGCCCAGGAACAGGGCGACCGCCGTGATGACGGCCAGCAGCACGTAACCGGTGGTGTCGTCCTTCACGTCGCGAGCGACGTAGACGCCGGTCAGCACGATGAAGACGACGATCGAACCGACGTTGATGAGGTTCTTACCCGGCAGCATCATCGGCGACGACTTGATCCGCGCCGACAGCTTCAGGTTGGCGACGATCGATCCGGTGAAGGTGACCGCACCGATGAAGATGCCGATCGCGACCTCGGCCGCGTGGATGCCGACCAGGGCGCCGTAGTCCGAGTCGGCGGGGCTGACGTTCTCGACGCCGTTGATCGCACCGTTCCAGCCGATGAGGACCGCGGCGAGACCGACGAACGAGTGCAGCAGCGCGATCAGCTCGGGCATGCCGGTCATCTCGACCACCTTGGCGCGCCAGAGGCCGACCAGGCCGCCGACCACGACGGCGGCGATCAGCAGGCCGATCGGCAGCCACTTGCCGAATGCGGCGCCGTCGAACGGCAGGTCGTTCCAGTGGTCGACCATCAGGGCGATGGTCGCGGCGAGCGCGATGACCATGCCGACCATGCCGTAGGTGAGGCCGCTCTTGGCGGACTCGTGCTTGCTCAGTCCGGCCAGCGACAGGATGAAGAGCAACGAGGCGACGATGTACGCCGCGACAGAGATCGTTCCGATAGTGATCATGGTCGCTCAGGCTCCCTTGCTGAACATGGACAGCATGCGACGGGTGACCGAGAAGCCACCGAAGATGTTGATCGAGGCGAGCAGGATCGCGATGGTCGACAGCACCAGCACGGTGGTGTTGGTGGTCGCGATCTGCAGGATCGCACCGACCACCACGACGCCCGAGATGGCGTTGGTCACCGACATCAGCGGCGTGTGCAGCGCATGCGCCACCTTGCCGATCACGTAGTAGCCGATCACGATCGCCAGCATCAGCACCATGAAGTGCTCCGGGATCTGACCCGGCGCGTAGGCGTTGATCAGGAAGAACGCCAGAATGCCGACCAGAACCAGGCCGACCTTCTTGCCCGCCGACATCGGCTCCTTGGGCTCGGCGGCCGGCGCGGCCTCGGCGGCCGCGGCCTTCGGCGCGGCGGACACCTGCACGGGCGGCGGCGGCCACATGCCCTCGCCGTCCTTGCTGACGGTGATGCCGCGTTGCACCACGTCGTCGAAGTCGAGCGTCAGCTCACCGTTCTTGCCGGGGGTGAGCAGCTTGAGCAGATTGACGATGTTGGTGCCGTACAGCTGCGAGGTCTGCGCGGCCAGCCGGCCGGCCAGATCGGTGTAGCCGAGGATGGTCACCCCGTTCGCGGTGACGACCTTCTCGTCGGCGACGGTGCCCGCGGCGTTGCCGCCGTTGGCCGCCGCCATGTCGACGATCACCGAGCCGTTCTTCATCCCGGCGACGGTGTCGGCGGTGAGCAGCTTCGGCGCCGGACGGCCGGGGATCAGCGCGGTGGTGATGACGATGTCGGCGGCGCGCGCCTCCTCGTCGTACATCGCCGCGGTGGCCGCCTGCTGCTCGGCTGTCATCTCCTTGGCGTAGCCGTCCTCGGACTTCTCCGCCTCGAAATCGACCTTGACGAACTCCGCACCCATCGACTCGACCTGCTCGGCCACCTCGGGCCGGACGTCGAAGGCGCGAACGATCGCGCCCATCGCCGACGCCGCACCGATCGCGGCCAGACCGGCCACTCCGGCACCGACGACGAAGACGCGCGCGGGCGGGATCTTGCCCGCTGCGGTGACCTGGCCGGTGAACATGCGGCCGAACTCGTGCGCGGCCTCGACGACGGCGCGGTAGCCGGCGACATTGGCCATCGAGCTCAGCACGTCCATCGACTGGGCGCGCGAGATACGCGGCACGGCGTCCATCGCGAGGGCCGTGATACCGGCATCGGTCAGCTTCTCGACCAGCTCGGGGTTGCGGCCCGGCGCCATCATGGAGATGAGGACGGCGCCGCGGCGCATGCGCGCGATCTCGTCGTCCGTCGGAGCATTGATCTTGACGACGACATCGGCCGCCCACACCTCGTCGGCCGAACCGATGCGGGTGCCCGCCCCGGCGAAGGCGTCGTCGGGCTGCTCGGCCCGCGCTCCGGCACCGGACTCGACGATCACCTCGTATCCGAGCTGCTGCAGCTGCGCCACCGTTTTCGCGGTCGCCGCGACGAGCGTCTCGCCCGCCTTCGACTCCTGGGGGATACCGATCAACATGTCGTTCCCGTGCTCATAGTTCGCTTCACCTTGGTCTCGTCGGCGAACCGGGAACGACGACGCGCAGCGCGCAGCACGATGCGGCACGCACGCTCGGCGGAGCCGGTTCTCGCACTACGTGCCGGTACATCGTCGGACTCGGCACGCCAGGTCACGGGCAGGCCGGTCCGGCTCCCGCTGCTGGAAAACGTGGCACGAAGATAGCACGCGCACCCCCGGGCACCCACGGCCGCGTGACCTACACCACCCGTCCGGAATAGGCTATGTGCGCGGTTTGCGGGCCGGCCGGCCGGCGGCGCGATCCGGCCGCGCGGCCCGAACGCAGACCTCGGCCTCCAGGCCCAACGTCGGAAGCGGGTCGGGCGGCGGCGCCGTCAGCATGGCGACGATCTCCCCGGGCGGGGTCCGCAGGCCCGCGCCGTGCCGCTCGTCGAGCGCGACCAGCACCGATGCCATCGTGTTGAGGTCGACGCCGTACGCCCCCATCCCGGCCCACCCCCGGCGCGACGACTCGGAGTCGCCGAGGGCGAGGAGCGGGACGTCCTGCTCACCGGTCACGGTGCCGATCCGGACGGCACCGAATCGCCAGATCCGGCCGTCGGCCGTCCGGAGACACTCATCGGTGAGGACCAGGCAGCCCCGGTTCCGGTACAGGACCCAGGCCAGCAGTCCAATCAGGATCGGGGTCATGGTCAGCACCGCACCGAGGGCCCGCCCGCCGGTCAGCCTGCCGTCGACGACGTCCGCGATGCCGGCACCCAGCAGCATCACCGCGACGACGAGCAGGAAGGCGAGCGGATTGAGGAGGAACGGCAGACGCCGCAGCCGGACCGCGGGACCGGCCGCCGGATCGTCGATCACGTCGATGCGCCGGGGCTCGGGCAGCCAGGCGGGCACCAGGAAGACTCCGATGCACCCGCCGGCCACGACCACCGGAGGATCGGCCGAGACCACGCCGTAGTAGGCCACGGCCCCGCCGAACAGGAGCAGCAGGACGTTCGGGATCACCATGCGGGGCCGGACGTATTCGGTGTACCGATGCCAGCGATACCGGCACAGCTCCGGCGGGGCGGCGCGGCTGCCGTCGTCACGAGGAGGCACCCGGCCGAGTGTATCGGCTACGCCGCAGGTCACACCGGGAAAGACCGGGCACAGGCCGCGTGTCGGCCGGCCCGCCGACCGAAATACGAGCCTTCGCCCAATTGCGTTCCGCTGGCGTAACCCTTGCCGTCCTGAGCGATGTTCGCCGCGCACGCCCCGGCGGCGTAGAGGCCGTCGATCACCGTCCCGCCGGGGCGGCGCACCTGGCCGTCGACCGTGACCGACATGCCGCCGACGGTGAACCCGGCGTAGAGCGCGGTGCCGAGGGTGAGGTCGAACGCGGCCCACGGCCCGGTGTCCTGCGCGGCCAGGAATTCGGGGCTCTTGCGGAAGTCCGGATCCTCGCCGCGCGCGGCGTAGGTGTTGTACCGGTCCAGGGTCGCGCGCAGGGCGGCCCGGTCGAGGTGCAGGCCGTCGGCCATCTCGTCGACCGTCTCCCAGCCGTCGATGAACGGCACCAGCGGGAACTCGGGCCGTTCGAGATGCGCCTCGTCGACGATCAGATACGCCTTCGCTCCCGGCTGGTCCATCACGAAGCCCGAGGTCCGCGAGTGGTAGGAGTCCTCCGCGACGAAACGGCGGCCCTCGGCGTTGACGATCAGTCCGGTCAGCAGGATCGACGGCGGATAGGCGGGCGCGGTGATGAAGGCCTGGTCCATGTGCTTGAGTTCGGCTCCGGCCGACGCGCCCAGGCGGATGCCGAGCCCGTCGTCGTAGGTGCTGCCGAGCGTGAACGGCTTCTCGGCCAGCTGGGGGGTGTACCGGGCGACCATGTCCGGGTTCATCACGAAACCGCCGGCCGCGATCACCGTCGCACCGGCGCGGATACAACCGTCGTTCCCGTTCACGTCTTTCCAGTAGGCGCCCACGACCCGGTCGCCGTCGACGACCAGCCGCCGCCCGCCGGTCTCGTAGCGGATCTGCGCACCGGCCTCGGCCAGTCGTTCCACCAGCAGGCCGATCACCAGGCCGGCCCCGCCGGTGTCGCCGGGCACCGGCACCTTGTGGCCTCGCGGCGCCGGGGCAGCCTGTTCGCGGAACGGCCACACCTTCTCGTTCCCGGTGTACATCAGGCCCTGCGTCTGCGGCTGGATCACCGCTTTCTCGGGGTAGTAGCTGCGCTCGAATTCGAAGCCCAGCGCCTCCAGCCATCCGAAGTGCTCGACGCTGTCGGTGCAGTAGGCGGCGATCTTGTCGTGCTCGGGGTCGCGGGAGACGGCGGTCAGGTACTTCGCCATCTCGGTGGGAGTGTCGTCGTGCCCGGTCGCCCGCTGCACCGCGGTGCCGCCGCCCAGGTAGAAGTGCCCACCGGCGAGGCAGCTGGTGCCGCCGGCCGCGGCGGACCGTTCCAGGACCAGGACCGAGGCTCCGGCGCGCGCGGCTTCCAGGGCCGCGCAGCAGCCGCCCATCCCGGCGCCGAGGACGAGGACGTCGACCTCGTCGGAGAACGCGGGAACGTCGTCGACGGAGATGACTTCGGGCAGGTCCAGACCACTCATGCCGTCCAGACTAGAACACGTTCTAGTGCGTGTCTCCACTCTCCGTCACGAGTCGAGGCCCCGCGTTCTACACGGTGTGCGCGCCGAACCGGCGGAGATCGACGGCGGCGGCGGGATTGGCGAGGCCGGTGATGGCGGCGAGGCCGAGCACGCCCTCCCGGTCGTACAGCGAGACCACGCCGGTCATCACACCGTCGCCCTCGACGCGATCGGACGACGACATGCCGACCTCGAGTCCGCGCGGCAGTCGTGCGATGTGCAGAGTGACGTCCGCGTTGATGTATTCCAGCCCGCGCGTACCCATGTTGAGGGCGGCGTTGGCCACGTCGGCGGCACCGGCCAGCGCTTGGAACGGGGTCAGTTCCTCGCCGGTGACCAGCGGCACCGGGTACTGCCAGGCGTGCGTCCGGCTCGCATCCTGCGGTGTCTCCCACGGCGGCTGCCACCGGTCGGTCGCGTCGGTGCGATAGAGCCGTTCCAGGCCCTCCGCACGACATTCCGGTCCGGGCGGCGGGACCACCCCGGACTCCGGGGACCAGACCCGGCCGTTCACCGCATCGTTCGGCGCGAGGTACAGGGCGCTCGCCCGGGCGGCGGCTTTTCCGTGCTGACGGAGCACGGCGTCGACCAGGCAGAGACGACGGCCCGCGCGGACCACCTCGGTGACGACCTCGATCGGCGCCATGCCGACGGGCCGGAACAGGTCGAGGGTCCAGCGGGCCGGTCGCAGGCCGTCCCGTCCGAGGGCGGCGATCTCGGCTTCGACGCCGCGCGCCAGCGCCCCGCTCACCGCCAGCCCGCGCATCTGGGCCTCGCCCCAGCCGCTCGCCGCGATGTCGCGCGGCACCAGTGCGCCCGAGGAATCCCGATCGAACAGCGCCAGCGTCATATCTCTCCCGTCATTCCCCTCCGCTCTCGATCGTAGAGTCCGGCCCCCGCGTGTTCCTGGGAAGGATTTCTCCCAGGAACATCCGCCCGGTGATGCCCTAGCCTCGAGGACATGACCGAGAAGGCGCCGCACCTGCGAGAACTGGGAGCATTTCTGCGGGCCCGGCGCGCCGACGTGACCCCGGCCCAGGTCGGACTCCCCGAACGCGGCTTCGGCCCCCGGCGCGTCCCGGGTCTGCGCCGCGAGGAGGTCGCCGACCTGGCGGCGATCAGCCACGACTACTACACGCGCGTCGAGCAGGGCAGGCTCGCCCCGTCCGAGTCGGTGCTCGAGGTGCTGATCCGGGTGCTCTCGCTGGACGACGACCAGGCCGAGTACGCCCGCGAGCTGGCCCGGCAGTCGCAGCGCCGGGCCTCACCGCGCCGCACCGCCCGGCCGGTGCGGCCGCAGGTGCAGCGGATCCTCGACCAGTTGATCGAGACGCCCGCGCTGGTGTTCGGCAGGCATCTGGACATCGTCGCCTGGAACGATCTGGCGGCCGCCCTGCTCACCGATTTCGGCACACTGCCACCCGCGCAACGCAACTACGCCGTTCTGGTCTTCACCGATCCGGCGATCCGGGAGCTGTACACCGACTGGGATTCGGTGGCCCGCACCGTCGTCGCGGTACTGCGGATGGCCGCGGCCGACAGTCCACACGACCCGCGGCTGGCCGCCCTGGTCGATCGGCTCTCCGCCGACGAGGACTTCCGTGCCCTGTGGGCGGCCCGCCGGGTGGCGCGACAGCAGTTCGGCACCAAGCGGCTCCACCATCCCGTCGTCGGCGATCTGACGCTCGACTGGGACAGCTTCCGGTACGACGGCGATCCGGATCAGCAGTTGGTGATGTGGTCGGCGGAGCCGGGCACGGCCTCGCACGACCGGCTGAGAATCCTGGCGTCGTGGTCGATGAACGACGCGCATCGCGCCGATTCGAGGTCGTGACGCGCGTCGGCGTCTACTGCGGGTCGAGGCTGTCGGCGAGCTTCGAGAGCGCCTGCGCCACCTCGCGCAGCGCATCACCGACCTGCCTGCGCACCAGCGACTGCTCATCGGGCAGGGTGTCGGCGGCCCGGACCGCCGCCGAGGTGGCGGCCAGTGCCGTGTCCGCGGCGGCCACGACGGTGGCCCGTTCCAGTTCGGCGAGGGAACCGTTCACCACGGTCGGCGGCTGCGGCCGCGGGTCGGGCGCGGAGGTCACCGGGGCCACCACCGTCCGGCTCTGTCCGTCCGGGCCGATCACCTCGATGAACGACGTCCGGCTCAGGTCCGCGTAGTCGTTGACCTGGATCATCGGCGTCGCGTACGCGGCATCGACCGGTGCGTCGGCGGGCGCGTCCTTGTTCTTCCGGCGCTTGCCGGGCTTGGCGTCCTTGTGCTGTTTGGTCATCTCCACCCCTTCGGCCGGCGGCACGGGTATCGGCGCGGGCACGGCTATCGGCTCTGGTGCGGGCGGCGGTGCGGCTGCGGGCGGCCGTGCGGGCGCAGGCACGGGCCGCGGCGCGGGCCGGGATTCCGGCGCGGGCGGCGAGACCGGCAGCGGCTCCGAGATCGGCCGCAGCGCCGGGAAGCGGTGCATCCCGCCGTGCCCGGCGAACAACGTGCACTGCGCGGCGTCGATCGACCGGCCCTCGCACGGGGCGAGCTCGCGGCACGCCTGCGGGGTCCGCGCGAAATCCCCCCAGAGCAGCCACGCGCGACGGGCGGTGCCGCCACGACCGCCGTCGCTGGCGTGGAATCCGGGATGACCGTCGGGCAGGTCGCAAGTGAGCAGCCACGACGACTGCGGGGGCATCCGCAGCGCGGCACGATCAGAGGGCCCGGCGACGATCGACGACCAGCAACGAGCGCGCACCATGCTGCTCCACCTCACTTCATGCCTCGGCCCCGAGAGTCCCCCGCTCGGGTGCAGTCTACGAAGTCCGGCCGACAAGTGGGTAGGACATGCCGACAACCAGGGCATCGGTCACGCTACCGGGCGGCGACGATCTCCTCCCCGGCGAGCCGGAAGCGGCGCGACGGCGCCGAGTCCGCGGCGTCCGGAAAATCGGCCCGATAGTGGCAGCCGCGCGATTCGGTGCGGGCCGTCGCCGCGGCGACGACGGCGCGCGCGGTCAGGGTCAGGGCGGCGTCCTCGGTGTCGGCCCGCTCGGTCTGTTCCCGGAGCGGAGCGGCGCGAAGGAACTCGGCGGCGGCCGCCAGGCCCGGCGCATCGCGACGCAGCGCCACCCGCGCCGACATCAGGTCCTGCAACTCGGTGCGATCGGCGGCGGGGCGGCGCGCAGGCACCTCGACCGGAGCGGCGGCGAGGGGCTCGTCGCGGCGCGTGACCGCGACTCGCGCGGCCCGCCGGCCCATCACCAACCCCTCGAGCAGGCTGTTCGAGGCGAGCCGGTTGGCGCCGTGCAGACCGGTGCGCGCCACCTCGCCGGCCGCCAGCAGCCCCTCGATCCGGGTGCGGCCGTGCGTGTCGGTCACCACGCCGCCGCACAGGTAATGCGCGCCGGGCAGCACCGGCAGCCGGCCGTCGTCGGTGGACACGCCCGCCGCCCGGACGCCGGCCAGCACGGTCGGGAAGCGGCGCTCGAAGTCCGCGATCGCGGTGAAGTCGAGGTAGACGCAGGGCGCGCCGGTGCGGGCCATCGCGGCGGTCACCGCCCGCGCGACCACATCGCGGGGTGCGAGATCGCCCAGCGGGTGCACGCCCGCGGTGACGCTTTCGCCGTCGGCGTCGACCAGCCGCCCGCCCTCGCCGCGCAGCGCCTCGCTGACCAGCGTGCGACGTCCCCGCGCGCCCGGGACGTACAGCATCGTGGGGTGGAACTGGATGAACTCCAGATCCGCGACCTCGGCACCGGCCCGCAGCGCGAGCGCGATGCCGTCGCCGGTCGCCCCGGCCGGATTGGTGGTGGCCGCGTAGAGGTGCCCCACTCCGCCGGTCGCGAGCAACACGGTGGGCGCGTACACGGCCCCGTCGCCGCCGGGACCCGTGTACGCCACCCCGGCGGCGGTGCCGCCCGGCGCGACGAGGATC
This sequence comes from Gordonia marina, assembly GCF_052036135.1. NCBI lineage: Bacteria > Bacillati > Actinomycetota > Actinomycetes > Mycobacteriales > Gordoniaceae > Gordonia > Gordonia marina. Next base: position 96,594 of record NZ_JBPSDN010000005.1, read on the forward strand.
CCGGTGGCGCGGGCATCGTCGAGCACCGTGACGCCGGTGCCGTCGAGCGCCGCGCCGAGGGCGGCCTGCACCTGCGCACCGGTCGCGTCGCCGCCGGCGTGGATGATGCGGCGGACGCTGTGCCCGCCCTCGCGAGTGCGCAGGAAGCGTCCGTCGGGCCCGGTGTCGAAGCGCGCACCCCAGCCGACCAGGCGACTCACCGCGGACCAGCCGGCGGCGACGATCTCGGTGGTCGGTTCCTCGGCGGTGAGCCCGGCTCCGGCGAGCAGCGTGTCGTGCACGTGGAGCCCGACACTGTCCTCCGGATTGTCCGGCTCCACCACCGCGATGCCGCCCTGCGCGTAGAAGGTCGACGTCGACTGCTCGAGCTCTTCGGGACGCCACGCGCGGCCCTTGTTCAGCACGACCACCCGCAGCCCGGATTCCTCCGCGGTCAGCGCCGCCGTCAGCCCCGCCACGCCCGCACCGACCACCACCAGGTCGGCTCGTCGCTCACCGCTCATCGCCCTGCACCCTTCGTCGCATCGATCACCAGGTTATCGACTCATGATCGAAAACGGGTCGGGCGGAGACTTCGCACCGGATGCCGCGATGTCACAAATCGCTCGGGTGACACCAGAACAAGCTTCACCAACCCAAGCAAAGCAGGGACTTTAGTCCTAATTTTTCCGCGAAAACGGTACATATCCGGCATCTGCCTGCTGGCAAATTACTTCTGATAACGAACATTGCTAGATTTCCTGACCGAGCGCTCTGTCACTTTTCCCATCTCTCGTGAAACGGGTCACATACATGTCTCTCGCCTCTCTGTCTCGTCCGTCCCGCCGGAAAGCCGGCTCCCTGGCCGCCGTCGGCCTGGCCGCCGGAGTCCTCGCCGGCACCATCGGTCCGCAGGCCACCGCCCACGCCGACACCATGCTCGGCTCGCCCGTGCAGTGCGTCGCCGGCCAGAGTCCCACCGTCGTGCGGGCCTACAACAACAAGCCGAACGCGTCGCAGTTCAACGGCTCGGCCGACTGCACCAATGCCAGCGCCTCCATCGTCGCGAAGGTCGCCGACAAGATCCTGCCGCTGTTCGGGATGGACGCGTCCCTCAGCGACCTCAACGGAGCCGCGGCACGCGGCCTGATCGCGGCACTGCCCGGCACGGGAAGCGCGACCATCTCGGGCAGCGGCTACAACAGCGCCATCACCATCAACGGTGCGACGGCGGTCGCGAACGCCACCACGATGACTCCCCTGAGCGGCGCCATCGCCACCGCGATGGGCAGCAACTCACTCGCCGACGCCAACGGCGCACCCGGCGGTATCGCCATCGCCATGAACCTCACGCCGCAGACCACGTCCAAGGCGCGGGCCCTGCCGCTCAGCATCACTTCCGCGGTGTCGCTCGCCAGCCGCAGCACCTGGGCGACGGCACTCGGCGGTTTCGCCTCGGCGCAGACCAGCGATGGCACCGACATCAATCACCCGGTCAATCTCGACAAGACCATCTGCACCGCCCTGTACGCGCAAGCCTCCATCAGCAATGTCAAGGGCGAGACACAGCAGTCATGCACCAGCGTGCTGTTCATCTTCCAGAAGACGACCGACACCAGCCCGACCACCGTGTACGCCATCAAGAACCCGCTCGACATCGGCCTCAGCTCGATGGCCTACAACAACCAGTTCCTGCCGCTTCTCGGCACCGCGGGCATGCCCTCATCGATGCTCGACATCTTCGGCACCAATCTGATCCCCGAGTTCCGCAGCGACATCGTGCGCTTCAACGTCGACGCCGACGGCAACATCACCGGCGTCGAGAGCGATCTGCCCCAGTGGCTGAGCGGCGTCGTCGACTCGATCAAGAGCGGCATCAGCTCGATCGGCAACAGCGGCACCACCGCCACCGACGGCACCACCGCCACCGCGGCTCCGAGCACTCCGACGCAGACGCCGAATCTGACGTCCGCCGCCGTCAGCCTCGACACCGTGACCCCGGTCACCCCCTCGGCCGCGACCACCACCTCGGACACCACCGGCCCGGTCGTCACTCCGGCGCCGCAGCAGCCCACCGCGGAGGCGGCGCCGAGCGCCACCGCACCCACCGTGACCGATAACTCGCAATCGTCCACCGACACGACCGCGGCCGATAACTCGACCACCTCGGATACCTCGTCGTCGACCGCGAGCGACACCACCACCGCGAGCGACACCACGACCGCGAGTGACACCACGTCGTCGACCGATACGTCTTCGTCGACCGATACGTCGTCGGCCGGTGACCTGGGCTGACGCCCGGCCGCGCAGGCACGCCGAACCGGCGCACCCGACCTCATCGGGTGCGCCGGTTCGCTACCCTCCACCGCAATGTCCGAAACAACGCCGCCGCAACGCCCGGCCGCCCGCTGGTGGACGATCGCCACGATCGTCACCGCCGCGCTGGCCGCCGTCTTCTGCGCGATCCTCCTGGCCGTACACGCCGAATGGCTCGATCTCCTCGGCTGGCTGGCCGCCTACGTCGGCCTTCTGGTGGCCGGCGGTCTCTGGCTGGCCTTCGCGATCGTCGGCGCCGTCCGCTACCGCGCCTGGCGGCTCACGCTGATCGCCCCGATCATCGTGGTCGTGACGGCTGTCCTGGCGTTCCTCGAGGTGCCCGGCCAGGCGGTCTTCGCCGTCTCCCGCGGCGCCCTGACCGATGCCGCGCAGGAGTGCGCCGAAGGCGGAAAGTCCTGGCACGGCGCCGTGCGCGTCGACCGCACCCGGCGGCTCGACGACGGCACCTGCCTCTTCTACACACCCGGCGGATTCATCGACAGCGTCGGCTGGGCCTACGTCCCGGACGCGGTCGGTGTCCCGGTCTCCGACCCGAACGACGGCGGCATCAGCTACGCCCACGTGACCGGTGACTGGTATCGCTTCACCTGGCACTTCTGACGGCCGGCGTGACCGGCCCGTCGCGCATCCGCCGCATTGACGCAGGTCACGAAAATCCGGATCGGTACGGGCGCGGACTACTATACGGAACGGTGATGACTGAGAAGCCTGTCGACGACGACGTCCGGGAGCAGTTGCCGGCCGTCTCCGCGGCCACGGAGGTCACCCGATTCTCCTCCACCGCGGCACACGCCGCCTTCGGGGTCGGCCGGTTCCTGGCGACCACCGCGAACGACCTGATCCACGGCAAGGCGCCGACCAAGAAGAACGTGGCGCACGAGGTGCGCGTGACCTTCGAGCACCTCGGTCCCACGTATGTGAAGCTCGGTCAGCTGATCGCGTCGAGCCCCGGAGTCTTCACCCCGGCGCTGTCCGAGGAGTTCGAGTCGCTGCTCGACCGGGTCCGGCCCGCGTCCGCCGAGGACGTGCACCGCATCATCGCCGAGGAGTTCGGCCAGGGCGCCGACGAGGTCTTCGCGACCTTCGACGACGAGCCGATCGCGTCCGCGTCGATCGCTCAGGTCCACACCGCCACCCTGCGCACCGGGGAGGAGGTGGTGGTCAAGATCCAGCGACCGGGGATCGCCGACCGCCTCGCGCCCGACGTCGCCATCCTGGAACGACTCGCCGGCCTCGTCGAACTGTCCGAGTACGGCCGCATGCTGAGCGCCCGCCACGTGGTGGAGGACTTCGCCGACGGCCTCAACGCCGAACTGGACTTCCGCAACGAGGCCGCCACCATGGAGGAATGGTTCGAGTGCCTGCAACCCGGGCCGTTCGGCGACCGGGTGCGGGTCCCGAAGGTCTATCACGACCTGACCACCGCGCGCGTGATGACCATGGAGCGCATCCACGCGGTCCGTATCGACGACGTCGCCGCGGTTCGTGCCGCCGGGCACGACGGCGAGGCACTGTGCCGCAATCTCCTTCTCTCCCTGCTGGACTCGGCGTTCCACGGCGGGCTGTTCCACGGTGATCTGCACGCCGGCAACGTCCTGGTCGATGACGACGGCAAGCTCGTCCTGCTCGATTTCGGCATCGTCGGGCGGTTCAACGCCCGCACCCGCCGGATCCTGCGCCAGCTGGTGGTCGATCTGATCGTCAAGCAGGACTACGAATCCGCCGGCCGGGCGATCTTCCTGCTCGGCGCCGTCCACAAGCCCGGGTCGACGGCCAAGGGCGGCGAGGACCTGAAGAAGGTGACCGTTCCGCTCTCGACCACCGAGATGGGCTCGATGAGCTACACCGATCTGGGCCGCCAGCTGGCCGCCGTCGCCAAGGCGCACGACGCGCGGCTGCCGCGTGAGCTGGTGCTGGTCGGCAAACAGCTGCTGTACGTGGAGAAGTACATGAAGCTCCTCGCGCCGCGCTGGAAGGCGATCTCGGACCGGGAGATCTACGGCTACATGGCCGGAATCATGAAGGAAGCCGAGCGCGACCGCCGCGCCGACCGGGGCGGACAGACCCGGTGAACGCCGCGACCTAATAGTCTGGACCCACATGTGGTCCGTACCGACGACCCCTGCTGCTTGGAGCCGAACACATGAGACGTTTCTGGATGGCGCTGCTGGCCTTTCTCGGGCTCGCATGCATCGCTGCGGCGATCACCATTCCGACATACCTCGTGCCGAAGCTCAAGGTGGTCCCGCTCGACCTCGACATCACCTCCGATGCGAGCTCGATCGCCAGCGGCGGCGCCGGTGACCGCTTCCCCGCGGTGATCTTCGACCGCTGCTCCATCGCCAAGTCCAAGGCCGCCCAGCTGCACGTGAACCTCAAGCAGCAGCGCCGGTCGATCATCGTGGAGCCGTCGAACGCCGAGCAGGCGACGCTGCAGTCCGCGCAGACCGTGCTGGTGGAACGGATCCGCGACGCCGACGGGCAGGAGAAGACGCCGAGCGTCGCCCCGGCCGGCGAGGAACGCAAGTGTGACGACGGTCTGCTGACCGCGAGCATCGACCACGTGTCGGTGGACCGGAAGACCTCGGTGCCCAACGGCAAGGTGAGCTTCCTCCAGATGGAGGCGCCCGCGGACGGCGAGTCGGTCAAGGACGTCTCGGTGCCGCTGGAGAACCGGAAGGGCTTCCAGTACAAGTTCGGCTTCGGCGTCGAGAAGCGGAATTACTACTACTACGACCTGAACACCCGGCAGGACACCGTCGCCAGCTTCGTCGACGAGAAGACCATCGACGGGCTGAAGGTCTACCACTTCAAGACCGAGGTCCCCGAGACCGATCTGTCCGACCTGCCCAATCCGCAGGGTGAGGCCGCGCTGGGCACCATCCTGACCATGCCTGCCAAGTGGTGGGGCATCACCGGCCGCGGCATCAAGCCGAACACCCCGGTCACCATGCACCGGTACGCCTCGGCCGTGCGCGAGGTGTGGGTGGAGCCGGCCACCGGCACCATCGTCGACGGCCTCGAAGCGCAGCACCAGTACTTCAAGTCCCCCGACGACCCGGGCGACGTCCCCGCCGCGGTGACCGAGTTCCGGATGGATGCGCTCAAGGCCGATTTCAAGTGGTCCGACACCACCGTCGCCGAGCAGGTGAAGCGTGCCGATCACTACCGCGGCCTGCTGAAACTGGGCGGCACCACGCTGCCGATCGTCCTCGGGGTGGTCGGTGCGCTGCTGCTGGCCGTGTGGGGCCTGCTGCTCTTCCGCGGCCGCCGCCGGGGCGATGACGGCACCGGCGGGGACGGCGGCTCCGGTCCGGATCTCGCCGCGCCCGTCGACGACGATCCGACCGCGGCCGCGCCGCAGCCCGAACCCGGGCCCGGTGCACCGGCCGCCGCGTTCGCCGCCGCACCGACCGCCGCGGACGAGTACTGGGCGCCACCGGTCCCCGGCGGCGAGCCGGAGATCGACGACACCGTCGACACCATCGTCTTCGACCATCCCCTCGAGCCGGCGGCGCCGGCCGACGAGTTCCGTCCGCTGGACAATCCCATCGCGGCGATCCCGGTGGACCTGCCGCCGGAGGAGCCGACCGTCATCGTGCCGATCGAGGACTTCGTCATCGACACGTCCGTCTTCCAGCGGCCCGCGTACGACGCACCGGCGGCCTACACCGAGCCGCTCGCCTTCGGCGAACCGCTCGCGCCGGAGGAGCCGACGGCCTACGACACCCCGGAGACCGACCAGCACGGCAGGCACGAGCGCCCGTAGCCGCGGTCGCGAGGCCACTGTCCCGGGGACCGCGGCCTCTCGACGTACCGCTCCGGGTCAGGAGCGGCGCGCCACCGCCCGCCCGGCCGCCCGGCCGGAGAAGATGCAGCCGCCGAGGAAGGTTCCTTCCAGCGCGTTGTAGCCGTGCACGCCGCCGCCGCCGAAACCGGCGACCTCGCCGGCCGCGTACAGCCCGGGGAACGGATTCCCGTCGGGCCGCATCACCTGCGCGTCGAGGTTGGTCTCCAGCCCGCCCAGGGTCTTGCGGGTGAGGATGTTGAGGCGCACGGCGATCAGCGGCCCGCACTCGGGGTCGAGGATGCGGTGCGGCTTGGCGACGCGGGTGATCTTGTCACCGGCGTAGTTGCGCGCGTTGTGGATCGCCATGATCTGCGCATCCTTGGCGTAGCCGTTCTCCACCTGCGTGTCGCGGGCGGAGATGGTGCGCTCGAGTTCCTGCAGGTCGATGTGCCCGCCCCGGCCGATCTCGTTCATCCCGGCGACCAGCTCCGGCAGGGTGTCGCGCACCACGAAGTCGATGCCGTGATCCAGGAAGTCCTGCACCGGTCCCGGCGCCCCCTTCGCCAGCCGGCTCTTCGCGGCGGCGGTGAGCGACTTCCCGGTGAGATCGGGGTTCTGCTCCGAACCGGACAGCGCGAACTCCTTCGCGATGATGTCGCCGGTGAGGACGAACCAGGAGTAGTCGTACCCGGTCGCGAGGATCGCCTTCATCGTGGCGTTGGTGTCGAAACCCGGAAAATTCGGGGCGGACAGCCGATTGCCGTCGGCGTCGAGCCACAGCGACGACGGCCCCGGGATGATGCGGATCGCGTGATCGGTCCAGATCGGATCCCAGTTGTGGATGCCCTCGGTGTAGTGCCACATGCGGTCGCGGTTCACCAGGTTGGCCCCGGCGCCCTCGGCGATCTTCAGCATGCGGCCGTCGACGTAGTCCGGGACACCGGCGATCATGTGCTCGGGCACCGGTCCGAGCCGCTCCACGGGCCAGTTCTCCCGGACCATCTCGTGATTGTGACCTATCCCACCGGTCGTGACGATCACCGCCGGAGCGCGCAGTTCGAACTCGCCGGTCTCGACACGGGAACTCGGGGTCCCGCGCTCGGCGTCGGTCGGTTCGAGCACCGCACCGCGGACGCCGACCACCACCCCGTCGCCCGCGTCCGGCGCACCCGGTTCGCGGCCCTCGACGATCAACTCGTCGACGCGATGACGGAAGGCGAACTCGACGAGCCCCGCGCGCTCGGCCGCCAGCACCGGTTCGGCGAAGACCCGGACCACCTCGGGGCCGGTGCCCCAGGTGATGTGGAAGCGCGGCACCGAGTTGCCGTGGCCGTCGGCGAATCCGCCACCGCGCTCGGCCCAGCCGACCACCGGGGTGAACTTGAGACCGAGATCACGCAGGTACTGGCGTTTTTCCGTCGCGGCGAAGTCGACATAGGCGCGCGCCCACTGGCGCGGCCAGTAGTCCTCGTCCTCGCGGTCGAAGCCGGCCGAGCCGAGCCAGTCCTGCAGGGCGAGTTCCGGCGAGTCCTTGATGCCCAGCCGCCGCTGCTCGGGACTGTCGACCAGGAAGATGCCGCCGAGCGACCAGAACGCCTGCCCGCCCAGATTGTTTCGGTTCTCCTGATCGACGACGAGCACTCGCTTACCCGCCTGCACCAACTCGTAGGTCGCCACCAGGCCCGCCAGCCCGGAACCGACGACGATCGCATCGGCTTGTCTCTGTTCGCCCACGGCCATTCCTTCCCCGAACTTCTGCGCCACCACTGTGGCTCATCGCACAGCCTATCCACTGTCCGGCGGTGTCCGGCCCTTTGCTTGGCCGTTATCGGTCCGTTATTCTTCGACTCGAGCGAAATCCCGGGCCCTAGTACCCTGTGGAGGCACGCCCGAGGGGCGCGCTCGAAACTTCGGGGGTTTCGCACCGATACGACCGCGGCCGGCGTCGGCCAAGATCGCCAAAGGATTGTCTATGTTCTCCAGCGCCCGTAAGCGCTTGCTCGCCGTCGCCCTGGCCACGGCTACCGCGCTCGGCGGCGCGGCCGCCGTCGCGCCGCACGCCGAGGCCCGCGGCTCCTGCCCCGGCAGCGTCGAGCGTGTCCACTCGGCCGCCATGCACCGCGCGGTCCCCGTCTGCATCATCAGCGCGGGCGGCAACAACAAGCCCACGCTGTACCTGCTCGACGGCCTGCGCGCCCCGAATAACAGCAGCGGCTGGCTGCTCGAGACCGACGTCGCGCAGTGGATGCGCGGCAAGGGCACCAACGTCGCCATTCCGTTCGGCGGCGGCGGCAGCTTCTACGCCGACTGGGAGCAGCGCGATCCGCACCTCGGCCTGAACAAGTGGGAGACCTTCCTCACCCGCGAGCTGCCGGCGTACATGAAGAAGAACCACGGTTCGGACAACCGCCGCAACGGCATCGCCGGCCTGTCGATGTCGGGCACCGCGGCCCTGAACCTGGCCTCGCGCCACCCGCAGTTCTACAAGGCCGTCGCGTCGTACTCGGGCTACCCGACCGTGACCATGCCCGGCTTCAACCAGGGCATTCAGGCCTCGGTCGCCGAGATGGGCGGCAACCCGACCAACATGTGGGGCATCTGGCCCGCCGGCGAATGGGCCGCCAACGACCCGTTCCTGACCGCGGGCAACCTCGCCGGTCACCGCGTCTACGTGTCCTCGGGCACCGGCGTCGGCAGCCGCTACGACTCCTCGCTGACCCCGGGCAACCCCGGCTTCAACCCGGTGAAGTTCGCGCAGATGGTGCCGCTGGAGGTCGCCGCGTCGACGTCGAGCCAGCTGTACATCGCGCGTATCGCAACCGTGCCGGGCGTGCGTCTGACCACTCACATCACGCCGGACGGCGCGCACTGGTGGGACTACTGGCAGGCCCGTTTCAAGGAGTCCTGGGCCACCACCTTCCGCCCCGCGTTCTTCTGATCGCGACGCAGGACCAATGACACGGCCGAGGCCGGGCAATCCGTAGTGATTGCCCGGCCTCGGCCGTTCCGCAGGTCGTACTGGCGATAGGCTGGGGTCATGGCAGCCGGGCAGACCATCCTCACCGTGAAGTCCAAATACGCGATCTTTCTGACCCTCGGTATCGAACCGGGCGGCGAGGACCGGGTCCGGGACACCCTGGAAGGACTCTCCGGCCGCGTCCGGTCGGTGGGTTCGCGGAATCCGGATGCGCGCCTGACCGTCGTCACCGGCATCGGCTCGGATGCCTGGGACCGGCTGTTCGCCGGCGCCCGCCCCAAACTGCTGCGCCCGTTCAAGGGTTACGTGGGCGAGGTGCACACGGCTCCGGCCACGCCCGGCGACATCCTGCTGCACATCAAGGCCCAGACGATGGACGTCTGCTACGAGGTCGGCCAGCTGCTGACCGCCGACTTCGGGGACTCCGTGCGCACCATCGAGGAGATCCACGGCTTCCGGTACTTCGACCTGCGCGACCTGACCGGCTTCGTCGACGGCACCGAGAATCCGGAGGGCCAGGCCGCCGTCGACACGATCCAGGTCGGTCCGGCCGACGATCCGGCCTTCGCCGGCGGCAGCTACATCACGGTCCAGCGCTACGAGACCGACATGGCCAAGTGGAACGGCATCACCGTCGAACAGCAGGAGAACGTCTTCGGCCGCAGCAAGTCGGAGAACGTGGAGATGGACGACGACGTCAAGCCGGTGAACGCGCACATCGCGGTGAACCAGGTGAACGACGCCGAGGGCAACCAGCTGCAGATCGTGCGCGACAACATGCCGTACGGCGATGCCTCCGGCACCGGCGTGAAGGGCACCTACTACATCGCGTACTCCAAGACCCCGGACGTCACCGACACCATGCTGGAGAAGATGTTCATCGGCGATCCGCCCGGCAACTACGACGCGCTGCTCGACTTCACCACCGCGGTGACCGGTTGCGAGTTCTTCGCACCGTGCGCCGACTTCCTCGACGCCCTGCCGCCGGCCCCGGCGACCACCCCGGCGCCGCCCGCCGAACCCGCACCGGCCGCACCGGTCCGGCCCGCCGACGGCTCGCTCGGCATCGGCAGCCTCCGCCGCCGGTGACCGCGGCGCCTCCCGAACACCCGTCCACCCGATCAACCCAGGAGTACCGATGAACAATCTGCACCGCGAACTCGCCCCCATCTCGTCCGCCGCCTGGGACGCGATCGAAGAGGAAGCCACCCGTTCGTTCGCCCGCAACAGCGCCGCGCGGCGCGTCGTCGACGTCGAAGGCCCCCTCGGGCTCGACGTCGACTCCGTGACCCGGGGCCGTCGTGCCAAGATCGATTCCCCCGCCGACGGGATCCAGGCGTTTCTGCGCCAGGCGCAGCCGCTGGTGGAACTGAAGGTGCCGTTCACGGTGACCCGCGAGGCGATCGACGACGTCGACCGCGGCGCGTCGGACAGTGACTGGGACCCGGTGGTCCGGGGCGCCAGTGAACTGGCCCGCGCCGAGGACACCGCCGTCTTCGAGGGCTTCGCCGCCGCCGGCATCACCGGGATCACCGAGGCCGCCGCGTCCGAAGCGCTCGACCTGCCCGCCGACGCCGTCGACTTCCCGGACGCGGTCAGCGCCGCCATCAACCGGATGCGCCTGAGTTCGGTCGACGGACCGTACTCGCTGGTCCTGAGCGCCGACCTGTACGCCGAGGTCAACGAGACCGTCAACGACGGCTACCCGGTGCGCGAGCACCTGCAGCGGATCCTCACCGACGGCGAGATCATCTGGGCGCCGGCCATCAGCGGCGCGGTGCTGATCAGCACCCGCGGCGGCGACTTCGAGCTGGCCATCGGCCAGGACGTCTCGATCGGCTACGACTCGCACGACGCGGACGTGGTGAACCTGTACTTCACCGAGTCGTTCACCTTCCTGACCTACACCCCGGAGGCCGCGGTCCCGCTCCGCCCCGCGAAGTAGCCCGCGCGAGCGACACCCGCTCCACCGAAGCGACACCCGCCGCCGAAGCGACAGGCGCGGGTGTCGCTTTCTTGTCGGGTGTCGCGGTCCCGCGGCGGCCGTCGCGGGCGCCGGACGGGTTGATCAGCCGCGGTCCGGAAGTACAGTGGGTCCATGAGATTCGCTCGAATCACCATCGACCCCGAGCTGATGGCCGGGTTGCCGTGCATCCGCGGACTGCGCATGCCGGTCGCTAGCGTCGTCGCCATGGTCGCGGACGGTATGACGGCCGAGGAGATCGTCGCCGAACATCCTGACCTCGAAGTCGCCGACGTCGCCGAAGCGCTCCGCTACGCCGCCGAGGCCGTGCGGGAGCGAGAGCTTCCGCTGCGCCATTCGGCGTGAACTTCCTGCTCGACGAGAATCTGTCACCGCTCGTCGCGAAGCACCTCAATGCCGCCGGGTATTCCGCAGTTCACGTCCGGGATCTGAGCCTCCAGGGATCCTCCGACGACGAGGTCATCAGGCATGCAAGCCAGTCAGGCCGAATCCTTGTCAGTTCAGACACCGACTTCGGCACCCTGCTGGCACGCAGCGGAGCGACCTCGCCCTCCTTCGTACTGATCCGGCGCGCCGCGGACCGTCGAGCCGCCGACCAGGCACGACTCTTGCTCGACAACCTGCCCGCCGTCGCCGAAGACCTCGCCGCGGGCGCCGTAGTCGTGCTGGGCGAGGAGAAGATTCGTATTCGGCGACTTCCGATCTGAGCCGGCCGATAGAGCGGCAGAGCTCGCGGAACTCACCATGAAGCACGACCGTTCAGCGCGGGAACTTTGACGACGGCGACTCCGTCGGTCCTTCCTACGAGAAACACCTCGCCCAGCCACCTGCGCCGAAGCGACAGGCGCGGGTGTCGCTTTTCTTGTCGGGTGTCGCGGTCCCGCGCCGGCCGTCGCGGGCGCCGGACGGGCATTCCGGGCAATCCTCCGGCGAGCGGAATCCGGCCCCGCTGACGGGCGCACGGATCGGCCGCTAATCCCCTCGCCGCTGTCGGGGGCGATGCGTAGGGTGGACGAGTGCTGATCCGCCTGCTGCGCACCTACCTGGCGAGGTACGCCCCCAACATCGCCGCCGTCGTCGGCCTGCAACTGGTGGCCACGGCCGCCATGCTGTACCTGCCGACGCTCAACGCGGACATCATCGACGACGGCGTCGCCAAGGGCGACACCGGCTACATCCTCTCGACCGGCGGCTGGATGCTGCTGATCTCGGCAGCCCAGGTGATCTGCTCGGTGTCGGCGATGTACTTCGGTGCCCGCGCCGCGCTCGGCGCCGGCCGCGACATCCGGCACGACCTGATGCACCGCGTCGACGACTTCTCCGCCCGCGAGGTGGGGAAGTTCGGGGCGCCGTCGCTCATCACCCGCACCACCAACGACGTGCAGCAGGTTCAGCTGCTCGCGGTGATGAGCATGTCGATCCTGGTCATGGCCCCGATCATGGGTATCGGCGGCATCATCATGGGTATGCGGATCGCACTGTCGATCTCGTGGATCCTGGTGGTCGCGGTCCCGGTCCTCGGCATCACGATGGGCCTGATCATCTCCCGGATGATCCCGGGCTTCCGCGCCATGCAGGCCCGCATCGACGACGTGAACCGGGTGCTGCGCGAGCAGATCACCGGCATCCGCGTGGTCCGCGCCTTCGTCCGCGAGCGCTACGAGACGCAGCGGTTCGACGTCGCCAACCGCAGTCTCGCCGATGCCTCACTGCGCGTCGGCCGGATGATGGCGCTGATGTTCCCGGCGGTCATGCTGATCACCAACCTGACGCTGATCGCGGTGCTCTGGTTCGGCGGCAAGCAGATCGACTCGGGCAACGTGCAGATCGGCGATCTGACCGCGATGATCAGCTACGTCATGCAGATCATGATGTCGGTGATGATGGCGAGCTTCCTGGCGATGATGGCCCCGCGCGCCGGCGTCTGCGCCGATCGCATCTGCGAGGTCCTCGACACCGAGACCTCCGTCAAGCCGCCGATCGACCCCGTGCCGATCACCGGCGATCCGGCGATCGTGACGTTCGACGACGCCGAGTTCCGCTACCCCGGGGCGACCGCCCCGGTGCTGTCCGGGATCGGCTTCACCACCGCGCCGGGCACCACCACCGCGATCGTCGGGTCCACCGGTTCGGGCAAGACCACCCTGATCAACCTGATCCCCCGGCTGCTCGACGTGACCGGCGGCGCGCTGTCGGTGGGCGGGGTGGATGTGCGCGACGCCGACCCCGACGAACTCCGCCACCACATCGGACTGGTGCCGCAGCGGGCGTACCTGTTCTCCGGGACCGTCGCCGACAACGTGCGCCAGGGCAAGATCGACGCCACCGACGACGAGGTCTGGGAGGCGCTGGAGATCGCGCAGGCCGCCGACTTCGTGCGGGCCATGCCGGACGGGCTGGACACCGACGTCTCCCAGGGCGGCACCACCGTCTCCGGCGGCCAGCGCCAACGACTCGCCATCGCCCGCGCTCTCATCCGCAAGCCGTCGATCTATCTGTTCGACGACTCCTTCTCCGCACTCGACCTGGCCACCGACGCCCGGCTGCGGGCGGCGCTCGCACCGGCCACCCGCGCGGCGGCGGTGATCGTCGTCGCCCAGCGTATCTCGACCATCACCGGCGCCGACCAGATCGTCGTGCTCGATCGCGGTGCGATCGCCGGGATCGGCACCCACGACGAACTCCTGGCGACGTGTCCGACATACGCGGAGATAGCCGAGTCCCAGCTGGCGATCGGACAGGCGTCGTGACGCGCGGCGGCCCGCCCGGGATGGCCCCGGCGCAGGAGAAGGCCAAGAGCTTCGGGCCGACGCTGCGGCGGCTGGTCGGGCAGCTCGGCGCGTACCGGGTCCGGTTGCTGGTGGTGCTGGCGTCCATCGTCGGCTCGGTGACGCTGACCGCGATCGCCCCGCGCATCCTCGGCGATGCCACCAATCTGCTGTTCGAGGGCGTGATCGGCAGTCGTCTGCCCGCCGGGATCAGCAAGGAGCAGGCCGTCGAGGGGCTGCGGAGCCACGGACAGAACACCTTCGCCGACATGGTCTCGTCGATGAACGTCGTCCCCGGCCACGGTATCGACTTCAGCGCGGTGGGCCGGGTGCTGACGACGGTGCTGGTCCTGTACGTCAGTTCGGCGATCCTCGGCTGGCTGTCGGCGTATCTGCTGAATCAGGTGGTGGTCGGGACCATCGCGGCGCTGCGCGCCGATGTCGAGACCAAGGTGCACCGGCTGCCGCTCTCGTACTACGACGCCGCCGCGCGCGGCGATCTGCTCAGTCGCGTCACCAACGACCTCGACAATCTGTCGCAGAGCCTGCAGCAGACCATCAGCCAGTTGCTGAACTCGATCCTGACGGTCATCGCCATCCTCATCATGATGCTGACCATCTCGCCGCTGCTGTCGCTGATCGCGATCGCGACGGTGCCGCTCGCGGTGATCGCGACGGCGATGATCGCCAAACGCTCCAAACCGCACTTCATCGGCCAGTGGAGCTCCACCGGCAAGCTGAACGCGCAGGTCGAGGAGACCTTCACCGGACACGAGATCGTGAAGGCGTTCGGGCGCCGCGAGGAGGTGGAGCGCGTCTTCGACGAACAGAACGAGGCGCTCTACGCCTCGAGCTGGAAGGCGCAGTTCATCTCCGGCATCATCATGCCGGCCATCATGTTCCTCGGGAACCTGAACTATGTCGCGGTGGCCGTCGTCGGCGGTCTGCGAGTGGCCTCCGGGCAGCTGAGCCTCGGCGAGGTGCAGGCCTTCATCCAGTACTCGCGCCAGTTCACCCAGCCGCTCACCCAGATCGGGTCGATGTTCAACCTGATGCAGAGCGGCGTGGCCTCCGCCGAGCGCATCTACGACGTGCTCGACGAGCCCGAGGAGTCCCCCGATCCGGCCGAGCCGATCACCCCGGCGACCGACACCGGGCACATCGTGTTCGACGACGTCAGCTTCCGGTACCGCGCGGACCGGCCGCTCATCGAGCACCTGTCGCTGGATGCCGAGCCGGGGCACATGATCGCCATCGTCGGGCCGACCGGCGCGGGCAAGACCACGCTGGTGAACCTCATCATGCGGTTCTACGAGGTGGACTCCGGACGCATTCTGATCGACGGCGCCGACGCGGCGAAGATGACCCGGGACGACCTGCGCGAACGCACCGGCATGGTGCTGCAGGACTCGTGGCTGTTCGGCGGCACCATCTACGACAACATCGCCTACGGCGATCCGTCCGCGAGCCGCGAGCAGGTGATGGAGGCGGCCCGGGTGAGTCACGTGGACCACTTCGTCCGCACGTTGCCCGACGGCTACGAGACGGTGATCGACGACGAGGGCGGCGGCGTCAGCGCCGGTGAGCGGCAGCTGATCACCATCGCGCGCGCCTTCCTGGCGCAGCCGACCATCCTGATCCTGGACGAGGCCACCAGCTCGGTCGACACCCGCACCGAGCTGCTGATCAGCCAGGCGATGGCCAACCTGCGGCGCGGCGCCGGCGGCGACCGTACGAGCTTCGTGATCGCCCACCGCCTGTCGACCATCCGGAACGCGGATCTGATCGTGGTGATGGAGGAGGGCTCGATCGTGGAGCAGGGCACGCACGACGAGCTCATCGCCGCCCGCGGCGCGTACTTCCGGCTTTACAACGCGCAGTTCGCGGGTGCCGTCGAATGAGAGCGTGACCAACGCCTCCTGATTTAGCGGAATGCTCCTCCGTAATATCAGAGGAGTGAGTACTCCCGCAGACCGCCGTCGCCCGAAGAGCTGGCACCGACTGGCCGGCCTGCCGGTGCGCGTGTGGATGGTGGTGCTGATCGGAATCGGGCTCGCCCACTGGGCGCTGCCGGATGCGCGGTGGCTGCTGGTGCATGTCTTCACGATCGGGCTGGTGACCAACTCGATCGTGCTCTGGTCCCAGACCCTCGCCGAACGCTTCCTCGGCTATCCGCTGCCGGAGGCACGACGCCCCCGGCAACTCGCCCGGATCTACGCGCTCAACGCCGGGCTCGTGGTGACCATCGTCGGCATGCTCGGCGCGTGGTGGCCGGTCACCATGGCCGGGGCGATCGTGATCGGCGGTGTGGTCGCCTGGCACTGCGCCGCATTGGCGCGGCTGATCGTGGAGGCGCAGCGGCATCGCGAGGCGGCCGGCGAGGGGCCGGCCGAGAACGCGCTCAACGCGTGGTTCTTCGTGGTCGCGGCGTCATTGCTGCCGGTCGGCGCCGGATTCGGGGTCGCGCTGGCCTACGGATTCGCCGATCCGGAGCAGGCCGGGTTCCTGGTGACCCACCAGGCGCTCAACATCCTCGGCTTCCTCGGGATCACCGCCGCCGGGGTACTGATGCTGATGTTCCCGCGGCTGCTCGGCGCGGCGAAGCTCGGTCAACGACGTCGGCCGTACGCACTCGTCGTGCTGCCCACCGGTATCGCGATCACCATCGCCGGCGCGCTGAGCGACCACCCGGTGCTCGCCGCCGCCGGGATCGGCGTGTACCTGGCCGGGTGGCTGATCGTCACGGGACCGTTCGTGCCCGCCGCACTGGCGAATCCGCCGCGCGGCTACGCCCCGGCGTCGATCTGCGCCGCCCTGCTGTGGCTGTTCGGCTCGCTGATCGCGTACGCGACGACGCTGGTCACCGGACCGTTCGTGACCGCCCGCATCACCCTGCTCACCGTCTGGTTCCTCGCCGGGTTCGCCGGACAGCTGCTGTTCGGCGTGATGAGCCATCTGATGCCGACGATGATGGGCCCTTCGACTCCGCTCAGGAACCACCCGGGTCCGGTCGCGGCCGCCGGGAAGGCCCGGATGGACCGCTGGTGGCTGTGGCGGGTGCTGGTGATCAACGGCGGCCTGGTGCTGTGGCTGTTGCCGCTCGACAGCTGGGTCAAGGTCGCGGTGTCGTCGCTGGTGATGCTGGCGTTCATCATGTTCCTGCCGATCATGATCGCGGCGGCGCGCGCCGCCATGACGGCCCGGAAGGCGCTCGCCGAGCCGGAACCGGTGGAATCGCGGTCGGGCTCGCACATCCCCGTTGCACCGGAATCACGAGCGCCCCGAACACCGCAGCTCGGCTTGCAGGCCGTCGCCGCGGCGGCCGCGCTCGCCCTGGTGGTCTCGGTCGGTCTCGCCCTCGGCGGCGGCAGCGGCGGGCAGATCACGGACGCGGCCGGCGGCGTGACCCCGACCGGCCACACCACCACCGCGAAGATCGCCGCGGTGGGCATGCGGTTCACCCCGGACACCATCTCCGTCCCGGCCGGCGATCGGCTGGTGATCGAGGTGACCAACAAGGACTCCCAGGTGCACGACCTGGTTCTCGCCACCGGAGCGACCACCGGCCGCATCGCGCCCGGCGCCACCGCGAAGGTCGACGCCGGGGTGATCGGCCGGTCGATCGAGGGCTGGTGCTCGATCGTCGGACACCGCCAGCAGGGCATGGTCCTGCACATCCGGACCAGCGGCGGCACCGCTGACGACGGCGGCGCGACCGCGCACGACCAGCATTCCGGTCACGGCGGCCCGCCCGTCATCGACCTGCAGAAGCAGCCCGGCCCGGGCTTCACCGCCCGCGACGCACGACTCGCACCGGCGCCCGGCGGCACGCTGCATCGGGTGACGTTCGAGGTGACCGAGGGCCAGGCCGAGGTCGCACCCGGCGTGCGGCAGACGGTCTGGACGTACAACGGCAAGCCGATGGGACCGACCCTGCGCGGTCGGCTCGGCGACGTCTTCGAGGTGACCCTGGTGAACCACGGCACCATGGCGCACTCCGTCGACTTCCACGCCGGGATGGTGAGTCCCGACCAGAACATGCGCGACATCGGCCCCGGTCAGACACTGGTCTACCGATTCCGCGCCGAGCACACCGGTATCTGGCTGTATCACTGCGCCACCGCCCCGATGGCCGCGCACCTCGCCGCCGGCATGTACGGCGCCGTCGTGATCGACCCGCCCGATCTCGCCCCCGTCTCCGCGGAGTACCTGTTCGTCCAGGCCGAGGCCTATCTGGGCGCGAACGGGGATCCGGTCGACGCCGACAAGGTCGCCGCGAACACCCCCGACCTGGCCATGTTCAACGGTTACGCGAACCAGTACGTCTACCGGCCGCTGCACGCGAAGGTCGGCGACCGCATCCGCATGTGGGTGCTCGACGCCGGACCGAACGCCCCGCTCGCCTTCCACGTGATCGGCACCCAGTTCGACGTCGTGTACTCCGAGGGCGCGTACCTGCTGCCACCCGGCGATCCGGCGCACGGCGGCTCCCAGGCGCTGGCCCTGCAGCCCGCCCAGGGCGGCTTCGTGGAGATGACCTTCGCCGAGCCCGGCACCTATACCTTCCTCAATCACCGCATGGTCGACGGCGACCGCGGCGCGATAGGCAAGATCGTCGTGACGGAGTGAAGCCGCCCCGCATGACGACGGCGCCCTGACGGTCCACGTGCCGGATACGGCCGCGTGAGCGGCCGGAGTGCCGTCGTCGTGCGGGCACGGTGCAGAGGGTGACCGCGCGCCGCCGTCACCGTTCGCCGAGTAGCCGTTTCAGCTCCGCGCCCGCCTCCGGGCTGCCCGCATCAGACAACCGTTGCAACTCACGCAGGTCTCGGCTGTACACCGCGCGACGCGTCAACAGCCGGCCGGCGTGCTCGCAACCCTCGTCGAGCAGCTCGGACAGCGCGCTCAGGTCGTCCCGCGCATCGGCGAGATCGGCGAGCCGGTCCAGCGCGGTCTCGTTACCGTCGTCCGCGAGGGCGCGGAGCGTGTCTTCATCGACGTCGTGATCGGTCATGACATCGAGTATCCGACCTTGCCCTAGGGGCAAGGTCAAGCGCGACAATGGACAGGTGCTTACCATCGGGCAGCTCGCCGCCCAGGCCGGCGTATCGACCAAGGCCATCCGCGTCTATCACGCCAAGGGACTGCTGCCCGAACCGGAGCGGGACGGCTCCGGGTATCGGCGCTACGGCGCGCAGGCCGTCATCGACCTGGCACGCATCGTTACTCTCGCCCGCGCCGGCGTCCCGCTGGCCCGGATCCCCGACGTGCTGAACGCCGACGACGCCGCCGAGCAGATCGACCGGATCGACGCCGAACTGCGCGACCACATCCGCAGCCTCCGGCAACGCCGAATCCGGCTCCGCGACCTCGATCGGCCCGATCGTCTCTGCCTGCCACGCGAGGCCACCGAATACCTCGACCGCCTGCGCGGCATCGGACTGTCCGAGCGCTACGAACACGCCGCCCGGGACGGCTGGATCCTCGGCTTCGCCGTCGCACCCGACATCACCCGCACCGTCCTGCGGTCCCACGCCACGCTGCTGGACGACGACGAGTACATCGCCATGCTCCGCACCCACGATGCGGCCTACGACTGGGAACCCGACGATCCCCGGCTCGATCACCTCGCCGAGACGTCGGCGAAACTCGCCCAGCGCATGGTGATTCCCTCCGACCTCGACGACTTCCGCGGAGTAGCGCCCGAGATCGTCGATCTCCTGACTGCGCATCAGAGCGTCGGAAGTCCCGCCTGGAAACGTCTCGACGAGCTCACTTCGCAGCGGATCGCCGGCCTGCGAGCCGACGACGCCGACCCTGCTTCGCACTCGCGGCACGGACGCGGCGGGCACGACTCCGGCGGGGGGCTCGACGACCGCGGATGACGACCCGTGATCAGCCGTCGCGGAGGGTGCGGGCCGCGCTGGTGGCGAGCGTGTCGGCGATCTCGTTGTAATGGTCGCCGTTGTGGCCCTTCACCCACCGCCACTCGACCGTGTGCCGCTTCTCCTCGTCGACCAGGCGCTGCCACAGCTCGGCGTTCTTCACCGGCTTCTTCGCCGCCGTCTTCCAGCCGTTGCGCTGCCAGCCGGCCACCCACTTGGTGATGCCGTCCCGGACGTACACCGAGTCGGTGTAGATCACCACGGTCGACGGCCGGGTCAGCGCGGCGAGGCCCTCGATGGCGGCCTGCAGCTCCATCCGGTTGTTGGTGGTGTCCGGCTCCGCCCCGGAGAGCTGCTTCTCGGTGCCCTTGTAGCGGAGCACCGCACCCCAGCCGCCCGGACCGGGATTGCCCAGGCATGCACCGTCTGTCGAGATCTCCACCACCGCGTCGCTCACGGGGGACCAGATTACCGGTGAACGGTGCCGAGCCCGCGGGTCCTGAGCAGGCGTGGCGGAGCTTGCGACGACGCGCGGCCGAAGGGCGGCCGTCGGGGGTTCCGCGGGTACCGAGCCCACCGAAGCACGACCACCGTGGACGCCGAGTGACCGGCCGTGGAAACCTGGGGACATGTCCGACGACGAGCCCCGCGTCTACCTCTTCCGCGCCGTGAACGTCGGGGGCGCCAAGCTGCCGATGGCCCGGCTTCGGGAGATCGCGACCGAGCTGGGCGCCACCGCCGTCTCGACGTACATCGCGTCGGGCAATCTGATCTGCGTGCCTCCCGCCCTTCGACGGGCTGCTCAGCGGCCGGACGACAACGCCCCCGGGCCGGAAGACGGCACCCAGCGAGCGGCGGAAGGCTTCGAGCGCGCGTTGGAGCGCGCCGTCGAGGAGGAATTCGGGTTCTTCCGGGAAGTGATCTCCCGGAGCGCCGATCAGCTAGAGAAGGCCCTGGCCGCCTATCCGTTCGGCACGCCGCCGGACTATCCGGAGGCGCCGTCGGCACACATCTGTTTCCTCGCGGGCACCCCGGATCCGGCGCGGGCGGCGGAATTCGTCGCCCGCGATTTCGGCGCCGGGGAACTGCTCGCGGTGATCGGCGACGACCTGCATCTGGCGTACCCGGGCGGGGCGGGCAAGACCAAGCTGACCCCGCCGGCGATCGCCAAGGGCCTCGGCTACCCGGGGACGGCCCGCAACCTGCGCACCGTCGCCAAGCTCATCGACCTCGCCACGGCGGCGTCCACGACGCAGTGATCTTCCTTTCTCACTGAATCCTATGGCTAGCCTTACCGAAGGCTGATGGCCTAGTGTGACACGCGGTACGACTCGCCCGGGTCGGGGATTCGGGCGCCCCACGAGGAGACACTCCGATGATTACGACCTCTCGCCTGAAGGCACTTGTTCCGGCCGCCGCACTGGCCCTGACGCTGGGAGCCGGTGGATTGGCGGCACCGTCCGCCCACGCCGCGCCGCAGCACGACTCCGCCGCCCGCCACTGGGAATCGCTGCCCGCACCGGTGGTGCCGCAGCAGCCGGGCTACCAGATCACCGGCTACAACGTCGGTAAAGGTAACTATCGCGGCGCGATCGACCAGAAGACCGGCAGCCTGTGGCTGACCAACGTGTCGCCGCTGGAGGGCGCCAAGGAGTCGTCGATCCTCAAGGTGGATCCGAACACGATGCGCGTGCAGAAACGCATCCGGATGCCGAAGGCGTCGAACACCGGCGGCCACGGCACCGTCAACGCCCAGTACGACATCGGCGTGCCGAAGCGCGGCGGCACCGTGTGGACCACGGCCGCCACCACCGGCGAGGTGAACGTCTGGGACACCGGCAGCGGCAAGCTGCTCAAGACCTTCACCGGCGTCAACCACGCGCACGGCATCGTCTTCGCCGACGACCTCGGCCTGGCGATCGTCTCGGCGTCCGAACCGGGCGGCATCGTCATCTACGACCTGAACACCCTGCAGGAGGTCGGCCGGGCCAAGCAGCCGGGCGCCGGGAAGCAGCTCGCGGCCGGCATGGCGGTCACCGATTCCAGCGCAGGCGGCGCGACCATCACCGTCGCCTCGTACTACTCCAGCCTCACCCAGTTCCGGATCACCCGCGAGAACGGCGCCGTGAAGACCAAGGTGCTGTGGAACACCCACCAGGGCGGTGACGGGCACGGCAGCGTCGAGGTGTCCAAGGCGCACAACCGCGTGTACGTGAACAACCTCTACAAGGGCCTGGTGCAGGTCTACAACCTGCGGACCGGCGCCCACATCACCGACCTGGTGACCGGACCGGGCACCAACTCGATGATCATCTTCCAGGGCAAGCTGTACGCCGCGAACTACTTCGCCGGCTACATCTCGGTGATCGATCAGAACACCCTCGGCGTCTCTCGCCTGCTGACCACCGGCTTCGCCCCGAACCAGCTGCTGGCGTGGAAGCCGAACACCTTCCTGGTGATCGACAAGTCGAGCATCGTGCTCGACGGCGGCTACACCCAGAACCGCGGCGTCGACCGCATCTGGAAGGTCCGCTCGCTGCGCTGACCCGCGCACATCGACGACGATCGGCCCGGCTCCTCTCAGGAGGTGCCGGGCCGATCGTCGTCTCGTCCGGTCAGAGGATCCCGGCAGCGCGCAGACGGTCCAGTTCGGCGTCGTCGAGCCCCAGCACGTCGGCCAGCACGGCCTCGGTGTCGGCGCCCAGCGCGGTGGCCGGAACCGAGCCGGAGTACTCCTCATCGATCCGCAACGGGGAGCTGGCCGAGATCACCTCGCCGACGCCGGGCTGGTCGACGGCGGTCAGCACCGGCTCGTCGCCCGGGGCCGCGGCGAAGCCGGCGGCCACCTCGGCCGGCGTCCGGTACGGCCCCCAGAGCGCGCCGGCGGCGGTCAGCGCCGCCTGGACGTCCGCCGTGGAGTGCCCGGAGAACCACGGTCGCAGAACCGCCTCGATCACTTCGCGGTGCGCGTACCGGCCCTCATCGGTGGCGAAGTCGGCGCCGAGCGAGGTCTCCAGCGCCGCCAGTACCTCCGTCGTGCCGGTCGCGGTGCCGAGTGCCTGCCACTGCCGCGGGGTCAGCGCGACGATCATGATGTGGTCGCCGTCGGCGGTCACCAGGTCGACGCCGAAGCTGCCGTACAGGTGATTGCCGTGCCGCGCGCGGTCGCCGCGCTCGGCGGCCTCGGAGTACCAGCCGAGGTCGGCGACCGCCGCCATCGCGACGTCGGAGAGCGCCACCTGCACCAGCGCCCCGGCACCCGTGCGGTCCCGGCGGCGCAGCGCCGCGAGCACCCCGCTGACCACCTCCTGACCGCACAGGAAGTCCCAGGCCGGCAGGACGTGGTTGACCGGCGCCACCGAGTACTGCGGACCGGTCATGTTCGCCACCCCGCTGGCCCCGTTCACCGTGTAGTCGACGGCCGCACCACCGTCGGGCCGGCCCTCGACGCGCACCGAGATCACGTCCTCGCGGCGGCTGCGGAGCGCGTCGTACGAGAACCACGCACGGCCCACCGCGTTGTCGACGACGATGCCGGCATCCGGCCCCGGTGCGGTCGCCAGCCCGAGCAGCAGGTCGCGGCCGGCCGGCTCGCGGAGGTTGAGCGTCACCGACTTCTTGCCGCGGTTGAGCGAGTTCCAGTAGAGGCTCTCCCCGGTGCGCTCGGAGAGCGGCCAGCGGCGGTAGTCGGCATTGCCGCCGAGCGGGTCGACGCGGATGACCTCCGCGCCCAGTTGCGCGAGGGCCAGGCCGGCCGACGGCCCGGCGACGAAACTCGCGAATTCGATGATGCGGACCCCGGCGAGCGGGCGGTCGTAGGCCATGCGGGCGGTCTCTCCTCGTTCTCCCCGGCGGTCAGACCGCGCGGAAGATGGTCTTGTACTCCAGGTACGGGTCCAGAGCGTTCGGACCGAGCTCGCGGCCCATACCGCTGTTCTTGACCCCGCCGAACGGCGCGTCCATCGGGAACGACGCGCTGTTCACGCCGACGGTGCCGCTGACGATCCGCCGGGCCACCGCGGTCGCCTTCTCGACATCCGGCGAGAACACGCCGCCGCCGAGGCCGTAGTCGGAGTCGTTGGCGATCTCGACGGCCTCGTCGATCGTGTCGTACGGGATCACCACGACGACCGGCCCGAAGATCTCCTCCCGGGCGATCCGCATGTCGTTGGTGACGTCGGCGAACACGGTCGGCTCCACGTAGTAGCCCCTGTCGAAGTCCGACGGCCGGCCACCGCCGGTGACCACGCGGGCGCCCTCCTGCCTGCCGAGTTCGAGGTAGCCGGTCACCCGGTCGTACTGTGCCTTGTTGACCAGCGGGCCGTAGAAGTTCTTCGGATCGCCGGGCTCGCCGAGCGGGATGTTCCGCATCGTCTCGGCGAGGAATCCGGTCACCTCCTCGTAGCGCTCGCGCGGCGCGAGGATACGCGTGAGGGCGCGACAGGTCTGGCCGGTGTTCGGCGTGCACGCCGACATGACGAAGGGCGCGAAGTCGTCGAGCACCACGTCGTCGAGCAGGATGCCCGCCGACTTCCCGCCGAGTTCGAGGGTGACGTGCTTGAAGTCGCGGGCACACCGTTCGGCGATGGCGCGGCCGGCCGCCGTCGACCCGGTGAAGGCGATCTTCGCGACCATCGGGTGCTCGACCAGCGCGGCGCCGGTCTCCCGCCCGCCGGTCACGACGTTGATCACCCCGGCGGGGAAGCCGGCCTCGACCGCGGCCTCCGCCAGCAGATAGGCGTCCAGGCCGGTCTCCGCGGCCGGCTTGATCACCACGGTGCAGCCGGCCGCCAGAGCCGGGCCGATCTTCCACGCGATCAGCGGCTGCGGGCCGTTCCACGGCACGATCGCCCCGACGATGCCGACCGGTTCGCGCGTGATGACGGCGTCGCCGGTCATCGTGGTGCGGGTCTCTTCCGGCACGAAGTCGTCGGCCAGCCCCGCGAAGTAGCGGTAGTTGGCCGGCACCATCGTCTGCATGGCCTTCGCCAGGCCGATCGGCGTGCCGTTCTCGGTGCTGACCAGTTCGGCGACCGCGTCGAGCCGCTTCTCGAACGCGTCGGCCAGCGCGCGGAGACGATCCCCGCGCTCGGCCGGTGCGAGCGCGGACCAGGCCGGAAGCGCCGCCGCCGCGGCCCGCACTGCGGCGTCGACGTCGGTCGCGTCCCCGTCCGGTGTCTGCCCGAAGACCTCCTCGGTGGCCGGGTTGATCAGGTCGATCCGCGCACTCGAGTGCGCGGGCACCAACTCGTTGTCGATGAAGAGAGTGGAACGGTGGTACAGGTCGTCGGCCATGACGCCTCCTAGGTCACGAGAGAATCTTCTAACAGACTATTAGATTGTGCGGGTCGTCACGACTGAAACTCGGCGCGTACCGCGTCGGTGTGCTCGCCGAGGGCGGGCACCGCTCCCGCGCCGGGTTCCCAGTGCCGGGCCAGCGCCGGCGGGCGCAGGGCCGGGGCCGGCCCACCTGGAGTCTGGATCTCGCGCCAGCGGTTCCGCTCCTTGAGCTGCGGATGCTCGGCCAGGTCGGCCACCTTGTTGTAGCGGGCGTTGCCGATGCCCGCCTGGTCGGCGAGGTCCTGGATCTCAGCGAGGGTGTGCTCGGCGCACCAGGCCGCGACGATCTCGTCGACCTCGGCGCGAGCCTTGACGCGGTCCTCGTTGCGGGCGAGATGTTCGACGCCGGCCAGTTCGGGCCGCCCGACCATCTCGATGAGGCGAAGCCACTCGCGGTCACTGGTGGTACCCAGCACCGCCGTCTGCCCGTCCCCGGTGGGGTACGCGCCGTAGGGCGCGATCATCGGCGAGCCCATGCCCACCGGCTCGGACTCGGTGCCGGTGTGGATCACCTGGTTCAGCGCGAAGCCCATGTACTCGGCGACGACGTCGAGCATGGCGATCTCGATGATCGCACCGGCATCGGTCTTCTCCCGCTCGTACAGGGCCGCCAGAATCGTCGAGTAGACGTACATCGCGGTACCGACGTCGGCGATCGGGATGCCGGGCTTGGCCGGCTGCCCGGGGAAGCCGGTGATCGCGCACGACCCGGCCTCCGCCTGAATGAGCAGGTCGTAGGCCCGCTTGTGATCCGCCGGGCCGCCCTTGCCGTAACCGGAGACGTCCACGATGATCAGCCGCGGGTAGCGGTTGTGCAGACCGTCGAGGCCCAGCCCCAGCCGGTCGAGGGCGCCCGGCGCGAGGTTGCTGACGAAGACGTCCGCATCGCCGAGGATACGACGCAGCAGGGCCAGGTCGTCGTGGCTCTTGAGGTCGAGCGCGACCGACTCCTTGCCGTAGTTGAGCCACACGAAGTGCGCGGCGAGGCCATGAACGACGGTGTCGTAGTGGCGGGTGGAATCGCCGAGGCCGGGCTGCTCCACCTTGATCACGCGGGCACCGAGGTCGGCGAGGTGGCGGGTGGCGAGCGGCGCCGAGATGGCCTGCTCCATGCTGACGACGGTGATGCCGTCGAGCGGTCTGCTCACCGTTCGGGCCGCTCGAAGACGGCCGGGGGCGCCGGGAACTCCGGGTCGCGCTTCTCCTGCAGCGAGGTGACGCCCTCGGCGACCTCCGGCCCGCCGAAGCCGTAGAACTCGTAGCCGAGCGAGGCGTCGAAGATCGCCCAGTTCTGCCGGTACCAGTTGTTCATCGCGTGCTTGGTCCACTGGATCGCGGTGGTCGCGCCCCCGGCCAGGCGCTGCGCCACGTCCAGCGCCTTCGCCTGCACCTGGTCGTCGTCGACGCACATCGAGACCATGCCGATGCGCTCGGCCTCCTCGCCGGTCAGCGGCTCGTTGAGCAGGAGGTGATACTTCGCCTTGGGCATTCCGGCGAAGAACGGCCAGGTCAGCGCGGCATTGTCGCCGGCGGCGACGCCGAGGCGCACGTGGCCGTCGACGATCTTGGTCTTCCGGCCCGCGATGGTGATGTCCGCGAGCATCGCGGTCACCAGCCCGGCGCCGGCGGCGGGGCCGTTGATCGCGGCGACCAGCGGCTGCGGCAGGTCGATGAGGTTGCGGACCAGATCGCGGGCCTCCCGCAGCACCCGTGTGCGCCCGGCGTAGTCGCCGGTCATGTCCTGAATCAGGTCGAAGCTGCCGCCGGCGGAGAACGCCTTCTCGCCCTCGCCGCGGATGATCACCGCGCGCACCGACTCGTCGCGGGCGATCACCGGCCAGACGTCGGCCAGGTCGGCGTGTGCCTGCGGTCCGACGGCATGCAGGTTCGGTCCCGTCAGGACCACCTGCAGCACGCCCTCGCTCGGTCGTTCGACCCGGAGGGTCGAGAATTCCTCGTATGTCGTCACCTTGTCTTCCGCCCTTCCGAACCGGCGTTTTCGCACAGAGAATGTGGTTGCGTGGCTCACATATCGGGCCAACCATGGCCTAGAATATATTATGTTTCAAGTGCGCCACACCCCTTCGACCCAGGAGTACGGATGACCCAGCAGGTCAGCGACGACGACTTCGAGCAGATCCGGGACGCGGTGCGCGAGTTCGTCCAGACCCGCGTGATCCCCCGCGAACGCGAGATCGCCGACACCGATGCGATCCCGGAGGACATCCGGCAGACCGCGAAGGACATCGGCCTGTTCGGCTACGCCATTCCACAGGAGTGGGGCGGCCTCGGCCTGAACCTGTCGCAGGACGTCGAGCTGGCCATGGAGTTCGGCTACACGACCCTGGCGCTGCGCTCGATGTTCGGCACCAACAACGGCATCGCCGGGCAGGTCCTCGTCAACTTCGGCACCGACGAGCAGAAGGCGGACTGGCTGGAGAGGATCGCCTCCGGCGAGGTGGTCGCCTCGTTCGCGCTCACCGAGCCCGGCGCCGGTTCCAACCCCGCCGGCCTGCGCACCAAGGCCGTGCAGCAGGAGAACGGCGACTGGGTGATCGACGGCGCCAAGTGCTTCATCACCAACGCGGCGCTGTCCGATCTGCTGGTGACCTTCGCCCGCGTCCGCCCGGCCGACGAGAACGGTCCCGGCATCGGCGCCTTCCTGGTCCCCACCGATACGCCCGGCGTCGCCGTCGCCTCGCACGACGAGAAGATGGGTCAGCAGGGCGCCTGGACGTCGGACGTCCACTACGACAGCGTGCGCGTACCGGCTTCCGCCCTGGTCGGCGGCGACGTCGACACCGGCTACAAAGCCGCCATGACCTCCCTCGCCCGCGGCCGCGTGCACATCGCCGCCCTCGCCGTCGGCTCCGCGCAACGCGCCCTCGACGAATCCCTCCGCCACGCCGCCGTCACCACCCAGGGCGGCACCGCCATCGGCGACTTCCAACTCGTCCAGGCCCACCTCGCCGACATGCAGACCGGCATCATGGCCGGCCGCGCCCTCGTCCGCGACGCCGCCCAGAAGTGGGTCCTGGAACAGGACCGACGGATCGCGCCCTCGGTCGCCAAACTCTTCTGCACCGAAATGGTCGGCACCGTCGCCGACAAAGCCGTCCAGATCCACGGCGGCAGCGGCTACATGCGCGAAATGACCGTCGAACGCATCTACCGCGACGTCCGCCTCCTCCGCCTCTACGAAGGCACCAGCGAAATCCAGCGCCTCATCATCGGCGGCGGCCTCGTCCGCACCGCGAAGAAGGAGCAGGCCAAGTGAGCGCGGCCGACGCCGGCACGCTGCTGTTCGTCCCGGGCGACCGCCCCGAGCGGTTCGCCAAGGCCGCCGCGGCCGGGGCCGATCTGGTGGTCCTCGATCTCGAGGATGCGGTCCGGCCGGAGAACAAGGCGGCGGCCAGGGAGAACGTCGCCCGCTGGGCCGCCGAGCACGACTGTGCCGTGCGGATCAACGCGGCGGGCACCGACTGGCACGACGACGATCTCGCGGCGCTCGCCGGAACTTCGGCCGCGATCGTGGTCCCCAAGGCCGAGTACCGGGAGACCCTCGCACCGATCGGCCGCGACCACGCGGTGATCGCGCTGATCGAGACGGCGGTCGGCGTCCTCGCCGCCCCGGTCCTGGCGACCACCCCGGGCGTCGTACGCCTCGCCCTGGGCACCTTCGACCTCGCCGCGCAGCTCGGCGTCGACCCGGCCGACACCGAGGCGCTCACGGCGACCCGCGGCGGTGTGGTGCTGGCTTCGGCGGTCGCCGGGCTCACCGGGCCGATCGACGGCGTCACCGCCGCGATCGACGACGCCGAGCGGCTGGGCGCCGACACCGCGTACGCGCGCCGGCTCGGCTTCGCCGGGAAGCTCTGCATCCATCCGCGACAGCTCGCCCCGGTCAGTGCGGCCTTCCGCCCGACCGAGGAAGAATTGGCGTGGGCGCGGAAGATCGTCGCCGCCGTCGACGCCACGGGCGTCGCGAAGGTCGACGGTGCGATGGTGGACAAGCCGGTCGTCGAACGCGCTCAGCGCCTGCTGGCCCGCGCCGGCGAATGACCCCCAACCCTTTGTGAAACAGGAGAATCTCATGGCAGAAGGACTGCTCGCGGGTAAGACCGCGGTCATCACCGGCGGCGCGCAGGGCATCGGGCTGGCGATCGCCGAACGCTTCGTCGCCGAGGGCGCCCGGGTGGTGCTCGGCGACATGAACGCCGAGGCCGTCGCCGCCGCGGCGGCGACGCTGGGCGAGGACGTCGCCGTCGGCGTCGCGGGGAACGTCACCTCGTCCGCCGACGTCGACGCCCTGATCGCGACCGCGATCGACCGGTTCGGTTCGCTGGATGTGATGGTCAACAACGCCGGGATCACCCGCGACGCGACGATGCGCAACATGCCCGAGGAACACTTCGACCAGGTGATGAACGTGCACCTCAAGGGCACCTGGCTCGGCACCCGGGCCGCCGCCGCGGTGATGCGCGAGCAGGGCAGCGGCGCGATCGTGAACATGTCGTCGATCTCCGGCAAGGTCGGCAACATCGGCCAGACCAACTACTCGGCCGCCAAGGCCGGCATCGTCGGTCTCACCAAGGCCGCCGCCAAGGAGGTCGCTTTCAAGGGTGTGCGCATCAATGCGATCCAGCCGGGCCTGATCCGCACCGCGATGACCGAGGCCATGCCGCAGAAGGCGTGGGATTCGAAGATGGCGGAGATCCCGATGGGCCGCGCCGGCGAACCCGACGAGATCGCCAAGGTCGCGCTCTTTCTGGCGTCGGACCTGTCGTCGTACATGACCGGCACCGTCATGGAAGTGACCGGCGGACGGTACATGTGAGCATGAGCGACACCGCCTGGGAGCCGCACACCGTCGTCACCGAGGAACTGCTCGACCCGGCACCGGTCGCCGCTCTCGCCGCGCTGTTCGACGACGGTCTGCCCGCTCCCGCGCCGGGCGATCCGCTGCCGCCGCTGTGGCACTGGGTAGCGCTCCCGCGCTGGAGCGTGTCGTCGCAGCTGTCCGTCGACGGGCACCCGTTCCGCGGGTCGTTCCTGCCGCCGATCGAGTTGCCGCGCCGCATGTTCGCCGGGGGTTCGGTCGCGTTCACCGGCGTCCTTCGGGTCGGCGACACGGTGCGCCGCGAGGCCGTCGTCGAGTCGGTGACCGAGAAGTCGGGCCGCAGCGGCAAGCTGACGATCGTGGTGACGTCGACCGTGCTGTACGCACCGGACGGCACGCCCGCGGTCACCGAGAAGCAGAACCTCATCTACCGCGAGGCCGCCACTCCGGCGCCGGGCGCTCGCCCGGCTCCCGAGACGGCCGCGGCGATGGTTCCGGCCGGCCCACCGCTCGATCCCGCCGGGGACGGCGCCTGGGACTTCCGCACCGATCCGACTCTGCTGATGCGGTTCTCCGCGGCGACCGCGAACGCGCACCGGATCCACTACGACTGGCCGTACGCGACCGGCGTCGAAGGCTACCCTGGCCTGGTGGTGCACGGACCGCTGATGACGCTCTCGCTCGCCGAGACGCATCGGCTCTCCGGCGACGCCGAGACCGTCACCGCCCTCACCCACCGCAACGCCGCACCGCTGTTCTGCGGTCAGACCGCTACGCTGCGCGCCCAGCGCACCGCGGCGGGCAAGACCGTCGAACTCTTCGGACCCGCGGGCGTCGAGGGCGGCGCCGGCACGGTGCTCGACCTCACCCTGAACTGACCCCGGCAAGGAGCAACGGACAATGACACGAGTCTTCTCTTCCCTCGACGAGGTGCGCGCCGCACTCGGCGAGGACATCGGCCCGAGCACGCCGATCGTCATCGACCAGGAGCGGATCAACGCGTTCGCCGACGCCACCGGTGACCACCAGTGGATTCACATCGACCCCGAGCGCGCGGCCGCGGGCCCGTTCGGTACGACGATCGCCCACGGCTTCCTGACGCTGTCGCTGCTGCCTCTCTTCGGCGCCGATCTCTACGAGATGCGGTTCGGTGGCGCCCGGGTGAACTACGGCTGCAACAAGGTGCGCTTCCCGTCGCCGGTGCCGGTCGACAGCGAACTGACCGCCACCGCCTCCATCATCGACATCGCCGAGTCCCCGGCCGGCGCGATGCTCACCGTCAAGTACGTGGCGACCGTGACCGGTGCCGCCAAGCCGTGCCTGGTCGCCGAATCCTTGGTGGTCGTCACGCCCTGAGCCGCCGCGGCACCGGTGCGCCGCTGCCGGGTCGAGCCCGCTCAGCCGAGAACGTCGTCGACGCTGTCGGCGCCGCTGAGTAGGCGGTGGTACCAGGTGACGATCTGTTCGGGGGTCGCAGAGCGCACACGCGCACGGGACTGGTCATCGACGGAGCCGAACCGGAACTCGAGAGCTTTCAGGAGTAGATCCGCCTGTCCCTCGGCGCGTCCTTCGGCGATGAGTTGTTGTCCGGTGGTCATGGCGATGTCCTCTGCTTCGGGGCTGATGGTGGCGGCGGCCTCTTCCGAATCGTTCCCGCGGGGTGGTGCTGACAATTTGAAGATACGTGAAAATCCTGGCCACCTGGCGCTGCTTACCCGCGTCGAGGAGTTCCCGGATCTCCGGGCCCCAGTCGAGGAGCCACCGCGTGAAGTCCGGATCACCCGGGCCACGCCGTAAAGCGAAGAACGTCAGTTTGACCGTGGTCGTCAGGTCCCGGGCCCGCAACCCGGCCGCCCGTTGAACAGCCTCGAGCCCTGATAGCCGAACTCCGTTTCGATAGCTCGTTGAGCCGGTCGGCCCTCCGGGGCCCGACCGAGTCGAAGCGACTTTCGGCGGTCGGGGGTGCGTTTCGACTCGATCTCGCCTTGCGGCTCGATCGGCTCAACGGGCGGTTGAGGTAGCGCACGACCGGAATTGCGAGGCGGCGTCCTCGGGGTTGCCCAGGATGTCCCGGATCAGCGCATCGTGCGGCTGCGCGGCGCTCCTGCCTGGGCCGCCGGCGTCAGCGTCCGGAGGCGTGTTCGATGTCATGACCGGAAGCATTCCGGCACCAGCGGGCCCTGTCGAACGACTGTCCACAGGCCCGTACGAGTCGCGGGCGCGGCGAACCGAGTCCTGTGGACAACTCCGATTCCGCGGCGCGGACGGCGCGGTCCCTGCTATCGCCCGGCGAAAGACCAGGATCGCGCCGCCGGACGGCCTACAGTTCCACGACCATCTTGATCTGGGCGTCCTTGTGCTCCTCCAGGAACTCCAGTCCGTCCTTCACGAAGTCGTCGGCCTTGATCCGCGCGGTGATGAACGGGGCGAGGTCGATCTTGCCCTCCTGAACCAGTTTGATGGCGCCCGGGAAGGCGTGGTGGTCGTAGCCGACCGAGCCCTCGATGACGAGTTCCTTGAACAGCACGGTGAGGAGGTTGATCTTCGGGGCCTCCGGATACACGGCGAGCATCTCCAGCCGGCCACCGGCGCGGAGCGCGTTCAGCAGGTCGTCGATGACGGCTTCGACGCCCGCGCAGTCGTAGGCGATGTCGGCACCCCGGCCGTCGGTGAGTTCGGCGACGACGGCCTGCAGGTCCTCGCCCGCCGGGTCGACGATCCGGTCGGCGATGCCCGCGCCCTCGGCCGCCGCGCGGCGGTTGGCGGTGGGCTCGCTGACGATGACCGTCGCGCCGATGCCCTTGAGTACCGCGGCGGTGAGCAGACCGACCGGGCCCGCGCCACCGACCAGCACCACGTCACCTGCTGTGGCGCCGGATTTGCGGACCCCGTGGTAGCCGACGCACAGCGGGTCGAACATCGCCGCCTGGTCGAGGGGAATGTCGCCGATCGGGTGCGCCCAGCCGGCCGGTACCGAGACGAGCTCGGAGAGACCGCCGCCGCCCCCGGAGATACCGCGGCATGCCATCTGTCCGCAGGTGTTGTAGGCCTGCGCCCGGCAGGCGTCGCACTCTCCGCAGCCGCTGACCGGGTCGATCGTGACATTGTCACCGACCTTCAGGCCGTCGACGTCGTCGGCGACCGCGACCACGGTGCCGGAGAACTCGTGGCCCAGGATGATCGGCAGGGTCTCGCCGGTCACCGGGTGCGCCTGCGTGGTGCTCGGCGGCGCCGGCGGGATGGCGCCGTTGTAGTACAGGTGCAGGTCCGACCCGCAGAGGCCGGTGAAGGCCGGCTTCACCAGCACCCCGCCCGGTCGCAGCTCGGGCTCGGGGACATCGGTCTCGACCCGGACGTCGCCCTTGCCGTAGTAGCGGACAGCTTTCATTGCGTTCTCCTCTTGTTCAGCGGTCGCGACCGGTACGGACGGCTACGACGCGAAGGTGACCCGGCCCGCGGTTGCGGCCAGCGCTTCGACGGTCTCGGCGACGAGGCGCTCGAGCACCTCACCGGCCGGCAGAATGTCCTTGATCAGACCCGACCCCTGACCCGCCGGCAGCGCCTGCTGGTCCTTGAGGTCGGCGGCGGCCGCCGCGAAACGCACCGGGCTGATGGCGACCCGCTGCCGCGGGTAGCCGAGGAGCTGATCCATCCGGCCCTTCCACACCTGGGTGAACCGGTTCTGCAGCTGACGCACGTACAGGCCGTCGAAGATCAGCTCACGCACGGTGGTGTCGTGATCGGCCTCGACGATCGACTCCTTGTAGTTGCGGCCGACGCTGGACTCCTCGGTGTTGATGAACCGGGTGCCGATCCAGGCACCCTGCGCTCCCTGGGTCAGCACTCCGGCGATCTGAGCACCGGTCACCAGGCCACCGGCCGCGACGACCGGCACGGTCGAGAACTCCAGGACCTCCTGCAGCAGGGTGATCAGGCCGACGTCGCCGGTATGACCGCCGCCCTCCGTGCCCTGCACGACGACGATGTCGGTGCCGTTCTCGATCGCGCGCTTGGCGTGCTTGGCCATGCCGACCATCGAGATGGTCTTGGCGCCCCAGCTGTGCGCGTGCTCGACGGCCCAGGCCGGCGTGCCGAGCGCGCAGGCGATGACCTCCACGCCGTACTTCTCGCAGATCGCCATCTTCTCCTTGGCGTCCTCGATGCCCATGGCCTTGTCGTCGACCGGCGTCACGTCGACGCCGAGGGCACGGACCTCGGCCTCGAGTTCCTTGATCGGGTCCGGGACCTCGTCGGCCGGAACGGGTTCGGGGTTCTGCGGGGCGCGCGGCGGGAAGCCGATGTCGACGCACAGCGGCTTGTCGGTGATGCCGCGGACGATCTTGATGTGCTCCTCGACCACGGCCGGGGTCGGCGAGATCGCGGCGATGGTCCCCAGGCCGCCGGCCTTGGACACGGCTCCGGCCAGCGGCCCGAAGGCCACCCCGCCCATGCCGGCCTGGAGGATCGGGTATTCGATCCCCAGCAGGTCGCAGAGATCGGTCTTCAGAGTTGCCATGGTTCTACTTTCAGTTCGGTGGTCTCGACTTCGCTCGACCGTCATGGGTGTGGTCTCGACTTCGCTCGACCGTCATGGGTGTGGTCTCGACTTCGCGCGACCGTCGTGGGCAGGGGGTTCAGGCGGTGCGCTCGAACACGGCGGACAGACCCTGGCCGCCGCCGATGCACATGGTTTCCAGCGCGTATCGGCCGCCGCGGCGGTCCAGCTCGCGGAGCATGGTCGCGAGGATCCGGACGCCGGTCGCGCCGACCGGGTGACCGAGCGAGATGCCCGAGCCGTTGACGTTCATCCTGGCCAGGTCACCGTCGCCCAGGCCCCACGCGGCGGTGCAGGCGAGGACCTGCGCGGCGAAGGCCTCGTTGAGTTCGATCAGGTCGAGGTCACCGAAGGTCAGTCCGGCCCGCTCGAGCGCCAGATCGGTCGACGGCACCGGCCCGATACCCATGCGGTCCGGCTCGACACCGGCGACGGCCCAGGTGACCAGTTTGGCGAGCGGCCGCAGACCGAGCCGCTCGGCCTCCTCCCGGGTGGTCACGATGCAGACGGCGGCGCCGTCGTTCTGGCCGCTGGCGTTGCCCGCGGTGACGGTCGAGTCCGGATCGATCCGGCGGCGCACGGCCTTCATTCCGGCCAGCGCTTCGCGCGAGATGTCGGGCCGCGGATGCTCGTCGCGATCGCGGACGACGTCGCCCTTCCGGGTGCTCACGGTGACCGGGACCAGCTCGTCGGCCAGCCGGCCCTCCTCGTGGGCGGCGACGGCGCGGCGATGCGACTGATAGGCCAGCTCGTCCTGCGCCTCGCGGGTGATCGAGTAGTCCTTCCGCAGGTTCTCCGCGGTCTCCAGCATGCCGCCCTCGACCGGGTAGAACTTGCCGCCGGAGGTCACGCGGCCGCGGTTGATGCGGTCCATCAGGGTGGTGTCGGTGCCGCGCAGACCGAAACGCAGACCCAGGGCGTAGTGCTCGGCCTGGCTCATGCTCTCCGCACCGCCGGCCAGGACCAGGTCGCAGACGCCGGTCTGCACGCGCATGGCGGCGTCGATCACGGCTTGCAGGCCCGAGCCGCAGCGCCGGTCCAGCTGCAAGCCGGGGACACGGACGTCCAGTCCGGCATCCAACGCCGCGATACGGCCGATCGCCGGCGCCTCACCGTTGGGATAACACTGGCCGAACAGGACGTCGTCGATGTCGCCGCTCGCGATGCCCGTGCGCTCGACCAATGCCTTGACGACGGCCGCGGCGAGCTCCGCGGCGGGCACCGAGGCGAGCATCCCGCCGTATCGTCCAACCGGGGTGCGCAGGGGTTCACAGATGACGGCTTCGCGCATCGCGCGCCTTTCTCTTGGCCGAAGATGAAGAAAATCCACGGTAGACGATGTTTCTAACGTAACTGTAGATTATATTATTTATCAGGACAAGAGATTCGGAGACTCGGACCACGGGTTTTCGACGCTACCCCGGAAGGACCCCCATGCCCCGCCTGTGCGAGACCGCCGACCTCACCGACGTCCAGCGCGACATCCTCGCGACCGTTCGCGAGTTCGTCGACCAGCAGATCATCCCGGTCGCGACCGGACTCGAGCATCGCGACGAGTACCCCACCGAGATCGTCGCGAAGATGAAGGAGATGGACATCTTCGGGCTGACCATCCCCGAGGAGTACGGCGGACTGGGCGAATCCCTTCTCACCTACGCGCTGGTGGTCGAGGAACTGTCCCGCGGCTGGATGAGCGTCTCGGGCATCGTCAACACCCATTTCATCGTCGCCTACCTGCTGCTGCAGCACGGCACCGACGAGCAGAAGCGGAAGTACCTGCCACGGCTGGCCGCCGGCGAGCTGACCGGCGCCTTCTCCATGTCCGAGCCGGCCCTGGGCTCGGACGTCGCCGCGATCAGCACCACGGCCACGGACAACGGCGACGGCGGCTACACGATCAACGGCCAGAAGATGTGGCTGACCAACGGCGGGTCGTCGTCGCTGGTGGCCGTGCTGGTCCGGACCCCCGGCGTCGGTGGCGAGAAGCCGCACCAGAATCTGACGACCTTCCTGGTGGAGAAGACCCCGGGCTTCGGCGAGGTCGCGCCCGGCCTGACCATCCCCGGGAAGATCGAGAAGATGGGCTACAAGGGTGTCGACACCACCGAGCTGATCTTCGACGGGTTCACCATCTCCGGCGACGAGATCCTCGGCGGCACCCCGGGCCGCGGCTTCTACCAGATGATGGACGGCGTCGAGGTGGGCCGCGTGAACGTCGCCGCACGCGGCGTCGGTGTCGCCCACCGCGCGTTCGAGCTGGGTGCGTCGTACGCGCAGCAGCGCGAGACCTTCGGCAAACCGATCGCCCAGCACCAGGCCGTGCTGTTCCGGCTCGCCGAGATGGGCACCAAGGTCGAGGCCGCGCACCAGATGGTGGTCCGTGCGGCCCGTATCAAGGACGCCGGGCAGCGCAACGACCTGGAGGCGGGCATGGCCAAGTACCTGGCCTCGGAGTACTGCCGCGACGTGGTGGAGGACGCCTTCCGCATCCACGGCGGCTACGGCTTCGCGAAGGAGTACGAGATCGAGCGCCTCTACCGCGAGGCCCCGATGCTGCTGATCGGCGAGGGCACCGCGGACATCCAGCGGATGATCATCGGCCGCCGCCTGCTCGAGAACTACAAGCTCTGACGACGAGTCGAGGAGACACAGATGGGACCCCTGGAGGGAATCAAGGTCGTCGAGGTCGGCTCGATCGGCCCCGGCCCGTGGTGCGCGATGATGCTCAGCGACATGGGCGCCGAGGTGATCCGCGTCGACCGCGCCGATCACGCGCGGGCGTACACACCGGACAGCCCGACGCCGATCGACTTCTCGAACCGCCGCGGCCGCAAGTCGCTGGCCGTCGATCTGAAGAGCCCCGAGGGCGTGGAGACCGTGCTGACGCTGGCCGAGGGCGCCGACGCGCTCATCGAGGGCTTCCGGCCGGGCGTCGCCGAGCGTCTGGGCATCGGCCCGGATGCGGCCCTGGCCCGCAATCCGCGACTGGTCTACGGCCGGATGACCGGGTGGGGTCAGGACGGCCCGCTGGCCACGACCCCCGGGCACGACATCAACTACCTCGCCCTGACCGGCCTGCTGCACACCATCGGGCCGAAGAATCGTCCGATGCCGCCACTGAACCTGGTCGGCGACTTCGGCGGCGGCGGGCTGCTGCTCGCCTTCGGCGTGGTCACCGGCATCCTGTCGGCACAGCGCACCGGCGTGGGCCAGGTGGTCGACGCGGCCATGCTCGACGGTGCCTCGCTCCTCGGCGCCATGGTGCACGGCATGAGCCAGCTCGGGATGTGGACCGACGAGCGGGAGAACAACCGGCACGACGGCGGCGCGCCCTTCTACAACACCTACGAGACGGCCGACGGCCGGTTCGTCGCCATCGCCGCCAACGAGCCGCAGTTCTACAAGGTGCTGGTCGAGACGCTCGGCTTCACGCTCGACAAGCTGCCCGCACAGGGCGACCGGTCCAGCTGGCCGGAGATGCGCGCCCGGTTCGCGGCGGTCTTCAGTACCAAGACCCGCGACGAATGGGACGGCGTCTTCGCGGACCTGGCCACCTGCTACTCACCGGTGCTGACGCTGGCCGAGGCGCGGGTGAACGACCACAACACCGCGCGCGGCGTGTTCGTCGAGCACGACGGCATCGTGCAGCCGGCCCCCGCCCCGCGCTTCGGCAAGACCCCCGCGGCGATCGCCGGGCCGGCCCCGCACCCGGGTCAGCACTCCCGCGAGGTCCTCGCCGGCTGGGGCTTCTCCGATGATGAGATCGACGCACTCGTCGCCGCGGGCGCGGTGGTCGACGCCCCCTGACCCGAACCCGGCCCGCGGGCCGATCCCCGTTGCGGCACAGCCCGTCTGACGCAGCTTCGCGCGGGCACACCCGGCGGCCCGTCACCGAGTCGGTGACGGCCCGCCGTCGTGCGTGGCCTGCAAGATGCCCGAAACCTTGGACAGTCGGCGCCCGGTGTCCCCCAGCAGAGTGAAGGCGAGCACGCACGACTGCAAGGAAGTAGACCGATGTCCATCGCACTCGCCCCTTCCCCCGAATCCGCCATCGACACCGCGATCGCCTCCTGGCGGGCCGCCCTCGCCGGTTTCCCGGCCTGGACGGCCGACCGGCCCGGTCCCCTCCCCGACGCGGTGAAGACGCTCGCCGGGCTCGCCACCGACGACGGCGCTCCCGAGGTGCACGTGCGGGGCTTCGTGAGGACGGAAAGCGGCTTCCTCTGCCAGTGCCGCGCCGAGATGTCGGTCGACGGCTATCCGGTCCGGGTCGATCTGCTCCAGCTGGTCGACGTCGACGGCGACGGCCGCGTGATCGGGATCCGCGAGTACCTCGGCTCCCAGGTCGCCGCGCTCAGCTGAGAATCACGTCCACCACTTCCGCCGCGCGCGGTGCTCGGTGCGCGCGTGTGTGGCACGGCGACGGCGACCGGTGGCGATCCGTCCCCGCAACGGTACTGACGCCGATGGAGCGGTACGGCGTCTGACGGCGCCGGTGTTCGACGTCCCGGGCTTCGGGCGGACGGAGAAGGGCTTCTCCTGCCGATGCAGCGCCGTGCTCG
Source organism: Gordonia marina (assembly GCF_052036135.1). Lineage (NCBI taxonomy): Bacteria > Bacillati > Actinomycetota > Actinomycetes > Mycobacteriales > Gordoniaceae > Gordonia > Gordonia marina. The sequence continues at coordinate 135,611 of NZ_JBPSDN010000005.1, forward strand.
GCGTCGACGGGCGGGAGCTGAAGGTCCACTTCCCGCAGCTGGTCGAGGTGACCGCGGACGGGACGTTCTCGCGCCTCGACAAGACCTCACTCCGCAGGTCGGCTGCCTGACCGTCCGGCGGGTGCGCCGTACCGGGACGCGCTCGGCGCGCGCTTCGGCACGGCAGACCACCGGGGGTCAGACCACCGCGGCTTCTTCGGTCCCCGCCCGGACAGTGCGATCGATCGCGATCGCGGCGACCGCCGCGCCGGCGAGCAGGATCGCCGCGATCAGGTAGGTGCCCTTGACCGACAGGACGTTGACCGCGTAGCCGGCGATGATCGGACCCAGTACGGCACCGAGCCGGCCGACGCCGTTCATGGTTCCGTAGCTCGAGGCGCGGGCATCGATCGGATAGAGGAAGGTCGACGCGGCGGTGAACGCCGTGATACACCCGAAGACCGCGATGCCCAGGAGCACGGCGAGCGCATAGGCCACCCCGCTGCCCGGCACGAACGCGAATATCGCGACCGTGACCGCGCCGACGATCGCGCTGACGACGGCGAACGCGCTGGCGCGGAAACACATCCCCAGGATGCCGAAGACGAAGGCGCCCACCAGGGTCCCGATGGAGATGCATAGCCCGGCCGCAGTGCCGGCCGCCTCGTCGCTCACCTTGGTCACCAGTTTCGGGGTCCAGGTGCCGACGAAGTAGTAGCCGGCGGTCAGCAGCGAGTAGCCCGTGCACAGCAGGACGGTGCGCAGCCACAGGTCGCGGCCGAGCAGCCGCGACCGCGGCAGCGTGTCGTGCGCGGTGACCGACTCGGGGGCATCGCCGCCCAGATCCTCCAGCCCCAGCCGCCGCGCCAGATCGGCGGCCTGCTGCCGGGACTCCGGGGTACCCCGGCGATGCAGGAAGGCGACCGACTCGGGCAGCAACGCGAAGGCGATCAGCGCGATCAGTACGCTCAGCCCGGTACCCACCCAGAACATGCCCTGCCAGGCACCGCCGACCAGTTCGAGCAGCGCCGCGGCGGACAAGCCGGCCACGGTACTGCCCAGCGGATATCCGACGACGACCAGACCGACCGCAAGGCTGCGCCCGTTCTTCGGGGCGAGTTCCTGCCCCAGCACCACGGCGACCACGGTGATCATGCCGACCGCGATGCCGGTGACGAACCGGCAGCCCATGAGCATCCACGCGTTGACCGATAGCGCCGAGGCCACCAGGCCCGCGGTGTTCAGTGTCAGTGCGATCAGCAGGAGCCTGCGCCGGCCGATGATGTCGGCGAAACGCGCCATGCCGAGTGCACCGACGGCCTGCCCGGCCAGCGCGGCACTGATCAGCCAGCCGAGCATCCGGTCGCTCGCGAAGCCGTCGGGCAGGTGCGGCCCGGCGAACGCCATGATGAAGATGTCGTAGCCGTCGAGCATGTTGAGCACCATGCACAGCAGCAGGGACGCCAGCTGATACGGGCGCAGCCGGGGTCCCCTCGTGGCGGTCGGGGCGGTCATCCGGTCACCGCCGGGCGGGCACGCGTCGGGTCGTCGTTCATTCATCTCTCCGGTCGAGGCAGACAGTGGTTTCCCTCACGTTTCTACAGTTTTATTAGATTATTTTCAAGCGCATCGTTAGATTCGCCTCGTCCGACGGGGACCGCCTCCGAGCAGCGCGGATGCGCCGTATCGGGGGGCGCGTGACGCGCACCCC
>NZ_JBPSDN010000005.1:137308-199778 GCF_052036135.1 Gordonia marina
AGCCCCCCCCCCCCCCCCCCCCCCCCCCCCCCCCCCCCCCCCCCCCCCCCCCCCCCCCCCCCCCCCCCCCCCCCCCCCCCCCCCCCCCCCCCCCCCCCCCTCCCCCCCCCCCCCCCCCCCCCCCCCCACGACGTGGCCGGCGGTTCGTCTCAGGTCAGCGGATCGGCCACTGCACGTGCTTCACCTCGAAGAACTCGCGGTACCCCTCCTCGCCGCACTCGCGGCCGATGCCGGAGTGACCGGGACCGCCCCACGGCGCGTCGAGCCGGCGCCCGCCGCCGCCGTTGATGGTGACGGTGCCCGAACGCAGTCGCCGGGCCACCGCGATGGCGTCGGTGGTGATCCCCCAGATGTTGGCGTTGAGCGCGTACCTGGCGTCGTTGGCCATCGCCACCGCCTCATCGACGTCGTCGTAGGGCAGCACCACCGCGACCGGTGCGAAAAGTTCCTCCTGCGCGATCTCCGACGAGTTGTTCACACCGGTGATGAGCGTCGGCGCGTAGAAGTGTCCGCGGGGCAGGCCCTCGGGACGCCGTCCGCCGGTGACGATCGTCGCCCCCGCATCCACCGCACGCTGCACATAGCCTTCGACGCGGCGCAGGTGCTCGTCGCTGATCAGCGGCCCGACGAAGCTCTTCGGATCGCTCGCGTCACCGACGACGAGGCCCGCCATGTACGCCGCCGATTCGGTGACGAAGTCGTCGAAGTCGGGCCGGGGCACCAGGGTGCGCGTGGTGGCCCCGCATGCCTGGCCCGCGTTGGCGCAGAAGCGCAGCGCGGAGCCGGCGATCGTCGAATCGATGTCGGTCCCGGGCAGGATCAGATTCGGCGACTTGCCGCCGAGCTCCAGCACCACCTTGGTCAGATTCGGAGCGGCGAGCCGCTGGATGATCGTGCCGACCGCGGCCGACCCGGTGAAGGTGGCCATGTCGATCCGCGGCGAGCCGACCACCTGTTCGGTGACCTCCGGGCCGCCGAACACCAGGTTCACCGCGCCGGGCGGGAAGCCCACCTCGTCCATCAGCCGGACGACGGCGACGGTGCAGGCGATCGCCCGGGGCGACGGGACCAGCACCGAGGTGCAGCCGGCCGCCAGCGCGGCGCACACCTTCCAGACGATCAGCATGATCGGGTAGTTGTAAGCGGTGATCGCCGCCACCACCCCGATCGGCTCGCGCAGCAGCATGCTCGACGTGGTGACCGGTTCGTAGTGCAGCGGCAACTGCTGCTCCAGGCCGTCGGCCGGACCGCGCTCGGCGGCGTCGGCGAACCACCGGATGAAGGCGATCGGGCTGAGCACCTGCTGCTGCGCGGTGCTGATCGCGGTACCGACCTCGCGGGCGATCAGCGCCATCAGCTCGTCGGCGTCCCGTTCCATCAGGTCGGCGAGCGCGCGGAGGAGCCGTGCCCGTTCGGTGCCCGGCAGCGCGCGCCAGGCGCCGCCGTGGAACTCGCGGTACGCCGCGTCGAGCGCGGCCCCGACCTGTCCGGCGTCCGCCGCCGTCGCCCGGAACAGCGGTTCCTCGGTCGACGGGTTGTACGACGTCATCTCGGCACCACCGCCGACGACCCATGCGCCGTCGATGTAGTTGCCTGCCTGCGTGTCGGCACTCATCACTGTTCTCCACTCGACGCCGCGTGCCGGTCCTCGAACGAGATGACACCGCGGATGTTCTTGCCCGCGTGCATGTCGAGGTATGCGTCGTTGACCTGGTCGAGCGTGTACTGCGTGGTGATCATCTCGTTCAGCCGCAGGGCACCCCGCTTGTACAGGTCGAGCAGCATCGGCACCTCGCTCTGCGGTCCGGCCATCCCGTACAGCGCACCCTGGATGCGCTTCTCGCTCATCGTCAGATCGAGCACCGGAATGCTCATCTCTGTCAGGGTGTGCGGCGCGGCGCTGGTCACGACCAGGGTGCCGCGCTTGCCGAGCACGTCGTAGGCCTGCTTGAACTGCTCCTGCGTCGGCACACCGATGCAGACGATCACCGCGTCGGCCCCCTGCCCGTTGGTCAGCGACCGGGCGAGTTCCCCGGCCTCGTCGATGGTCTCGACGGCGTCGGTGGCGCCGAGCTTGAGCGAGAGGTCCCGCTTCATCGGGACCGGATCGACGGCGATCACGCGGCCGGCGCCGCGGAAGGCCGCGCCCTGGACCGCGCTCATGCCGATGCCCCCGGTGCCGACCACGACCACCACGTCGCCCACCTCGATGTCGGCGGCGCGGGTCGCCGATCCCCAGCCGGTCGGTACCGCGCAGCCCACGATGCAGGCGGTCTCGAACGGGATGTCGTCATCGATCTTCACGACGCATTCCACGGGTACGGTGGTCCACTCCGAGAAGGTGGACAGGCAGGCGTTCTGCGCCACGCCGACATCGTCGATGTGCATGCGGAAGCTGCCGTCGGGGCGGGTGCCCTTGGTGATCAGGTGCCCGGCGTCGCAGAGGTTCTGGTGCCCGGTCACGCACATCCGGCAGTGCCCGCACGCCGCGATGAACGAGGTCACCACGTGATCGCCGGGCTCCACCCGGGTCACGCCCGGGCCCACCGCCTCGACGATTCCGGCGCCCTCGTGCCCGCCGCACGCGGGATACGAATGGAACTGCATGTCGCCCTTCGCGAAGTGGTCGTCGGAGTGACACAACCCTGAGGCCATCACCTTGACCAGGACCTCGCCGTCGCCGGGCTCGTCGAGCTCCACCTCACGGACGTCCCAGTCCCCGGGCGCCTGCCACAGGATCGCTGCTGTCGTCTTCATCGTTCGTTCTCCTTCGGGGTCGTTCGGATACTCAGCCGGCGCGCGAGGCGTCCCAGTCGATGGTCGGCGAACGCCACGGCGGCCAGTGGTCGTCTTCAGCGGGCACGTCCACGGACAGCGCGCAGAAGCAGTCCTGGCACTTGGTCACCATGCGCGGACCGATGTAGTTGGCGACCGGGTAGCGGCGGACGTCCGCCGATCCGCACTCGGGGCAGACCGCGTCCACCGGCATGCGCTCGACGTAGATCCGGTCCTCCGCCGGCGGCGGGAACAACAGACGATCGACTCCACTCATGCTGAGACCTCCTTGACAGTGCGGCTCCCGCGGAAGTTGGGTGAGCACGCGGTGGGTACCTTCCATTCGCCCGCTTCGCGGGCGGCGGCGAGTTCGGCGCGGCGCACGGCCGTCGCCTCGCGGTCGACGGTGCCGTCGGCGCCGAACACCAGGCCGTAGGCCCGCTCGACGAATTCGGCGCTGTAGACGCCGTCGTCGACGTCCTCGAGGACGGCGTCGACCTCCCGGCGCAGCGGGTCACCCCAGCCGCCACCGCCGCCGACGATCAGGCGCAGGCCCTGCCCCGGCGCCAGCAGCACCTGGCTGATCTTGCCGGTCTGATACTTGGCGCCCTTGCCGAACTCGCCGTGGTCCGGATCGGGGCGGCCGTCGTCATCGAAGATGCCGAACAGCGGTTCCGCGCCGGTGTAGTCGAGCGAATCCATCGCGACCGACGGATCGAGGTCGTGCAACAGCCAGCCGTAGAACGGCATGCCGGTGCCGCCGCCCTGCACACCCGGCGCACCGGCCCGGATGCGGTCACCGGTGATGGTCACGACGGTGGGGGCGAGCGCCTCGACGGTGTAGAGCGAACCTGAGCCACCGCGATGCTCGCCGGCCCCCGCGGTGTCGGGCATCAGTTCGTGCTCCCAGACCACCACCGGGTTCTCCCGCTCCACGTGCTCCTGCACCGACGAACGGCAGTTGCCCATCGAGACCAGGCACAGGCTCAGTCCATCGCTCTTCCAGGTGCCGCCCCAGCCGCCGCCGGGCAGCGAGAACGTCGCCCACGGGGTGCCCTCACGGCCGGTGCGGGTATCGATGCCGCCGATGTTCATCATTCCGGCGGTACCCGAGTCACAGGCGATCGCCTGGTCACTGAGCGCAACCGCCATGGCCTGGGTCATCAGGTTGACGATGCGGCTGCCGGTGTCGACGTGGTTGGAGCAACTCGACGGCGGCAACACGCACACGGCGCTGCCCGGCGGCATGATCGCCTCGACCGGCCGCAGCGTGCCGCTGTTGACCGGCGACGACGGGTCGAGGATGAACTTGGCCCCGATGATCGCGCGGGTCGACTCGATCCAGGCGGTACCGACGTTGCCGTTCGGCTGACGCGAGGTTCCCGAGTAGTCGATCTCCATCGAATCACCGCGGACCTTGACGGTCATCACGATCTCCACCGGCACCGGGTCGATCGAGTCGTCGTCGAGGAAGTCGCTGACCCGGTAATCGCCGTCCGGCATGGCGGCGATCCCGGCGCGCATGGCCGCCTCGGTGACGTCCATGCCGTAGGCCGCACCGGCCTTGACCCGGTCGATGCCGTACCGGTCCAGGACGCCGGTCAGCTGCCGTGAGCCGACCTGCAGGGCGCCCGACAACGCACGGATGTCGCCGAGCACCAGGTGCGGTACCCGGTTGTTCTCCAGGATGTAGTTGAACACCGGACGCACCGGCACGCCCTCGGCGTACATCAGGGTCGGCGGGAACTTCAGCTGCTCCTCGAAGCAGGTCTGGGTACCGTTGGCGAAACCGCCGGGGATGGGCCCGCCCATATCGGCCACGTGCGACGTGGTGTGCAGGAGGAATTGCACCTCGCCGTGCCAGAAGACCGGCATCAGCAGGTTGATGTCCGAGCAGTGCACGGCACCGCGCCACGGATCGTTGACCATGATCACGTCGCCCGGTTTGAGGATGGACTCGTCCCACTCGTCCATCACGAAGTTGGCGATGTGCTGGCTGACGAAGGCGTGCTGCACGCAGCCCTCCCACGACGCGGCCATCTCCCAGCCGGCGTCGGTGCGCACGTGCACGGCGGCGGTGCAGTCGCGGACGTCTCGCACGATCGGCGAGAAGCCACCGCGCATCAGCGTCTCGTGCATGTCCCGCGCCACCTCGATGAGGCCGTAGCGAAGAGTCTCCAGGTCGACGAGGTCGAACCCGTACTTCTCGTGCGCGTCGACCGCCGAGATGATCTGTTTCTGTTCGGTCATGTCACTCTCCCAGGTGGACGATGAGGTTTCCGGACGCGTCGATACGGGCCACCGAGCCCTCGTCGATCGCGGTGGTGGCGTACTGCTCGACGATGATCGCCGGGCCGTGCACGCGGTCGAGGGTGCTCAGGCGCGCCCTGTCGTGCACCGGGACGACGCCGAAGTCCCGGCCGGCCAGCCTCAGCGGGGCGTGCCGGATCAGGCTCTCGCCCTCCGCGTCGACGGTGCTGCGCGGCGCCTCGGCGGGGCGCGCGGCGGCCGCGGTGACCTCGATGGTGGTCACCATGATCGGCAGTTCCTCGGCGGTGAAACCGAACCGCTGGCGGTAGAAGTCGTGCACGCTCGCGGCGATCTCCTGCAGGCCGTCGTCATCGATGTGGTCGAGCCGGACGGGAATGCGGTTGTCCCAGGTCTGGCCCGCATACATGGCGAAGATCTCGCGGGTGGTGTGCACATCGCTCTCGGTGACGCCCTGGTTGAGCAGGTCGGCCCTGGCCTCGGCCGACAGTCTGCTGAACTCCGCCTCCAGGGTCTGCGCGCCGAGCGCCGTCAGGGTGTCCATCGGCGAGACCGCCTTGGTGACCCGCAGGTCCGAGGAGATCAGGCCGTAGGCGGAGAACTCTCCCGGATGCCGCGGAACGACGACGGAACCGAGGCCGAGTTCACGCGCCACCTGGATCGCCATCATCGGCCCGGCGGCGCCGAATGCCAGCAGCGAGAACTCGCGCAGATCGAGGCCGCGGTAGGTGGAGATCGACCGCAGGGCGCCGGCCATGTCCGAGCACGCCAGGCGGTACGCGCCGTCGGCGAGTTCGGTCGCCGACATGCCCAGTTGCGCGCCGACCGTCGCCAGCGCCTGTTCTGCCAGTTCCGGCCGCAACCGTAGGGAACCGCCGGCGAACAGGTCCGGCTGCAGGATCCCCAGGTGCAGGCACGCGTCGGTGATGGTCGGTTCGGTGCCGCCGCGGCCGTAGCTCGCCGGCCCCGGCACCGACTGCGCCGACTTCGGGCCGACACGCAGGGTACCCAGCTCGTCGACGTGGATCAGACTGCCCGCCCCCGAACCGACCGACTGGACGTCGACCGCGGGCATCGTCATCACGAGACCGTGCTCGACGGTCCACAGGTCGGTCATCGGGGTGCTGCCCTCGCGTACCGCGGCGATGTCGGTACTGGTGCCGCCGACGTCCATCGTCAGGTAGTTGCCGGTCCCGCCGCCGTGAGTGCGGGCCAGCTGCACGGCCCCGGCGACGCCGCCGACCGGTCCGGAGACCAGCTGGAAGACCGGCGAGTTGGAGGTCTCCCGGATGGAGCCGACACCACCGTTCATCGTCATGATCCACAACGAGCCGCTGAAGCCGATGTCGGCGAGCCGCTTCTCCAGGCGCGACAGATAGCCGGTGACGGTCGGGCCCACGTAGGCGTCCATCGCGACCGTGGTGGTGCGTTCGTGTTCCTTGGTGACCGGGTAGAGCGCCGAGGTCTGGATGTAGATCTCCGGGCACTCCTCGCGGACGATCGCGGCGGCGCGGCGCTCGTGCTCGTCGTTCAGGTACGAATTCATGAAGCAGATCGCGACCGCCTCGACGCCCTTCGCCGTGAGCGAGCCTGCCACCTCGCGGACCTGGTCCTCGTCGAGTGGCAGGATCGGGGCGCCGTCGTAGCCGATGCGCTCCCGGATGCCGTACCGATCGCGGCGCCGGACGATCGGCCGCTCCTGATGCGGACGGAGCCAGGTGGGGTCGTACAGGCGCGGGCCGAACTCGCGGTCCATGCGGCCCAGGTCGAGGAGGTCGCGGTGTCCGGCGGTTGCCAGCAGCGCGGTGTGTGCGCCGGTGCGGCTGAGCACCGCGTTGATGCCCTGGGTGTGGCCGTGCACGATCTCGTCGATGTCGGCGACGGCGATCCCCGACTCGGTCACCGCCTCGAGCACACCGTCTTCCTGGTGGGGCCGAGTGGTGAGCACCTTGAGTTCCTTGATCTCGCCGGTGGTGCGATTGATCGCCACCAGATCGGTGAAAGTGCCGCCGACGTCGATCCCGAGCCACCAACGTTCGCCGGTTGCCATGGTCTCTCCTTCGTGAGTGAATGTGTCACTTCTCACTCTCGCTTTCCGATGTGACCTGGCGGATCAGTCATCGGTCGCGGTTTTCTCATCCCTTCGAAGGAGATCGGGGGCGCACGGCGGCCGTCAGGCCCGACCGGCCCGCAGCCAGCGCGCCACGGCGTCCGAGCGGCTGGCGGCGCCGAGTTTGCGCAGCACGTTCGACACATGCGATTTGACCGTCGCCTCGGAGAGGTTGAGGCGGCGCGCGATCTGCCGGTTCGACGCTCCCTCGGCGAGGAGCCCGACGACCTCGGACTCGCGCCGGGTCAGCGGTCCCTGCGGCAGCGGTGCGGGCACCGCCGGCGACGGCGGCGAGGCACCCACCGGGTCGCAGACCAGCGCGGCCAGACCCTCCCGCATGCGAACCAGTGTCAGGCTCTGGGCGAAGCCCTCGGCCAGAGCCTCCAGCAGCACCCGGTCGGCCGGCGTGATCACCCGCTGCTCGAAGTACTGGTCGGCGTGGACCATCCCGACCGCACGGCCGTTCACGACGACCGGCGCCATTCCGTACGACTGGGACAGGCCGACCTCGGCGAACTCGCGGAACACCCGCGGGTTGCCCGGCACCTCGGTGACGATCGCGGCGCGGCCGTAGGTGACGACGTCGGTCTCGATGAGACTCGCATCGAGGACGTGCGGGTCCGCCATCCCGACCGCGAGCATCTCGGCGGCCCAGTCGGGTGCCTGGGGGACGTGCATCGCCCGCATGTTCCAGCGCCCGCCCTCGACGGTCGAGATCAGGGTGCGGTCGAATCCGAGGCAGTCGTGCCCGACATGCGAGGCGATGATGCAGAGCTCGTCGAAGGTCGCCGCGGTCCGCATCTCCGCGATCGCGTCCCGGATCCCGCGGGCGACGTCGAGCCGGTGCCGTTCGGCCCATTCACGTTCGGCGCACACCTGCAGTTCCCGAATCTCGGTGAGCAGCCCCGACACACGGGAGGCCAGCTCCGGTCCCGGCACCGACGGTCCCACCGTCATGGAGGCGACCGCCGCATTCGACGCCTCCTGTAGGACTCTCTCGAACGCGGCCCGGTCCGGCCGCGCGGGGGGCCGCGACAACGTCCCGCCGGGCAGTTCACTCACCCGACGCACGAGCTCGGCCAGCCGTTCGGCGAGTTCGCCGGGCATGCGCGCGGGGCCGCTACCGGTGATCGACACCGGTGACGGCCCCTCATGGTGCTGTGGTTGCGCGGTCATGTCACCGACGGCCTCACTCCCCGGTATCCCGCGGCGCGCCGGCCAGGCGGGCGGCGCGGATCATCCGGGCCGGGTCGTCGAACACCGGAATGCCGGCCGCACGCAGCATGCCGAGTCCCTTGGGGGCGAGTTCGGCGGCGATGGTCCAGGCCACCAGGACCGGTTTGCCGGTCGCCTCCACCGCACCCCGGATCTGTGCGGCGAGTTCCTCGGCCATCGGGTCGGCGACCGTGGTCACCAGGACCGCGACGGCGTCGGCCTCGTCCGACGCGGTGATCGCGTCCAACGTCTTGCCGTAGATGCCGGGGTCGGCGGTCACCCGGCCGGTCACATCCACCGGGTTGGCGATGGCCGCGTAGCTGGGCAGGATCTCCCCGATCGCCGAGCGCAGCCGCTCGCCGAAGACCGGCACCTCGAAGCCGGCCTGGGTGGCGAGGTCGGCGAGCATCGAGCAGGCGCCGCCCGAGGTCGATACGATACCGATCCGCGCCCCCGCGTCCAGGCCCGCGCCGATGTTGCGGAGCGCGAGGGCGTCGAGCAAGTCGGTGATCGTGTCGATCGGCGTCGCGCCGGCCCGGGTCAGCAGCGACTGGTAGACGGCGTAATCGCCGGCCACGCTGCCGGTGTGCGAGGCCACGGCCCGCGCACCGACGGCGGTGCGACCCACCTTCAGGACCAGCACGGCCTTGTCGCGCGCGGTCGCCCGCTCGACGGCGCTGAGCAGCCGACGGCCGTCACTGACACCCTCCACCACCACAGCGATGGTGTCGGTGGAGTCGGTGCCTGCCAGGTAGTCGATGTAGTCGGCGATCTGCAGCGCGGCCTGGTTGCCGACACTGATGAAGTGGCTGATGCCGATGCCGCGTTCCCACGCCTGCGAGGCGAGACTGCCGCCGAGCGCGCCGGACTGGGCGATCAGCGCCACCTTGCCCCGCGGGATCTCCGCCATGCTCTGCGCCTGCGAGAAGCAGACCTGCACGTGGCGCTCCGGGCTCATGATGCCGACGGTGTTGGGCCCGCAGAGGGCGATGCCGTACTCGGCGGCGACGGCGGCCAGCCGCTCCTCCGCCTCGTGGTCGCCGACCTCGGAGAAGCCGGAGCTCAGCACGACGGCGGCACGCACCCCGATCTCACCGCACTGAGCGAGGACGTCCTCGCAGGCCTTGGCCGGGACCGCGATGCAGGCGAGGTCCACCGAACCGGTCTCCAGGTCGCCGATCGACGGCACCGCCGGGTAGCCGTCGATCTCGGTCGCGGTCGGGTGCACCACGGTCACCCGTCCGGCGTAGCCGTGCTGGCGCAGGTAGCCGAGCACCCGGTTGCCGGGCTGCAGCGCGGTCGCGCTCGCGCCGATCAGCACCAGCGACTCCGGCTCCAGCAGGGGCGCGAGATCCGGGATCTCGTGGGCGGCGCCGGACACGGAGGTGTCGAGCGTCGAGTCGACGCCCATCCGCGCGTCGACCACGAACGGCCCCTGGTCGGTGATCACCAGCGGGTTGAGGTCGGCCTCGACCAGCCCGGGCACCAGCGCGGGCAGCGCGGTGGCGGCGGCGATCACCTCCGCGACCTCGCGGGTGACGTCGGGATTGCCGCGGAACTCCCCGAGGGCGGTGCCGATCGCGAGGCCGCGCAGCAGGTCGTGCGCCTCGTCGACGGTCAGCGGGCAGGCGGCGATGGCGCGTTCGGGCATGATCTCCACCAGGCTGCCGCCGGCGCCGAGCACCACGACGTGCCCGAAGGTCTCGTCCCACTTGAGGCCGATGAAGATCTCCGGGCGGCGGGTGGAGACCATCTGCTGCACCAGGATCTGCCAGGCCTCGTCGATCAGGCCCTGCCCGGCGGCGACCTCGGCCAGTCGCCGCGCCGCGGCCTCGGCGTCGTCGCTGGTGGCGATGTCGAGGATCACCGCGCCGACGTCCGCCTTGTGCACGATGCTCCGGCTGATCAGTTTCATCACCACGGGGCCCGGGATCGCGGCGGCGGCCTCGATCGCCTCGTCCGGGGTACCGACCAGGCGTTCGGCGGCCACCGGCACGCCGGCCGCCGAGAGGTGTTCGGTCAGTTCGGTGTAGTCGAGCATCACTGTGAGTGTCTCCGCTTTCGATCGTCTTCGGCGAGTGGCGCCGATCATAATTCTAACGTTACGTTTGATTTACGACAACGCTTGGTTCCGGAACGTCCACCACCGGTCGTTTAGGCTGGGACGGACGCTCACGAGGAGGTAATCCCGGGAGGTTTCCGGTAGAGGAGGAGTGGGTATGACGGTCGCCAAGACGGACGGCGCGCCGGCGCGGCGCGTGTCCAAGTCCGAGGCCACCCGCGCGCGGATCATCGCCGCGGCGGGCAAGGTTCTCGCCGAGCAGGGCTACGAGCACACCCGCCTGTCGGCGATCGCCGAGGAGGCCGGCCTGCAGACCGGCAGCCTCTACTACTACTTCGACTCGAAGGAGGAACTGGTCGAGGAGGCTCTCGGCGGGGGCGTCGAGTACACCCACCGCCGGGTGCGCGACGCCGTCGACGGCCTGCCCGAGTCCGCGACCGCGGGAGAGCGGTTGTTCGTGGCGACCCGGGCCTTCGTCTGTGCCCGCCTGGAGATCGGCGCCGTGTCGCCGGCCCACATCCGCAACTACCGGACGCTCCCCGACGAGATGCGCGAGCGGCTGCGGCCCGAACTCGAGGCGTTCTCCGCGCTGTGGGACCGGCTGGTCGAGGAGGCCGCGGCCGCCGGCGAGATCCGGAGCGACATCGATCCGTTCGTGCTGCACCTGTTCGTCGTGCACACCTCCGAGCAGCTCGTCAAGTGGCCGGAGCACACCAAGCCGTCCATCGACCAGACCGTCGACACCATTCTCGCGCTGATGTTCGACGGCCTGGTCGGCCCGGCCGTCAACCGCGCGGAATAGCCTCGATCGGGGTCTGCGGGTCCAGCGACGACAGGTCGCCGGGATCCTCGCCCAGGTGACGCGCCCGGATCGCCCGGCGCATCACCTTGCCGTTCTTGGTCTTCGGCAACGACGCGACCACATGGACGGTCGGCGCGAACGCCCGGCCGACGTTCTGTTCCGCGGTCCGCGCGATGTCGTCGTGATCGGCGTCCCCGGATCCGAAAGCACCGTCCGCCAGCACGACGAATCCGACCACCCGCTGGCCGCGCTGCTCGTCCGGCACCCCGATCACCGCGGCCTCCACGATGCGCCGGTCGACCAGCATGCTGGCCTCGATCTCGCCGGGGCCGACACGGCGGCCGGAGACCTTGATGGTGTCGTCGCTGCGGCCGTGGATCCGCCAGGTACCGTGCTCGTCGACGCCGGCCAGGTCGCCGTGCACCCAGATGCCGTCCCACCGGCTCCAGTAGGTCCGCAGGTAGCGCTCGCGGTCCCGCCAGAACGAGTGCGTCATGCCCGGCGAGGTGTTCAGCACGCAGACCTCGCCGACCTCGCCGATCACCGGCTCGCCGTCGGCGTTCAGCACGGCCAGATCGACGCCGAGCATCGGAGCGTTGAACGACGCCGGCTCCATCGGCAGGAACGGGTACGAGATGGCGATGCCGCCGCCGATCTCGGTGCCGCCGCTGTAGTTGACGATGGGCCTGCGACCCTCGCCGATCGTGTCGAACAGCCAGTGCCAGGTCGGGGAGTCCCACGCCTCCCCGGTGGAGGCGAAGGTGCGGATCGAACTCAGGTCGGCGCCGGGATCGTCGCCCTGCGCCTTCAGCGCGCGCGCCGCGGTGGGCGCGATGCCCTGGAAGGTGACCTGGTTCCGCTCCGCGACCTCCCACAGCCGATTCGGAGTCGGGTAGGTCGGCACGCCCTCGGTCAGCACCAGGGTGGCACCGAGCTGCAGCACCGAGGTGATCAGCAGGGGCCCGAGCAGCCAGCCCATGTCGGCGATCCAGGCGACCACGTCGTCCTCGTGGATGTCGAAGCCGTAGGCGAAGTCGACCGCGGCCTTCACCGCGAAGCCGCCGTGGCTGTGCACGATGCCCTTCGGACGCCCGGTGGTGCCCGAGGTGTAGACGATGGTGACGGGCTCGTTCGACTCGGTGGACGCGGTCGGAACCGGCGCCGGATCCTGCTCGAGCTCGTCGTAGAGGACGTCGCGGCCGTCGGCCATCGCGACGGAATCGCCGACGTTGCGCACGACGATCACGGTGTCCACGACGCCCTCGGCGAGCGCTACGGCCTCGTCGGCGGTCGCCTTCATCGGCACCGTCTTGCCCCGGCGGGTGGAACCGTCGGCGGTGATCAGCACCTTCGCGCCGGAGTCGGCGAGCCGGGTAGCCACCGCGTCGGCGCCGTAGCCGGAGAAGGCCGGCACCGAGACGGCCCCGATCATGGCGCACGCCAGGTACGAGATCACCGCCTCCGGGACGATCGGCAGGAACAACACCACGCGATCGCCACGGCCCACGCCGCGCGCCGCGAGGTTGGCCGCCAGGCGGCGGACCTCGACGTCGAGCTCGGCGTAGGTGAGCGTGCGACGGCGCCCGCTGTCGCCCTCGTAGATCACGGCCGTCTTGGCCGCGGACTCGCCGGCCGCATGCCGCGCCGAGCAGAGGGTGGCGAGATTGATGCGCCCACCGGTGAACCACTTCGGGAACGGTTTGCCGTCGCTGTCGTCCAGCACGCGCTCGAAGGGCGCGTCGAACTCGATGTTCAGATCGTCGACGGCGGCCCGCCAGAAGCGCTCCGGCTCGTCGACCGAGGCGCGCTGCACGTCCGCGAGCGTGTCGTAGTTCCAGGTGCGCATCGCCGCCAGCAGGCGGCTGCGGCCGATGACCTCATCACTCGGCGTCCACGCCGGATCGTCGAGCCTTCCGAAGATTCCGGGTCCTCGCATGGTGTCTGCCTTCCAGTCCAGCACGATTCGCCTGTCGCGGTGCCGCGGCTCAGGCGTCGCCCTGCGGCCGCTTGAGCATGAGGCCGACGCGGGTGGTGTCGCAGACCACCTCGTCGCGCTGATTGATGCCCTGGTGATGGAAGGTCACCAGACCCGAATCGTCCCGGCTCTTGGACTCACGCACCGCCACGATCTCCGTCCGCACCCGGATGGTGTCACCGTGGAACGTCGGCTTCGGGAACTTGGTCTCGGTGAAACCCAGATTGCCCAGCGTCGTGCCGTACGTGGTCTCCTGCATCGAGATGCCACACACCAGACCATGCAGAAACAAGCTGTTCACCAGCCGCTGACCGAACAACGAATCCTTCGAGTACTCCGCATCCAGATGCAGCGGCGCCATGTTCAGCGTCATCGTCGAGAACAACACATTGTCGGCCTCGGTGATGGTGCGACGCACCTCGTGCTCGATGACCTGTCCGACCTCGAACTCTTCAAACCACATACCGGTCATTGCAGACTCCTCACGTCCTGCGGCGTTGTTGCCGCCGCAGCACAACGTACAATATTTTCTAACGTGTCAATAGATTTTCTGTTAGATTCGGCATCGTTCCCGTTCCCCCGGCAGAGAGGTGCTCGCAATGTCCGTAGCCGCCCACAATCCCGAAGTCAGCGACGACGACTTCGATTCGATCCTGACCTCGGTCCGCGAGTTCGTGCAGACCAAGGTGATCCCGCGTGAGCGCGAGATCGCCGACACCGACGCCATGCCCGACGACATCCGGCAGGCGTGCAAGGACATGGGCCTGTTCGGCTACGCGATCCCCCAGGAGTGGGGCGGCCTCGGCCTGAACCTCGTCCAGGACGTCGAGCTGGCGATGGAGCTCGGCTACACGACCCTGGCGCTGCGCTCGATGTTCGGCACCAACAACGGCATCGCCGGTCAGGTCCTGGTCAACTTCGGCACCGACGAGCAGAAGGCCGGCTGGCTCGAGGGCATCGCCTCGGGCGACGTGGTGGCCTCCTTCGCCCTCACCGAGCCCGGCGCCGGCTCCAACCCGGCCGGCCTGCGCACCAAGGCACGCCAGGACGAGAACGGCGACTGGATCATCGACGGGGAGAAGTGCTTCATCACCAACGCACCGACGGCCAATCTGTTCGTCACCTTCGCGCGCACCCGCCCCGCCGACGCCGACGGCCCGGGCATCGCGGTGTTCCTGGTGCCCGCCGACAGCGAGGGCGTCTCGGTGGCCCCGCACGACGCGAAGATGGGCCAACAGGGCGCGTGGACCGCGAACGTGTCGTACGCGGGGGTCCGTGTCCCGAACTCGGCCCTGGTGGGCGGCGACGTCGACACCGGCTACAAGGCCGCCATGACCTCCCTCGCCCGCGGCCGCGTGCACATCGCCGCCCTCGCCGTCGGCTCCGCGCAACGCGCCCTCGACGAATCCCTCCGCCACGCCGCCGTCACCACCCAGGGCGGCACCGCCATCAGCGACTTCCAACTCGTCCAGGCCCACCTCGCCGACATGCAGACCGGCATCATGGCCGGCCGCGCCCTCGTCCGCGACGCCGCCCAGAAGTGGGTCCTGGAACAGGACCGACGGATCGCGCCCTCGGTCGCCAAACTCTTCTGCACCGAAATGGTCGGCACCGTCGCCGACAAAGCCGTCCAGATCCACGGCGGCAGCGGCTACATGCGCGAAATGACCGTCGAACGCATCTACCGCGACGTCCGCCTCCTCCGCCTCTACGAAGGCACCAGCGAAATCCAGCGCCTCATCATCGGCGGCGGCCTCGTCCGCACCGCGAAGAAGCTCGGCTGACCCGCGGTCCAGCGCCGCGAACCCGAAGCCCGCCTGCCCTCCGGCAGGCGGGCTTCACCCTGTGCCACGGTCGGCCACCGGTCCGGGATCGGTGGTGACGACCACCCGGCCCCGGCACGACGAAGCTCCCACCCGGACCGTGTCGGGTGGGAGCTTCGCGCGGCCCGGGCCGCCCTTGGTCAGCCGGTGATCTGGGCGACGGGACCGTCGACCACCCGCAGGCCGGTGCCGACCGAGCCGATCTTCGCCAGCGCGCCGTTCGGGCGCACCGCGAACGAGTGAACTTGCGTGTCGCCCGGGTGACCCGGAGTCATGACATCGACCCCGTAGACGTACTTGCCGTTCGGGTTGAGCACCACCAGCGCAGGCAGGTTGCCGACTCCAGCGGCGAAGGGCGAACCCGCGATCGGCGACAGCTGGCCGTTCTTGTGGACGTTCCAGCCACTGATGCTCATGCCGAAGGCGTTCGGGGTGTACAGGTGCTTGCCGTTCGGAGTGATCTGGACCTCGTGGGAGATCGGGCCGCTGAACCACGAGCCGATCGGCGCCAGGTTGCCGTCCCCGAGGATGCGGAAGCCCCGGATATCCATGCTCTGCTCGTGCGCGATGTAGAAGAAGCGACCGTCCGGCGTGGCGTTGCCGTTGACCGGGACGATGCCGGCGGGCACCGTGCCGAGCGGGAGAAGCCGCCCGCCGGGGGCGACGCGATAGCTCTTGATACCCATCTCGAATGCGCTGGCCACCCGCACGAACTCGCCGTTCGGGTCGACGGTGACCATGGGTGCCACGGTCGCGATCAGCTGGTCCACCGAATGGCCGGTGTCGCGCAATCGTCCCGACCGGGTGATCTCCAGGGTCTTGAGCTTGCCGAGGCCGTTTGCGACGAACAGGAACTTGCCGTCGGGCGACGGAGTGAAGGTGACCGGCACGCCGCCGACGCGGAACTTCTGGATCTGGCGCAGCGTGCCCCCGTCAGACAGCCGGTAGACCGCGATCGCGTTGTCGAGCATGTTCCCGACGAAGACGGTACGGCCGTCCTGAGCCACTTTCACCGCCATCGTGCCGGCACCGGTCGAGTGCTCGGAGACCTTCCTCAACTGACCGCTGCCGAGGACTCGCAACACGACGATCTTGCCCGCATCGGTACCGGCGACCAGGAGGAACTTCGCCGGCTTCTCGGCCTGCGCCTCGCTCGCCCGCGACTCGGCGGAGGCCGTCGCGGGCACGACGAGGGCGAGGACGAGCGCGGCGATGGCCGCCAGCACGGCCGGCAGCCGGACGGGGTGGTGCCGGCACCGGACGGCACCAGTGGATTGCTTCATGAATCATCTGCTTTCTGCTTCGATGGTCAGTGATCTGAGACCCCGGGTGAGCCATGGACCTCAATGCTCGCCTCGACGCTAAGACGGCATCCGGCACACGACTGTTCAGGCTTTTGCACAGGTCAGTTCACGGCTCCGTACGCCTAGGCACCGTGTCGCTCGAGTCTTCTTCGAAGGCATCGGTGGATCCGCTGGGCGACCGACGACAACGCCGCCAAGCGTTCAGCGGGCCGCTGAGGACCCGAAAGGGCGCCGGCCTCCGGGGTCCGCGCCTCGCGCATCTCGGCACCGACCGGGCGGTCAGGTCCAGATGCGCGTGACCACGGACTTGGTCTCCAGGAACTCGGCGATGCCCTCCGGTCCGCATTCGCGCCCCCAGCCCGACTGCTTGTAGCCGCCGATCGGCAACTGCACGCCGCCCGCGCGGTGGATGTTGATGTTCACCCGGCCGGCCCGCAGTTTGCGTGCCACGGTCAGGGCGTTGTTCACGTCCCTGGTCCACACGCTGGATGCCAGCCCGTACGACGTGTCGTTGGCGACCTTGACCGCCTCGTCGACGTCCGACCACGACATCACTCCGAGCACCGGACCGAATATCTCCTCGCGCACCACGCGCATCGACGGATCGACGTCGGTGAGCACCGTCGGCTCGTAGTAGTAGCCTCGATCGCCGGTGCGCCGGCCGCCGGTCAGCACCGTCGCCCCCTCCTCACGGCCGCTCGCCACGTACTCCTCGACGCGGTCGAGCTGCCGCCGGCTCACCAGCGGCCCCAGCTCGACGCCCGGCTCGGTCCGGTATCCGATCTTCATGGTGCGCGCCGCCTCGGCGACGCCCTCGGCGACCCGTTCGGCGACGTCCGCGTGCGCCAGGAGGCGGGTCCCCGAGGTGCAGATCTGCCCGGAGTTCCAGAACATGCCGACCGCGAGCGCCGGGATCGCCGCCTCCAGGTCCGCGTCCGGCAGCACGATCATCGGCGACTTCCCGCCGAGCTCCAGCGACAGCTTCTTGAGGTTGCCCGCGGCCGCTTCCACGATCCGCTTGCCGACCACCGTCGAACCGGTGAAGCTCACCTTGTCGACGTCGTCGTGCGCGGTGAGCGCCGCCCCGACCTCGCTGCCGACGCCGGGGAGCACGTTCACCACCCCGGCCGGGACGCCGGCCCGCAGCGCCAGGGCACCGAGCGCGAGGGTGGTGAGCGGCGCTTCCTCGGACGGTTTGAGAACGGTGGTGCAGCCGGCCGCGAGCGCCGGACCGAGCTTCATCGCGTTGCCGATCATCGGCGCGTTCCACGAGGTGATGAGCGCGGCGACGCCGACGGGCTCCTTCCGCGTGAAGCCCTGGAACCGCATCTCGGCGGGGCCGATCTCGGCGCTCACGCCATAGATCTTGTCGGCCCAGCCGGCGAAGTAGCGGTACATGTTGATCGCCTCGGTGATCATCGCCTTCGCGGTGGGCTCGGGCATGCCGACGTCCATGCTCTCCAGGCGGGCGAGCTCGTCGATGTTCTCGGCGATCAGGTCCGAGAGCTTCCAGATGATCGCCGACCGCTGCTGCGCCGAGAGCCGCATCCAGCGTTCCTCGTCGAACGCCCGGCGCGCGGCGGCGACCGCCACGTCGACGTCGCCGGAGGTGGCGAGGCCGACCGCGCCGATCTCCTCCTCGGTGCCCGGATCGATCACCGTCAGCCGCCCACCGGCGAGCGGGGCGACCCATTCCCCGTCGATCAGCAGCGAGCCGGGCGTGACGAGGGGTCCGAAGACCCCGGTTTCCGTCGTTGTCATGTGTGGACTTCCTTTCGATGGGTGCGAGGTCCGGCGTCGCGGCGCCTCGCCCGGTCAGATCACGTTCGCGGCACGCAGTGCGGCGATGTCCTCGTCGCCGCAACCCGCGACCTCGCGCAGCACCCGCTCGGTGTCGGCACCGAGCGCGTGGGCGGGTTCGTCGAGCCCGACGCGGGACGCCGAGAGGGTCAGCGGGATGCCGCTCGTCACGGCGTCGAGCTCCTCACCGGCGAGGTTCGGCAGCGGCGCGATCACGCCGCGCTCGGCCAGGTACGGGTCCTCGAGCACTTGCGCCGCGGTGCGTACCGGAGCACACGGGATCCCACGTCGTGTCGCCAGCTCGTCGATCACCTCGGCGCTGGTCCGGGCGGCGGTCCACTCCTCGATCATCGCGTTCAGTTCGCCGGCGTTCGCCGCGCGCTGCCCGCGGCCGGCGAACCGGGGGTCGTCGATCAGCTCGGGCGTGCCCAGCGCGTCGAACAGGGCCGCCGCCCACGCCTCGGAGGCGGCCGCCATCGAGACGTGGCCGTCGCTCGTGCGATAGACGCCGAACGGCGCGAGCCGATTGTGGACGTTCCCCGATCGCGGCGGGAATCCGTGGCGGCCGAGGACGTCGCCGTGCTCGAAGGGCAGCAGCGAAGCGAGTGATTCGAGCATCGAGACGCTGACGTGCTGGCCGAGTCCGGTGCGCTCGCGCTGCCGCAGGGCCGCCTGTACGCCGATCACCCCGTGCAGGGGCGCCAGCAGATCGGCGATCGGCAGACCGAAGCGCAGCGGCGGGCCGTCGGGCTCGCCGGTGGTGTCCATGACGCCGCTGAGACCCTGCACGATGATGTCCATCGCCTTGATGCCCGGAAAGGCGCTCGGCCGGCCGAGCCCGCTCAACGAGCAGTAGACGAGGGCCGGGTTGAGTTCGCGGAGCGTGTCGTAGTCGACGCCGAGCCGCTCGACCACCCCGTCACTCAGGTTCTCGAAGACGACGTCGGCGTGACGCGCCATCCGGTAGAACACCTCCCGGCCGGCCTCGGATTTGAGATCGAGCTCCACCGACTTCTTGCCGCGGCTGCGCGCGAGCACCGACAGCGAGACGTCACCTTCGGCGATCGCCCCCATATGGAGCTCCCCCTCCGGGGTCGCGAACGGCGGATTGAAGCGGGCGATGTCGCTGCCGCCGGGGGACTCGATCTTGATCACCTCGGCCCCCAGGCCGGCCAGGATCAGCGTCGCGTACGGACCCGACAGGGCGACCGTGAGATCCAGGACGCGGATGCCCTCCAGCGGGCGCGATGCCGGATCGATGGGAGAACTCGCAGGCATGGATCATTTCTAACACATTGTTTGAAATAGTGTGTGGAGTAGGCCACACCCGATCGGCGTCCATGGAGAGCGGCGTGGCAGCGCGTGGCCGCAGAAGCAGCGCGTCGTCGCGCAGGCAGCGCACGCGAGCGCAGCTTCCGTACCGGACCGCTGCCACGACGGGCGGGCGGCGCGACCCGCCGCCCGGCGGGAACTAGGCCATGCCTCCCGAGTCTTCTCCGAAGGCATCGGCGGATCCGCTGGGCGGCCGGCAAGGCGGAGGAGGGAGGCATAGCGGAGCTATGCCGACCGACGACGACGCCGGGCGCTGCGCGGGCCGCCGAGGACCGGAAAGACAGTCAGGAGACGTGGCCTAACCCTCGGGCCACATCCCCTGCTTGGCCAGGGTGGCGACCAGTTCGTCGGCACCCGACATGATGTGCTCGCGCATCAGCGTCTCGGCCCGCGCAGCGTCTCGCGCGGCGAGCGCGTCGATGATCTTCGGGTGGGACTCCATGGTGTCGTCGGTGTGGCCTTCGATGTCGTTGTAGAAACGATTCGGCAGCTGCCGCACGATCGAGGCGAGCATGGTCGCCAGGCGGCGCGACCCGGCGGCGAGGTTGACGCAACGGTGGAATTCGTGGCCGTAGCGCACGGTTCCCTCGTCGTCGCCCGCCGCCAGCGCCCGCTGGTGATCCGCCAGAATCTCCCGCAAGCGCTCCAGGTCGGCATCGGTGATGCTCTCCGCGGCGCGCCGGGCGAGTTCCGCGGCCAGCACGGCCTGAGCCCAGAACAGGTCGCGCACGTCCTGCTTGGTGAATTCGCTGACCACGAACCCCCGCCGCGGCACCAGCTCGACGAAGCCCTCACCCGACAGGATGAGCAGACCCTCGCGCACCGGCGTGTTGCTGACACCGACGGCCTTGGCGATCGGCTCGGTGCGCAAGAAGTCGCCGGGCCGGGCCTGGCCGGAGATGATCAGCTCGCGGACATAGGCGGCCACGTCCTCAGAGAGTTGCTGCCGCCCTGCGGCCACCCGCGATCCCGTATCCACCGTCATCTGTGCACCACCGTCTCGATTTCCGGCGCGATTCCACGCCCCACCTGCGAATATATAATACGTTCCGGCAGAATCCCCGGATCTCGCGGACGACGGCCACGCAGGAATTCCGAACTCGGTGGTGTCAGACCTCCGTGGTCTCGGTGTTCCTCGGACTCCTTCGAGCCCGGGAAGCCGGGATGCGCGTCACAATCCGCACAGCGACGGCCCGGATCCGGATAGCGACAGACCCGCGTGAGGCCGCAACCGGTGTCCGTGAGCCCACGGACCGCCCCGGCAGACGAATCGGCCGGCCCCGGGGAGGGACCGGCCGATACGCGGACGCCGGTCTATTCGAACAGATCGAGCAGCGAGACCTCGCCCTCGGTGCCGACGATGCCGAGCGGCTTCGCCGACGAGTCGTCGACGATCGCCTCGAGATTGGCCTGCACATCCTCCGGGGTCAGCTCCGGGTTGGTGTAGCCGTCGTTCATCGCCAGCGAGAAGCGCTGGATCAGGCCGCCCTGCGCGAGGATGGTCTCGCCCGCCACGGCGCATTCGTCCGACGCCAGGTACGCGACGACCGGCGACACCATCGCGGTGGTCATGGTCGCCTTCAGCTGATCCTTGAGCGACTGCGGGATGTCGGCGGCCTCGGCCAGCGCGGTGTACGCGGTCGGCGCGATCGCGTTGACCCGGATGCCCTTCTTCAGTGCCTCGATCGAGAGCGTGCGGGTCCACGCGTACAGCGCACCCTTGGACGCGACATACGGGGTCTCCCCCTCCCAGCCGGACAGGGTCGGCGAGGCCGTGCTCACCACCCGCCCGTTCCCGCTGGCCACCAGGTACGGCCACGCCGCGGCGGTCACGGCGACGGTGCCGAAGAAGTTCACCTCCATGTGGCGGCGGGTCTGCGCCAGCGCGTTCTCATCGAAATCGGTGTGCTGGTCGATACCGGCGTTGTTGATGACGATGTCGAGCTTGCCGAAGTTGTCGACGGCCGCCTTGACGATGGCCTCGGCGTCGGTGGTCACATCGCCCTGGACGCCGACGGCCTTGCCGCCGGCCGCGACGATCGCGGCGGCGGTCTCCTCCGCGGCGGCCTGGTTCATGTCGCTCACCAGTACCGCGGCCCCGCGCGACGCCAGCAGCTCGGCGTGCGAGCGGCCCAGGCCCCGGCCGGCACCGGTCACCAGTGCCACCTTGTCGTTGAATTCCAGCATGTCCTCGCTCGTTTCTGTCGGTGTGTGGACCCGCCCGGGGAGATCCGCCCGATCGGTTCGGCCGGCGGCCCATGCGCGCTCATCGCGCCTCGCGGGAGTCCCCTCATTTATGGCATGTGTCCCGCGTCACGGGTGTCCACGTTCTTGGACACCGGCACCGAAGAGCCCGGCCGGCTCAGTCGCCCAGGTGCAGATGCGTGCCGAAGAACGGAACGAGGTGCGCCAGCGCCTCACCGGTCGGCTCCGGCCGGTCGTACAGGTCGTAGTGCGAGGCGCCCTCGACCACGACCAGCTCCTTGTCCTTCGACGCCGCACGACCGTAGAGCTCCATGCTCAGCCGGTACGACGCGAACGCACCGACCTTGTCGCCGATCACCACGCAGAGCGGCTGGGTCAGGAAGGTCTCCACCCGGTCGTAGGCGTCCCAGGTCGCCAGCGGGCCCTGGTAGACGAAGTTGAAGCTGGTCTCGCCGCCCGCCGCCTGACCACGGTCGGTCTTGTAGTAGTCGGTGGCCTCCACCACGTCGATGTCGGTGAGCCCGGCATCCTTCGCCGCCTGCACCGACGGCGGCAGCAGCGGGTTGATCTGGGCGGCGGCGCCGCGCGCCTGCGCGGTGCGCTGTGCGGCCAGCGCCTCGAGCATTCCGAGCGGGTTGTATTCGGAGAAGCCCTCGCGCATCAGGCGGCCGACGTTGCTGCCGACCACGGTGCCCAGCGCCTTGATACGGCGATCGATCTTGGTCGCCGCCACCGCGTACCCCGCACCTCCGCAGATACCGAGCACTCCGATGTTCGCGTCGTCGACATACGGCTGTGTCACGAGGTAGTCGATGACGAAGCTGAAGTCGCTCGTACGGAAGCCGGGGTCCTCGACCAGCCGCGGTTCGCCGCCGCTCTCCCCCTGGAAGCTCGCGTCGAACGCGATCACCACGAACCCGGCGTCGGCCAGTGCCGTGCCGTAGATGTTGCCCGAGGTCTGCGCCTTGCAACTGCCCGTCGGATGCCCCGACACGATCGCCGGGTACTTCTTCGCCGGATCGAACGACGGCGGGAAATAGACATCGGCGGCGATGTCCCACGCCCAGCCCTTCAGCGACACCGTTTGCTTCTCAGCCATGACGGATCCTCTCCATAGTCCGAATCCGGCCTGTCCGGAATCGGTCGACTACTCGAAAACTACGGAAGCCCGTTCGGCACAAACAGGCACGGATTACTCCTATGACCGGCGTTACACGGGAGGGCGCGGACGACGGCCGGCCTCGCCTCAGCGGTTGCCCGGGCGGAGGGTCACCATCAGGGCGTCGCATTCGGCGAGCAGCACGCCGTCGTCGTCCGTCAGCTCCCCGGTGATGAAGACCTTCCGGCCCTCGACCCGGGTGACTCGGGTGCCGAACCGCACCGGCACGCCGATCGGCGTCACGCTGCGGTAGTCGACCTTGAGGTACGCGGTGCGTCCGATGGGCAGTTCACGGTGGTACATCGTCCAGCCGACGAGTTCGTCGAAGAGATGCGCGATGGTGCCGCCGTGCGCGGCGGCGTGTCCGCCGACGTGGAAGCGGCTGAAGGTCACCGTGCCGCCGAG
This sequence comes from Gordonia marina, assembly GCF_052036135.1. NCBI lineage: Bacteria > Bacillati > Actinomycetota > Actinomycetes > Mycobacteriales > Gordoniaceae > Gordonia > Gordonia marina. The sequence continues at coordinate 160,544 of NZ_JBPSDN010000005.1, forward strand.
GCCGTCGCGCGCGGTCGTGTCGAGTATCCACGGCGGTGCCAGCACCGATCCGCGCCCCGGCATGTCCGGTATCCGGCAGGCCGGCCCCTCCGCCTCGCCGGCCTCCACGTGCGGTTCCAGGATCGCGGAGACCTCGCGGATCTTCGCCGCCGCGCGCGCATAGACGTCGCCGCTGCCGTCGGTCGACACCGCCAGATCCATGAGGTCCCGCATCGCGTGAAAGAACTCGCCGTACGAGGCGGGTGCCTCGCGGGGGAAGTACTTCGGGAACTCGCTGCGCCGGTCGACGAGTTCGCCGGCGCCGTCGTTCGTCGTGGTTCTGTCCACGTGCACTCCCATCAGTCGGCTTCGGATCGCCATTCGCCGAGGACCTCGAGCATGTCGCGGGGCCGGGTGGGCGACGGCGCGGGTGTGCGCGCCGGGGTCTGCGAGAAGCGCGGGGCGGGCGCCGGGTGCAGCACGTCGCCGACGCGCGTGTAGAGCCCGCGCTCGCGCCCGTGCTCGCTGGCGGCGGCCTCGTCGAAGGTGAGGACCGGGCTCACGCAGGCATCGGTGCCGGCGAAGACGGCGGCCCACTCATCGCGCGACCGCTCGGCGAGGGCGCCGCCGATCAGCTCCCGCAACCGCGGCCATCGCGCACGGTCGTTCTGGTCCGGCCAGTCGGCGGTGTCGACGCCGAGCCGGGAGACGAACTCGGCGTAGAAGTCGGCCTCCAGCGCACCGAGCGCGAGGTAGCCGCCGTCGGCGCACCGATAGGTGTCGTAGAAGGGCGCCCCGGAGTCGAGGAAGTTGGTGCCGCGCTCGTTCGAGTACAGGCCTGCCGCCCGCAGGCCGTGCAGTTTCGCGGACAGCAGCGCGGCGCCGTCCGCCATCGCCGCGTCGATCACCTGGCCGCACCCGGTGGTCCTGGCGGACAGCACCCCGGCGACGATCCCGAACGCGGCGAGGAGTCCGCCGCCGGCGTAGTCGCCGAGCAGATTGATCGGCGGCAACGGCGGCTCCCCGGCCCGGCCCAGATGGCCGAGCACGCCGGACGCGGCGACGTAGTTGATGTCGTGCCCGGCCTCCCGGGACCGCGGGCCGTCCTGGCCGAAGCCGGTGAGCCGGGCGTAGACGAGCGCCGGATTCGCCTCGAGCAGCACCTCGGGCCCGAGACCGAGGCGTTCGGCGACGCCCGGCCGGTAGCCCTCGACGAACACCTCCGCCACGGCTGCCAACTCGATCACCGCCTCGCGGCCCGCCGTCTCCTTGAGGTCGGCGACGACGAAGCCGACGCCGCGGCCGACCACATCCATCTCCGGCGTCATGCCGCTGACCTGGGCCAGCGGGCGGGCGCTGCGCCGCGGTGGACGATCCACCCGCACCACGTCCGCGCCCAGGTCGGCCAGCAGCATGGACGTGTACGGCACCGGCCCCATCCCGGCGAGGACCACGACGCGCACGCCGTCGAGCGGACCGCTCATCCGGTGATCTCCTCCCTGTCGCCGCCGTCAGTACGAGCGCGGCATGCCGAGCACGTTCTGGGCGACGAAGTTGCGGACCATCTCCTGCGAGAAGGGCGCGTTCGGCAGCAGCCGGACCTCCCGCAGCAGCCGCTCGATGTGGTACTCCTTCGCGTAGGCGTAGCCGCCCAGGGTCGAGAAGCCGCGGTTGGCGGTCTCGTAGCCGGCCTCGGCACCGAGGTACTTGGCGCTGGCGGCTTCCGGGCCGCAGGGCTTGCCCTCGTCGTACAGCTTCGCGGCGTTCATCGCGACCTGCCGGGCCGCCTGGATACGGATCCACGAGTCGGCCAGCGGATGCGCGACGGCCTGGTTCTGGCCGATCGGCCGATCGAAGACGACGCGCTCCTTGGCGTACTTCGTGGCGATCTCCAGAGCGCAGCGGGCGATCCCGAGGCCCTCCATGCCCACGACGATGCGCTCGGGATTGAGACCGTCGATGATGTAGTTGAAGCCGCGGCCGACCTCGCCCACCACATCCTCGTCGGCGACGAACAGGTCGTCGATGAACAGCTCATTGGTGTCGATCGCCGCGCGGCCCATCTTGTCGATCTCGCGCACGGTGACGTGCTCGCGGTCCATCGGCGCGCAGAAGATGGTCATGCCGCGCAACGGGTGCTCGTCGTCGCGCGGGGAGGTGCGGGCCAGCAGCAGGATGCGCTCGGCGTTCTGCGCGTTGGTGATGAACACCTTCTGGCCGTTGATCTTCCAGCCGCCGTCCACCTTCTCGGCCTTGGTCTTGATGCGGGAGGTGTCGACGCCGGCGGTGGGCTCGGTGATGCCGAAGGCCAGCAGCAGCTCCCCCTTGGCGATGCGCGGCAGATACTTCTTCTTCATCTCCTCCGAGCCGTAGTTGATGATCGGGGCGGGCGGGAACACGTAGAAGTGGATCGCCGAGCCGCCGCTCATCCCGGCCCCGGACGCGGCGATCTCCTCCATCATCACCGCGCATTCCTGCAGGCCCAGGCCGATCCCGCCGTATTCCTCGGGGATCATCGCGCCCAGCCAGCCGCCCTCGGCGAAGGCGTTCACGAACTCCCACGGGTACTTGTGGTTGCGGTCGCAGTCGAGCCAGTAGTCGAGATCGAACTTGCCCGCCAGTTCCCGGACGGTGTTCCGGATCAGGTCCAGGTCGGGGGCGTCGGTCTGCGTTTCGGTGGTCATGGGATTCACGCTCCTGCGGGGATGGTGGGGATGTTCTCGATGGGCGTGCCGGGATCCAGGGCGGACAGGTCGCCGGTGGGGGCGCCGAGGTAGCGGGCCCGGATCAGCCGCCGCATGATCTTGCCGTTCTTGGTCTTCGGCAGGCCGGCGACCGGCACGACGGCCGGCGCGAACGACTTGCCCGCGTGCTCGATCGCCGTCGCCTCCAGATCGTCGACGGCCACGTCGCCGGCGTCGTCGCGCAGCACCACGAAGGCGACGGCGCGCATGCCGCGCCGCTCGTCGGGGACGCCGATCACGGCGACCTCGGCGATCCGGGGATCACGCAGCAGTGCGGTCTCGATCTCGGCGGGGCCGACGCGGCGGCCGGACAGTTTCAGGGTGTCGTCGGAGCGCCCGTGGATCACCCAGCTGCCGTCGGTCTCGATGGAGGCCAGGTCGCCGTGCACCCAGGTGCCGTCGAAGCGGTCCCAGTAGGTCGCGAGGTAGCGGTCGCGGTCGTGCCAGAAGGCGTGCGTCTGGCCAGGGAAGGTGTTGGTGATCACCAGTTCGCCGATCTCGCCGGTCACCGGCGCGCCGTCGTCGTCGAACACGGCGGCGACGACGCCGGGCAGCGGAGCGCTGAACGCGGCGGGACCGGCCGGAAACACCGAGTAGCCGATGAGGATGCCGCCGCCGACCTCGGTGCCGCCGCTGTAGTTGATGATCGGGCGGGTGCCGCCGCCGACCTTCTCGAACAGCCACCACCAGGTGGGCTCGTCCCACGCCTCGCCGGTGGAGACGAAGGCGCGCAGCGACGGGATCGGGCGGATCGCGTCGTCCCCGGCCGCCCGCAGGGCGCGGGCCGCGGTCGGGGCGATGCCCTGCACGGTGACGCCGTTGCGGTTGATCACGTCCCACATCCGGCTCGCGTCCGGGTAGGTGGGCAGGCCCTCGACCATCACGATGGTGGCGCCCAGTTGCAGCGGGCCCACCATCAGCATCGGGCCGACCAGCCAGCCCAGATCGGTGATCCAGCAGACCACGTCGTCGGTGCCGACCTCGAAGCCGTAGGCGAAGTCGACCGCGGTCTTGACCGCGAAACCGCCGTGGCTGTGCACGATGCCCTTGGGCCGTCCGGTGGTACCGGAGGTGTAGACGACGCACAGCGGGTCGTTCGATTCGGTGGCGATCGTCGGGACCGGAGCGTCGGTGCCGTCGCGGCCCGTTCCCGGCACCGATGGCAGCTCGTCGTAGTAGAGGTCGCGGCCGGCCGTCATGGGCACCTCGGTGCCCAGATGCCGCACGACCACCACATGCCGCACGCTCGGCGACAGGTCCACCGCGGCGTCGGCCGTGGTCTTCATGTCGACGATCCCGCCCCGGCGGGTGGTGCCGTCGGCGGTGATCAGCACGACCGCCTCGGAGTCCTGCAGGCGGGTGGCCAGCGCGTCGGGCGCGTAGCCGCTGAAGGTCGGCACCGCGACGGCGCCGAGCATGGCGATCGCGAAGAACGCGACGACGGCCTCCGGGACCACCGGCATGAACAGCACCACGCGGTCCCCGCGCGCCACGCCGAGGGCCGCCAGGTTCGCGGCGAACGCGCGGACCCGCTCGTCGAGCTCGGCGAAGGTGAGTGTGCGGCGGGTGCCGTTGTCGCCCTCGTAGACGACGGCCGTGCGGTCGGCGAGCGGACCCGCCGCGTGCCGGTGCACGCAGAGATCCGCGACGTTCAGGGCGCCGCCGGGGAACCACCGCGGGAACGGCTTACCGTCCGACTCGTCCAGCACGGCGCCGAACGGGGTGGTGAACTCGACGTTCAGATCGTCGACGACGGTCCGCCAGAACCACTCGGGATCGGCGGCCGCGCGGGCGTTGAACTCGCGGTAGGCGGCGAGGTCGCCGCCGAAGCCGGCTCCGCGCATCAGGGTGAGGAGCCGGCTGGTGTCGCGGAGGGATCGGTCCGGATTCCACGCGTACTCGGTCATGACAGTCCCGTCCCGATCAGTTGCCGGTGGCCGGCTTCTTCATCATCAGGCCGACGCGGGTGGTGTCGCAGACCACCTCGTCACGCTGATTGATGCCCTGATGATGGAAGGTCACCAGACCCGAATCATCCCGGCTCTTGGACTCACGCACCGCCACGATCTCCGTCCGCACCCGGATCGTGTCACCGTGGAACGTCGGCTTCGGGAACTTGGTCTCGGTGAAACCCAGATTGCCCAGCGTCGTGCCGTACGTGGTCTCCTGCATCGAGATGCCACACACCAGACCATGCAGAAACAAGCTGTTCACCAGCCGCTGACCGAACAACGAATCCTTCGAGTACTCCGCATCCAGATGCAGCGGCGCCATGTTCAGCGTCATCGTCGAGAACAACACGTTATCGGCCTCGGTGATGGTGCGACGCACCTCGTGCTCGATGACCTGTCCGACCTCGAACTCTTCAAACCACATACCGGTCATGGGGGCTTCCTTCTCAGTGGGTAGCGGGGTATGACTCACACCATAGCGATATTATATATAATATTCAATACCTTAGTCGCCTGCTGGGACCCACAACGCCGTCAGGTCGCCGACCGGCCGGTCCAGATCCTTCTTCCGCAGCGCCGCGAGCAACTGCGTCGAGCGCCCGGCGCCCAGCACGTCGACGGTGAGTTCGGCGAACTTCGCGTCTTGTTCGTCGAGCGGCATCGGATTGCGGTCGGTGCCGATCGGGTCTTCGACGAAGGTGTGCTCGACGCCGCCGTCGGCGAACTCGACCTCCACGTCGGCGACGAATTTGCCGGGGAATCGCTCGGCGAGCGACGCGTCGGGGATGATCTCGATCCGGTCGGTGAACGCCAGCACCGGCGCCAGATCGACCTCACCGGCCAGATAGTCGCGGTGCACCCGATAACCGTTGCCCAGGCCCAGCAGCGTGAACGACGCTTGCGCGGGCAGGCTGAACTGCACGTGCTCGATGTTCCGCGGGGCGAAGGCGTTCGCGTTGGCGTTGCCGACGATCACATCGAAGGCCGGGTGCAGCCGCAGCCGCAGCTTCTCGATCTCGGCGGCGCGCGGCGCGAACGGCCGCAGTGCGTCGATGTAGGCGTGGGTGCAATAGCAGGCGCAGTAGGCCTTGAGCCAGACGGTCGAGATCTCCATGGGCAGGTCGCGGGCGAACGCCGCCGCCGCGCCCTCCCCCGCGTCGCGCCGCAGGAAGGTCCGGAAGAAGCCCTTGGCCCCGGACAGGAAGCCGCGCGGACCGGTGAGTCCGGCGGCGGCGAGATCGGCGGCCACCATGCCGCCCTGGGTGCCGATGCCGGCGTGCACCCGCTTGATCGACCCGCCGGTGGAACTGTACTCGGTGGTGCCCGACGCGCGGCTGAGCGCGATCGCGAGCGCGTTGAGGGTGGTCTCCGCGTCGAACCCGCGCAGTTTGGCCGCGACCGCGGCCGCGCCGAAGGTGGAGAGCACGGCGTGCGGGTGGAAACCGGCGGCCAGCAGATCGGGGGCCGCCAGAACGCCGATGCGTGTGTACACCTCGTACCCGGCGACCAGCGCGGTGAGCACCTGACGCAGATCGGCGCCGAGCTCCTCGCCGATCGCGAACGCCGCCGGGATCACGCAGCTCCCCGGGTGCGCGGCGCTCGGGCCGTGCGCGTCGTCGTATTCGAAGCCGTGGCCGTAGGTCGCGTTGACGAACGCCGCATCGAGCGCGCTGACCGTGCCGTCATGCGCGGCGATACGGCTGCGGCCCGGCCGCGCGGTGGCCAGCGTGTAGTCGAGGACCTGCCGCGACCACGGCATCTGCGAGGTGCCGATCTCCAGGGCGATCTGATCGCGAAGCAGCCGGTCCAGGCCGGCCAGAGCCGCCTCGTCGAGGTCGTCGTAGGTCAGTTCGGAGATCAGCGCGACGACCGCCGCCTCCAATTCCGGGGTGTCGGGGAGTCGGTCCATGGGGGAGTTCCGTTCTCGATGAGCGGCGGACGTCAGTGCTGGTGAACGTCCTGATCCGCGTGGGTGGCGAGGAAGTCGTCCGCGCCGGACATGATGTGGGCGCGCATCAGTGCCGCGGCGGCGGCGCCGTCACGGCGGACCAGCGCGTCGATGATCCGCGGATGGGCGTCCATTGTGTGCCCGTGGCGGCCCTCGATGCCGTTGTAGAAGCGGTTCGGCAGTTGTCTGACGAATCCGCCGAGCAGGGTGGCGAGCCGGGGTGAGCCGGCGGCCAGATTCACGCAGCGGTGGAACTCGTGTCCGCACCGCTCGGTGGTCTCGGCGTCGTCGGCGGCCAGGGCCGCCGCGTGCCGCCCGACCACCGCGCGCAGGCTGCGCAGATCGTCGTCGGTGATCCGGCCGGCGGCCCGCCGGGCGAGTTCACCGGCGAGTTCGGCCTGTGCCCAGAACAGACCCGTCACGTCCTGCGCGGTGAAGGGATTGACCCGGAATCCGCGCCGGGGGACCAGATCGACGAGGCCCTCACCGGCGAGCAGCAGCAGGCCCTCGCGCACCGGGGTGTTGCTGACGCCGACCGCCGCGGCGATCGGCTCGGTCCGGAGGAAGTCACCGGCCGTGACACGACCCGAGATGATCAGTTCACGGACGTACGCGGCGACGTCCTCGGGCAACTGCTGCCGCCGCTCCGTCCGTCGCCGCGTACCGCGTTCCGTCATCTCGCAGGTCCCGTCACCGCGTCCGCCGTGGGGTTCAGGCGCCCGCGTCGATGGCCTCGGCCAGGTCGATCAGGGCCTGCGCCGTCTTCACGTGGGCGATGTCGATGTGCTGGCCCTCGAAGTCGACGGCCGAACTGCCGGCGGCCTCGGCCTCGTTGTAGACGGCGATCAGGCGACGCGCGGTGGCGACCTCCTCCGGGTCCGGCCCGTACACCTCGTTGGCGACGGCGACGTGCGAGGGATGGATCGCGACCAGGCCGCGGTAGCCGAGGCGGCGGTTGTCCTCGCAGAAGGTCCGCAGACCGTCCAGGTTCCGGATGTCCTGCCACACGCCCACCATCGGGTGGATCAGGCCGATCTGGCGCAGCGCCAGGTTGACCCGCGACCGCATGTACAGGGTCTCCAGGCCCTCCAGCGTGAACTCGATGCCGAGCGAACGGCCGGCGTCGGCGTTCGGACCGGTGGCGCCGAGCGCGGAGACCATCCGGCCGGAGGCGGCGACGATCTTCTCGCAGGAGCCCATGGCCTCGGCGGTCTCGAAGCAGGCCAGCAGCTTCACGTGCCCGTCCTGAAGACCGCGCAGCCGCTCGATGTGGCTGAGCACGGCGTCGAGCCGCACCACGTCGGTCTCGTTGTAGATCTTCGCCAGGAAGAGTCCGGTCAGACCCGGGCGGACGACGGCCTCCAGGTCGCCGTTCATCAGGCCGGTCTCCTCGGGATTCACCCGAACCCACAGATCGGGGCGCACGCCCTGCCCGGTGAGCCGGTCGATGGTCTCGGCGACCACCTCGCGCGCGGCGACCTTCTCGACGGGCGGGACCGAGTCCTCGAGGTCGAGGATCAGCGCATCGGTGCCCGAGTTGACGCCCTTGTCGGCCCAGGCGCCCTTGTGGCCGGGGACGAACAACATGGAACGGTACGGCTTCATGGTCATGCGGTGTTCTCCAGATTTCTTATCGGGTGGATGGGGAAGCGGTCAGGATTCGCCGTCGTCGTCGAACAGCACACCGGCGGCGACGAGCCGGTCGATCCGCTCGGCGGGCAGTACCTCGCCGGCGACCGCGCGCGTATCGGCGCCGACGCGCGGCGCGGTGCCGGGGCGGTCCGGCCGCCGGCCGTCGAACGTCCAGGGCGGCCGGATCAGGGCGAGCTCGTCGTCTTGCGGCTGCACCATCTGCAGATGCTTCACCTGCTCGTTCTCCAGGTAGCCGCCCATGGTGAGGACCGGCGCGAAGGGCACGTCGTTCGCGAGGAGGGCCCGCTCCCAGAACGGTGTGGACCGGGTCTTGAACTGTGCGGCGATCACCCCGGCGAGTTCGGCGTAGTTGGCCTCGCGCGGGCGGTAGGTGGCGAACCGCGGGTCGGTCAGCAGGTCGTCGCGTTCCATCGCGGTGCACAGCGCGGTCCAGAACTTCTCCGACGACGAGAGGTGCAGCGCGAAGAAGTCGCCGTCGGCCGTCTCGACGCAGAAGTTCTGCGCCTGGGGATGTCTGCTGGTGCGCGTCGGGTCGTAGCCGTACTCGAAGTACTGGGTGATGCTGTCGATGGTGAGCAGGCTGACGGCCTCCATGATGGACGTCTGCACGTAGGGTGCGGTCCCGTTCTTGTACTTGCCGACGAGCGCGGCCAGCACTCCGGCCGCGGTGCACACGCCGGTGATGAGATCGGCGTTGAGGCCGCCGGCGAGCTGGGGGTGCCCCTCGTCGCCGAGGATCGAGTAGATGCCTCCGAAGGATTGCCCGATGGTGTCGTAGGCGGGCCGGTCGGCGAGCGGGCCGGAGCCGCCGAAGCCGGTCACCGACACGTAGATCAGGTCGGGGTTGAGGGCCTTGGCGTCGTCGGGTCCCAGGCCCAGGGCGGCGACCTTGCCCGGCCGCATGTTCTCCAGCACCACGTCGAACTCCGGGATCAGCGCCCGGACCACCTCGACGCCCTCCGGCGATTTGAGGTCGACCGCGAGGGACCGTTTCCCGGTGTTGTACTGGCGGAAGTAGGGGCTCTTCTCGTTCATCCGGCGGCGGAAGTCCTCGCCGACGGCGGGCCGCTCCACCTTGACCACCTCCGCGCCGAGCGCGCACAGCATCGACGTGCCGAACGGCAGCGAGATGTAGCCGCCGATCTCCAGGATGCGGACGCCTTCCAGTGGCTTGTTCATGTCAGACGGCCTCGAAGGTGGCGGCCAGTCCTTGGCCGCCGCCGATGCACATGGTGGCCAGGCCCGTGCCGCCGCCGCGGCGGTGTAGTTCGTGGAGCATGGTCGTGACCATCCGCACCCCGGTCGCCCCGATCGGATGCCCCAGCGAGATCCCCGACCCGTTCACATTGACCCGATCCGGATCGTTCCAGCCCCACCCAGCCAACACCGCGAGAACCTGCACCGCGAACGCCTCGTTCAACTCCACCAGATCCAGCCCATCGAGCAGCCCGGAAACACTCACCCCCGCCCGGGCGGCGAGTTTCGCCGTCGCCGGAACCGGCCCGATACCCATCCGGTCCGGGGCGCACCCGGCCGCCGCCCAATCGGTGAGGAAACCGATCGGTTCCAGGCCGAGTTCATCGAGTGAGTCCTCGGCCACGACCAGACACGCCGCGGCGGCATCGTTCTGCTGACTCGCATTGCCCGCGGTCACCGTCCCGTTCTGCATCAACGGCCGGAGCTTGCCGAGCGATTCCACCGTACTGTCCGGGCGGACACCTTCGTCGCGGGCGAACACCACCGGCTCACCCCGCCGCCGCGGAACACTGACCTCGACCACCTCGTCGACGAAACGGCCCTCATCCCACGCCGCGGCCGCCCGCCGATGACTACCCGCCGCATACGCGTCGGCCTGTTCCCGGGTGATCCCGTAGTCGTTCGCGAGGTTCTCCGCGGTCTCGATCATCCCGGAGATCTTCCCGAACCGATCCTCGGGCTGCGACCGCTCGCGGCCGCGATCAAGGCGGTCGTAGAGCACACTGTTCCCGGCGCGTTTCCCCCACCGGCTGTCGGTCGAGTAGTACTCGATCCTGCTCATCGACTCCACGCCACCAGCCAAAACCGCGTCCGCGGCTCCGGTCTGCACCATCATCGCCGCCGTGACCAGCGCCTGCAGACCACCACCACACCGCCGATCCAACTGCATACCCGGCACACCGATCGGCAGACCGGCATGCAACGCCAGCCACCGACCCACACACGGCACCTCCGACGAGGCATACGACTGCGCGAACACCACATCATCGATCCGCTCCGGGTCGATACCACTACGCTCGACCGTCGCCGTCACCACCGCCGCACCCAGGTCCTCCACCGGCAGATCCCGCAACGCACCACCGAACGTGCCCACCGGAGTCCGCAACGGGGCCACGATCGCCGCACGACGCAAAGACTGAGAACTCATCAGCTCCTCCTGCTCTTCCCGGCCGCCGGCGATCAGATCTTGTGGCGGGCGATGTGCTGGGCCGCGATCACATTCCGCTGAATCTCATTCGTGCCCTCACCCACGATCATCAACGGCGCATCCCGGAAGAACCGCTCCACCTCATACTCCTTGGAGTAGCCGTAGCCGCCGTGTACACGCACCGCATCCAGAGCGATCTCCATCGCCGTCTCCGACGCGAAGAGCTTCGCCATCCCGGCCTCCAGATCCGCGCGCTCACCGCGATCGAGCTTGTCCGCCGCGTCGAGGGTGAGCAGGCGCGCGGCCTGCTGCTTGGTCGCCATATCCGCGATCATGTTGCCCACCGACTGATGCTTCCAGATCGGCTTCCCGAACGACTCCCGCTCCTGCGCATACTTCGTCGCCGCCTCCAGCGCGGCCTGACCGACACCCAGCGCGCGGGAGGCGACCTGAATACGGCCCACCTCCAGGCCGCGCATCATGTGACCCCACCCCCGATTCGGCTCCCCACCGAGGACCGCGTCGGCGGGCACCTGAGCGTCGTCGAACACCAGCTCACAGGCTTCTACGCCGCGGTAGCCGAGCTTCGGGATCTTCGTCGACACCGAGAAGCCGGGCGTGCCGGCCTCGACCAGGATCACACTCATACCCTTGTGGGCGGGCTTGGCCGCCTTGTCGGTGATGCACAGCAGACCGAACAGACCCGAGTGGGCCGCGTTGGAGATCCATGTCTTGGAGCCCGTGATCGAGAAGCCGTCGTCGTTCGGCGTTGCGACCGTCCGCATCGCCTGCAGGTCCGAGCCGCCGCCCGGCTCGGTCAGTGCCATCGTGGCCCGGATCTCGCCCTCGGCCATCTTCGTCAGATACTTGTCCTTCTGCTCCTGGGTGCCGAAGGTCTTGATGAGGTAGGTGATGACGGAGTGGCCGCCGACAGCGCCCGCCAGACTCATCCAGCCCCGCGCCAACTCCTCACACACCGCCGAAAAACACGCCATCGAAATATCCACCCCGCCGAACTCCGTCGGCGCCAGCAGACCGAAGAAACCCAGTTCCTTCATCTCCTCGATCCATTCCTCCGGATAGATGTCGTCCTGCTCGAACTCCCGCACCCGGCCCACCACCCGGGTATCGACGAAATCCCGCACCAGCGAGACCATCTCACGCTCATCCATCGTCAGTGCCATAGATCCGGTGTCCTTCCATATGAGACTGTCGTCACATCTCAGTGATAATAATATATTATACATACTTGATAGTCCTCCCGACAGCAAAGGGGCCGAGATGGTCTGGCACGGCAACTACGACAAGTTCTTCATCGACGGGCAGTGGGTGGCGCCATCCTCTGACCAGGTGTTCCGGGTGATCTCACCCGCCACCGAGGAGGTGGTCGCCACCGTTCCCGAGGGCACGGTCGCCGACATCGACCGCGCCGTCGAGGCCGCCCGGCGCGCCTTCGATACGGGCCCCTGGCCGCGCATGTCCCTCGAGGAGCGCAGCGCTGTGCTGCGCCGCGTCGCCGGACTGCTCGGCGAGCACCAGGCCGACATCGCCGAGTTGGTCACCACCGAGATGGGCTGCCCGATCACCCTGTCGACCGGCATGCAGTCGATCGGCGCACGCCTGCTGCTGGAGAGCTTCATCGAGACGGCGCCGCAGGTCCAGTGGGAATCGGTGCGCTCGTCGATCACCGGCAAGGCACTGGTCACCCGTGTTCCGGTGGGCGTGGTCGGCGCCATCGTGCCGTGGAACGCCCCGCTGCTGACGTCGGTCCTCAAGCTCGCGCCCGCACTGCTCACCGGCTGCACCGTGGTGCTCAAGCCGTCGCCGGAGACGCCCCTGTCCGCGTACCTGCTGGCCGACGTCTTCGACCGCGCCGGGCTTCCGGCCGGGGTTCTGAACATCGTCGCCGCCGACCGGGAGGCCGGCGAGCACCTGGTACGACACCCCGGAGTCGAGAAGATCTCGTTCACCGGGTCGACCGCCGCCGGCCGCCGGGTCGGTGAACTCTGCGGCCACGACATCCGCCGGGTGACGCTCGAACTCGGCGGCAAGTCCGCCGCGGTGATCCTCGACGACGCCGACCTCGACGTCGCCGTTCCGGCGATCCGCGCCCTCTCGCTGCGCAACACCGGCCAGGTGTGCAGCAACAAGACCCGCATCGTCGTCGCCCGGTCCCGCCGCGACGAGGTGCACGAGCGTCTCGTCGACCTGGTGCGGTCGATGCCGGTCGGCGACCCGTTCGATCCCGCCACCGAACTCGGCCCGCTGGTCAGCGCCACCCAGCGCGACCGGGTCGAGGGCTACGTCACCGCGGCCGTCGACGCCGGAGCCCTCCTGCTCACCGGCGGCGGCCGGCCGGACATCGAGCGCGGCTACTACGTGCGGCCGACCGTGTTCGGCGACGTCGACCCGGGCTCGGTGATCGCCCAGGAGGAGGTCTTCGGCCCGGTGCTCACCGTGCTCACCGCCGAGAATGACGACGACGCCGTCGCCATCGCCAACAACTCGCCCTACGGTCTCAACGGCTCGGTCTTCTCCGCCGACGACGACCGCGCGCTGGCCGTCGCCCGCCGGATCCTCACCGGCACGGTGGAGATCAACGGCAAGGGTGCGGGCTTCTCGTCGCCGATGGGCGGCTTCAAGCAGAGCGGTATCGGCCGCGAGGGCGGTGTCGAGGGCTTCGACACCTACGCCGAGATCAAGTCGTACGGCCTGACCGACGCCCTCTACGACAAGCTCTCCTGACCTCGGGGCCCGCAGCGGCGCGGGGCCGCCACCGCACCCGCGGTGGCCCCGTGCCCGCATTCCGTCCACCCGCCCGCATTCCGTCCACCCACTCGGTTTCCGTCCCACCACACGCTCTATTCCAGGTGGTGGAACGGAAACCAGGTGCGGGGACGGAATGCGGCAAGGAGGTGCCCTCCGGTCCGCCGCTCAGCCGGCCCGGCCGCCGTCCCGCTCAGTCCAGGTTGAGGTAGACGGCCTTCGGATACAGGTAGCCCTCGACGTGCTCCCGGCCGCCCTTCCAGCCGTAGCCGCTCTGTTTGGTGCCGCCGAACCCGATCGACGGATCGAGCACGCCGTAGCAGTTGACCCAGATGGTTCCCGCATGCAGCGCCTGCGAGGCTTTGTGCGCGGTACCCAGGTTCTGCGTCCACAGGCCGCCGGCCAGGCCGTACGGGGTGTCGTTGGCGATCGCGATCGCCTCGTCGTGGGTGTCGAACGGGATCACCGTGGCGACCGGACCGAAGATCTCCTCGCGCGCGATCACCATGTCGTTGTGCGCGTTCGCGAAGACGGTCGGCTCGATGTAGAAGCCCGCCGACTTGTCGCCGCCGATCCGCTCGCCGCCGGCCACCAGCCGGGCCTCCCCGGAGCCGATCTCGATGTACTTGCGGACACGCTCGAGCTGCCGCTGCGAGATCAGCGGGCCGAGTTGCGACTGCGGGTCGAGACCGTCGCCGACGCGCACGGTCTTGGTGAACTCGCCCAGCCGGGCGACGAACTCGTCGTGGATCGAGCGCTCCACCAGGATGCGCGTACCGGCGACGCACACCTGGCCGGTGTTGGTGAAGACGCCCATCGCGGCGCCCGGCACGGCCTTGTCCAGGTCGGCGTCGGCGAAGACGATGTCCGGCGACTTGCCGCCGAGTTCCAGTTGCAGCCGCTTGAGGTTGCCCGCCGACGCCCGCACGATGCTCTGCGCGGTGCCGACCGAGCCGGTGAACGCGATGCGGTCGACGCCCGGGTGCTCGGCCAGGGCCGCGCCCGCCTGCGCGCCGTAGCCGGTGACCACGTTGATCACGCCGTCGGGCACCCCCGCTTCCTGCATCAGTTCGGCGACACGCAGCACCGACAGCGAGGCGTCCTCGGCCGGCTTGAGCACGGCCGTGCAGCCGGTGGCCAGCGCCGGGCCGAAGATCCACCACAGGCCGATGAGCGGCCCGTTCCACGGGATGACACCACCGACCACGCCGACCGGCGCCAGGTACTTGAGGGACAGGAAGTCGCCGGGCAGTGAATTCTGCGCCGGCGTGGCCGAGCCGGCCAGCGCGGTCTGACCGGCGTAGAACTGCAGCACCTGCGAGGTCCACTCCTTCAGGCCGCGGGTGCGGGCCAGGGGTGCGCCCATGTCCAGGGTCTCGATGGTCGCCAGTTCCTCGAAGTTGTCCAGCAGGACGTCGTGCACGCGGAGGATCAGCTTCCGGCGCTCGTGCGGGGTCCAGCGACTCCACTCGCCCTCGAATGCCGCGCGCGCGGCCGCGACGGCGGCGTCGACGTCGGCCGGGCCGCTCGCCGCGATGGTGGCGATCGGCGCACCGGTCGCCGGGTTGATCGCGTCGATGGTCTCCCCCGACGCGGCGGGCACCCATCGCCCGCCGATCAGATTCTTCTTCTCTCCCCCGACGAAGGCGGGGATCTGCACCTGCGCAGATGTCATGGGATCGGTCCCTTCTCGTTGTTCTCGATGATGTGCTCTTCCGGGTCAGTCGAAGACGAAGACGCCCTTGCCCGCGTCCTGCTTCTCGAACCAGGCGTAGGCCTCCACGGCCTGATCGACGGACCACTCGTGCGAGTACAGGGCGTCGACGGGCAGGTCGTGGGCGACGACGAAGTCGGCGCACCGCGCCTGCTCGACGGTCGACATGGTCCAGGAGGTCATCAGCGTCCACTGCTTCTTGTAGATCGCCTGCGTGGTGAACGAGACCTCGCCGGGCAGCCCGACGAAGACCGCCCGGCCGAAGGTGCCGAGCACCGACAGGGCGTCCTCGCCGGCGCGGCCGGAGGTGTCGATCACGACATCCGCGAGGCGGCCGCCGGTGAACCCGGACACCGCGTCGACGAGCGATTCCGAGCGGGAGTTGACGGTGAGCGCGGCCCCGAATCCGGCCGCGCCGGCCAGGCGCGCGTCGTCGACGTCGACCGCGATCACGGTGGCCCCGAGGGCCGCCGCGAACATGGTGGCCGAGAGCCCGACCGGACCCTGGCCGAAGACGACGGTCACCGTGTCCTCGACGCCGCCGGCCCGTTTGAGGGCGCCCCACGCGGTCCCGGTGCCGCAGCCGATCGCGGCGCCGGCCCGGTACGACAGCCCGTCCGGCATCGGCAGCAACGACGACGCCGGGATCACCGCGAGCGGGGCGTGGCCACCGTGAACGTGGACGGCCATGGTGGCCGCCGGCGCCGTCTCGCACATCTGCGGCCAGCCTTCGCGGCAGCGGCGGCAGTAGCCGCAGCCGTAGTAGTGGTGGACCATCACCCGGTCGCCGGGTTTCACCTGGCCCTCGGGTACCCCGGGCCCGACGGCGAGCACGTCGCCGCAGGGCTCGTGCCCCTGGATCACGTCGGCGCCGACCGGGAAGGTCCCGTGCACGAAGTGCAGGTCGCTGCCGCACATCCCGGAGGCCCGGATCTTGACCAGGGCCTCGCCGGGGCCGGGTTCGGGCTCCGGGAATTCACTCAGGGCGACGGTCCCGTCGCCCGGGAAGATGATGCCTTTCATCGATAACTCACTTCTCTCACTGTTCTTTACGCACAAAATATTATGTTTGAGTAGGGCTGTCCGGCGGATCGTCCGGAAGGTCAGCGCGCACGCAGCGCCGCGGTGGCGTCGTCATCGATCCGCAGGCCCTCCGGGTCGCGGTGCGGATCGCCGACCACCACGACGCCGTAGTCGCGGGCGGCGCCCGCCACACTCACGTATTCGTTGCGGACGTCGCGCAGCACGGCCCGCGGGTCGCGGGCGAACGGGTCGCCCCAGCCGCCGCCACCGTTGGTGAGGCAGCGCAGTACCGTGTTCGGCGCCGTCTTCCACACCGGCTCCTGCGCGAAGTAGTGGTAGACCCCGTTCTCCGGATCCAGCGCCTTGGTCTCCGGATCGAGGACGCCGGCCACCGGCACGCTGTCGCGGTAGTCGGCCGGGGCGGTACCGATCATCCGGCGCTCACCGTCGCGCGACGGGAAGAGCCACATGGCGCCGTTCGGGCCGGGGCCGCCGCCGTCGGCGCCGACGCCGCTGGGCTCCTTGGTGCGGAACGGCGAGAGATACTGCTGCGCCGCAGTGAACCAGAGCGCATCCTTCAGATTCGCCGCGCCACCCCGGTGCGTGCCGGGTCCGCCGGTGTCGATCGCGTGTTCCTTGCGCAGCACCACCACCGGCGAGTCGTGCTCGATGGTCTCGGTCGCCGGATCGAGATTGTTCAGGGTGAACAGCACCGTGTAGCTGTCGCCGTCTCCGGCCGCGGTGGCACCCCACGGGCCGTGCTCGCCGCCGCACTGGGTGGCGCTGGTCCAGAACCGGCCGTCGTCGGTGAGGCCGGACGCGTTGTGCGTGTTGGTCGAGCCGTAGTCGCCGGCCACCCCGCGCGCGCCGAGCACCGGATTCAGGGCATCGAAGATCGCCGAGACCACCGCCCCGGAGGCCTCCCAGAACATCATGATGCCGCCGTCCGGCGGCAGCGACGAGACGATCGAGCCGGGCGCGGTCACCAGGTCGATGTTCCGCCAGGTACCGGAGGTGAACGGCACCTTCGGGTCGAGCAGCATGGTCAGCGCCACCCCGACGGAGGTCTTGGCGTCGAGCACCCCGCAGTTGATACAGGTGCGGGCCTGCTCATCGGTGTCCGACAGGTCCACCTCGATGTCGTGCCCGCGCTTGCGCAGGGTCACCCGCACCCGGTATTCGAGCGTGTCGTCGAGACCGTCGGCGTCGATCAGCGCCGAGCCCGAGTAGTCGCCGTCGGGCACCAGCGCGATCGCCTCGCGCATCCGCTCGGCCGACGAATCGCACGCGTAGGTCATGGTGCCCAGGAAGGCGTCGATGCCGTACCGCTCGATGTTGCCGAGGATCAGCTCCTCGCCCAGGTTGAGCTGGGCGAAGATGCTCTTGAAGTCGGGCAGCAGCATGCCGCCCCAGCGCGTGTTGTCGAAGATCAGGCTGAACGTCCCGCGGACCGGCTCGCCCGCCGACCACAGCAGTATCGGCGGGATCACCAGGCCGTTCTCGAACACGTTCTGTTTGGTGGCCGAGAAGCCGCCGGGCACCGTGCCGCCCATGTCGAGCTGATGGGCGCACATGTTCACGAAGGCGACGATCCGGCCCTCGTGAAACACCGGCCGGATGAACGCGACGTCGTTCACGTGCCGGCCGCCGCGATACGGGTCGTTGCAGATCAGCACGTCACCGGGCTTCAGCTTGTCCGGACCGTACTCGGCGACGGTGTTGCGCACCGCGTCGCCCATGGTGCCGAGGAAGACCATCAGGCTGTTGGACACCACCGCCATCGGGTAGTCGTGCTCGGCCGGACCGCTGATGGTGCAGGCGAAGTCGTACCAGTCGCGGATGATCGGCGAGAACGCCTCGCGCATGAAGCCGGCCGACATGTGCTCGACGACGTAGTCGAGACGGTTGCGCAGCACCGAGGCGGTGAACCGGTCGCAGGCGTAGCGCGCCGCGAACTCGTCGTCGGTCAGCTCGCGGATCGGGGTGTCGGTCGCGGGTTCGAGTGTGCTGGTCATGATGCGTGGTTCCTCCGGATGACGAGTTCGCCGTGGCGGCCGACGGTGGCGTGCTGGCCTGCGCCGACGTGGGTGGTCGAGAGATCTTCGTTGACGATCGCGGGGCCGGCGATCACGTCGCCGGCGCGCAGTCGGGTCCGGTCGTAGACGTGGGCGACCTGCCGCCCGTCGCCGTCGGCCAGGTCGCCGAGGTAGCGCAGGATACGGGTGCCGTCCGGCTCGAGCGGATCGGCCGGGTCACGTTCGGGCAGTTCCGGATAGCTCACCTTCTCGGTCGCCAGCACGGCCCGGATGCGGAAGGTGACGCCCTCGACCGGGATCATCTCGAACCGATTGCCCGACCGCTCCTGATAGGTGTCGTGGAAGGCGTTCACCATGGTGACGACCGCGGCCTCGTCGAGCGGGCCGTCGGGCACCGGCACGAACGGCGTCTCCCAGCTCTGGCCTGCGAGGTGGGCGTCCATGCTGCGGTGCAGCGTCGCCGCCTCGGCACCGTCGCCGATCTGCGCGCGGATCTCCCGCTCCATGTCGGTGAAGATCGCGTCGATCTTCGCGGCGTTGGCGCCGTCGAGCATCAGGTAGGCGCTGCGGTTGACGGTGTACACCTGGTCGGCCGACAGCAGCCCGAGAGCGGAGAACAGGCCCGGGCTCGGCGGCACGATCACCTGCGCGCAGCGCACGGCGTCGAGCACCGCGGGCAGCAGCATCGGCCCGGCGGCGCCGAACGCCATCAAGCTGTAGTCGCGGGGGTCGACACCGTTCTTGATCGCCACGTTGAACAGGCCCTCGGCCATGTTGTGCACGGCCATCTCGTAGGCGTACCGGACCCGCTGGGCCAGCGTGAACGACGAGTCGAGCCCCTCGAAGGCGCGCTGCGAGAGCGCGCGGTCGATCCGCACCTCGCCGCCGGCGAAGCCCTCCGGGTCCAGGATGCCGATCATCAGGCAGGTGTCGGTGGTGGTCGGCGCGGTACCGCCGCGGCCGAAGCAGGCGGGGCCGGGTTCGGCGCGGGCACTGTCCGGACCGACCAGGATCTCGCCCTGCCGCCCGATGTGCACGATGCTGCCGCCGCCCGCGCCGATGCTGGCGACGTCGTTGGCGAGGGCGTCGACCACCAGGTCGTGCTCCAGCTCGAACGACGTGTTGACGCGCGGTTCACCGTCGGTCACCACGCTGATGTCGCAGGAGGTGCCGCCGACGTCGGCGCACAGCAGGTGCCGGAGACCGATGAGGTCGCCGAAGTGCGCGCACGCCACGGTTCCGGCCGCCGGGCCGGAGAAGACGATCCGGAACGGCCGCTCCATCGCGTGCCGCGCGGGCACCAGCGTGGCCGCGCAGTCGGCGAAGTTGAGCGCTCCGCCGAAGCCGAGTTCGGCCAGACCGGCATCCAGCCGAGCCGTGTAGTCGGTGTAGATGATCTTCATCAGGGTGTCGACGACGGTGGTCGACGCCCGCGCGTACTCCTTGGCGAGCGGCGAGACCTCGCTGGAGATCGACACCGGCACGTCGCCCAGGATCTCCCGGACCAGTTCGCGCAGCCGCACCTCGTGCGCCGCGTTGACGTAGGCGTTGATCAGGCAGATCGCCACGCCGGTGACACCGCATGCGCGCAGCACCTCGATCTCGGCGCGGGCCTGCTCCTCGTCGAGCTCGAACAGCACCTCACCGGAGGCGAGCATCCGCTCGCGGATGCCGCGGCGCAGATACCGGTCGACGAGCGGCTGTGCCGCGTCGCCGAAGCTCCGCCGCCAGCCCGGATCGAGGATCGCATCGGCCGGCCGCCAGACCCGTCCCATGTCGAGGATGTCGCGGTGACCTTCGGTCGCCAGGAAGCCGATCTTCGGCAGCTTGCGGGTGATGATGGCGTTGAGGCCGTGCGTGCTCGCGTGGTTGAACACGCCGGACGCCTCGACGCCGAGCCGCTCGGCGCCGGTCAGCACCGGCGCCGCGACATCGCCGTACTCGGTCGAGACCTTGGTGGTGTGGATCCGTCCGTCACGCCAGCCGACCACGTCGGTGAACGTTCCGCCCACGTCTACTGCAATCACGTCTGTTACTCCTCTGCGGGTTACTTGTCGTCGTCTTCGGGGCCGCGCTCAGACCAGGTCGACCAGCAGCGTGATCGGTCCCAGCCGGTTGGCGGGTGTGCGCTCGAGCGAGTGCAGGCACTCGCCGCATTTCACGACGGTCACCCACCCCTCCTCGCCGACCAGGTCGTAGCGGGCGAGTGCGGTCGCGCCGCAGCGCGGGCAGGTTCCGTCGACCGGCTCCCGGACGGTCGATGGCTGGGGTCTGCTCATGGGGGCTCCTCGTGTGTGATCTCGGCGGCGAAGAAAGCCGCCGTGTGGTGCACGACACGCTAGGAATCCGGGGATCGGGCACACAATCCCGTATGCGCATGACCATCCGGATTGCGCACCGTCGGCCGCGATGCGCAGCCGGATGTCCCGGATGCGCACGGCCGCGGCGGCCGGCACCTGGGCAGCGGACCCTCGCGGTGCCACACTGGAACCTGTGACCGGCCTCACTGAGAGGAGCTGAGCGTGCCGAACATCGGCCATGACATCCCGGTCGTCCACCGCGAGATCAAATCCGCCGATCCCGACGAGGTGCACGACCACGTCGCCGCGACCTTCGCCGACCACGAACTGATCCTCGGCAGGCCCGAGGTGCGGTTCCGGCTCGACGCCGCGGTGACCGGCGGCGTCACCGTCGGCCGCATGGCGTACGGCGCCCAAGCCCGGCTGAACGGTCCCGCGATGCGGGAGTGGTACCACGTGAATCTGCTGGTCTCGGGCCGGTGCGCCGTCGCGCAGCGCGATAAGCACGCGTCGTTCTCGGCGGAGAACGCGCCGTCGGGGGTGGTCTTCGGTCCCGACGATCCGGTGGTCATCGACTGGAGCCGCGATGCGGCGCAATACCACCTGAAGCTGCCCCGCGAGGCGTTCGAGGCGCACGCCGCCCGCCTGGCCGGGCAGTCGGCGCCGGCCGCGATCGACTTCGATCTGACGTTCCCGCTCGATTCACCGGCGGGCAAGTCGCTGTCGTCGTCGGTCGCCTTCTACTATTCCCAGCTGGCGCATGAGGGCGGGATCTCCACGATGCCGATCGTGCAGCGCGAACTGGAGTCGGCGCTGATGACGCAGGTGCTCCTGGTGGCCCACAGCAATCTCACGCCCCGTCTGCTGCGCAGCGACGTGGCGCCCACCGACGACGCGGTCCGGGCCGCGATCGAGCACATCGACCGGCACGCGCGGCACGACATCACCATCGCCGGGCTGGCCGAGCTCAGCGGCATGTCGGTGCGCGGCCTGCAGAACGGATTCCGGCGGACCGTCGGCGTCACCCCGTCGGAGTATCTGCGCAACACCCGGCTCGACGGCGCCCGCGCGGATCTGCTCGCCCGGGACGGCGAATCGGTCAGCGCGGTCGCCCAGCAGTGGCACTTCTTCCATCTCGGCCGGTTCGCCCAGCACTATCGCGCGCGTTTCGGCGAGACCCCGTCGCAGACCTTCCGCGCTCGGTGACGGGCGCCACCTGTCCAGAGACTTGGACAGGTGGATCACACCTTCTCGACCACACTCGACCGGTAGACACGCTCCCGCGCAGGCCGGGAGGGCGGCGCGCGCCGTCTACCGCGAGTCGAGAGGAATCCCCCCATGAAGCCCACTCGCAGCCGCCGGAGCCTCCGGTCCCGCCTGGCCGTCGCGTCCGTCGCGGTCGCCACCGTCGCGGGCCTGGTGACGACCGCCGCACCGGCGCCCCGCGCGGACGCCGAGCCCACCGTTTCGACCGCACCGAATCCGGCGCCCGCTCGCGGTCCGCAGTTCCTGCTGGTCGGTGCCATGGGCACCCCCGCCATCACCGTGTTCCGCGCCCACGGACCGCGGCTGACCAAGGTCGGGCGGGTCGAGACCGGCCAGCTGGGCTCGATGGGCGTCGTACCCCATCCGAACGGCAGATTCGTCTACACCTCGGGCTCGGTCTCCGGCACCCTGCGCGGCTACCGCATGCATCCGAACGGCACCATGACGCCGCTGCCCGGTTCGGCGAAGAACCCCGGCCCGGTCACCGGCATCGTCTACAGCCCGGACGGCAAGTATCTGTTCGCCACCGTCGGCATGCCGAACACCACCGTCGTCACCTACCGGGTGCACGACGACGGCTCACTGAGCCGGCACAGCGCCACCCCGATGCGGGCGCCGATCAGCACCCTCTCCATTCCGGTCGTCTCTCCGAACGGCAAGTTCTTCTACGCGCCCAGCTTCCTCGGCATGTCGATGGAGGGATTCCGGATCACCGATGGCAGGCTGTCGCCGATCGGCGACGTCAAGATGCTGACCGGTCTCTCGCCGGCCCTCCCGACGATGACGCCCGACGGCAAGTTCCTCTACATCGGCAATGAGGAATCGTTCGACATGAACATCTGGCGCGTCCGCAAGGACGGCACGCTGGAAGACCGCGGCCGCACCTTCGTGGGCGTGATTCCGCACGGTTCGGTGATCACCCCCGATGGCAAGTTCATGTACTTCCCCCTGGTCGGCGGCGGCCAGGTGCAGGGCCGCCGGGTTCTCGCCAACGGCGGGCTCGCGCCGCTGCCCGGCGCCACCGCCGCGGTGCCCACCGCCGGGCGGGTGGTGCTCAGCAACGACGCGAAGTGGCTCTACGTCGTCAGCGTGACCGGAGCGCACGGCACCGCCGAGGTCACGTCGTTCCGGATCATGCGCAGCGGCGCACTCCGGCGAGCGGGCGGCCCGTTCGACACCGGCCTCTACTTCCACGACGGCGCGACGGCGAACATGGTCGCCCCGGGCGCCTGATCGGCGGAAACGGCACCACCGCACCCAAAGGGTCGCTATATTATGCGTAATTCTGAGAGCGGGCGACGCGACGACGCAGCACCACGCCGTCAGTGAAGGGACCCACACATGAAGGCCGGCAACACCCTCACCCCGGACGATCTCCGGCCGGAGATCGAGGTCTCGTGGCGGCGCTCCCGCCTCTACGGACTCACCCGGGAGACCCCGCCGGCGCTTCGCGTCAAGAAGCCCGGGTGCCGCGGCTCGCTCCAGCGCGCCGCGGACCCGGTCTTCGACCGGCTGGACCAGGAGTTCAGCGGTGCGCCGCTGATCGCCACCCTGGCCGACGGCGAGGCGCGGATCACCGACCTGCGCACCACGCATCCGACCGCGCAGGACGCCATCGCGTCGATCGGACTGCGCCGCGGTGTGGAGATGGCGGAGGACGTCGTCGGCACCAATGCGATCGGCACGGTCCTGGAGACCCGGATTCCGCTGATGCTGCACGGCACGGACCACTTCGCCCATGCGTTCTCCCAGTTCACCTGCTTCGGCTACCCGGTGATCCACCCGGTGACGCATCGCCTGGAGGGCGTGCTGAACGTCGGCGGCTCGTCCACCCAGGACGACCGGTTCTTCGAGCCGATCGCCCGCACGCTGGTGCACGACATCGAGAAGCAGCTGGCCCTCAACTCCCCCGCGGCCCAGCAGGAGCTGCTCGCCGCGTTCCACCTGGCCGCGGCGGCGAGCGACGATCCCGTGATGGTGCTCGGCGAGGGACTGACCCTGGCGAGCCCGGCCGCCCTCGACCTGCTCGATCCGGTGGCCCATGCCGCGCTGCGCGCCACCGCCGAATCCTCCCCCGACATCGGCGACCACACCCTGCTCCTGACCTCGGGGGAACTGCTGCGTTTCCGGTGCCGTCCCGTCGCGGGCAGCAACGGCGTCCTCGTCGACTTCCTCGACTGCCTCCCCACCACGGCTCGGGCGTCGACCCGGTCCGACGAGCTGGCCACCGGCCCGCTGCTCATCTGCGGGGAGACCGGCACCGGGCGCACCACCGAGGCCACCCGGATCGCCGGCGACGACCACCTGGTGCTCGACGCCGCCGACGTCGTGCGCGACGGCGAGCGCGAGTGGGCCGGCCGCGCCCGGCACGAGCTGACCCGCGAGCACGGCGTGCTGGTGATCGAGAACGTCGACCTCCTCGGCGACTGCGTCGCCACCGTGCTGTCCCGGCAGATCGGCGAGAGCCGCCGTCGGCTCGTCCTCACCGCGACCGGCCGCGACCGGGTGCACCCGGGCCTGCTCAGTGTCTGCGACAGCCGTCGCGAACTCGTTCCGCTGCGGCGCCGGCGGCAGGACGTCCCCGGTCTGGCCACCCGGATGCTGGCCGACGAGGCCGGGACCGCCCCGGTCCGGCTCACTCCGCAGACCCTGCGTGTCCTGGCGGGCGGCACGTGGCCGGGGAATCTCAGTGAACTGCGCCGGGTGATCCGCACCGTCGCGCAGACCCGCTCGGCCGGCGACATCACGCCCGCCGACCTGCCCGAGGCGTACCGCCGCGTCGGCGCCCCGCTGTCCGCCTTCCAGCTCGCCGAGCGCGACGTGATCGTCTCCGCCATCGAGGCCGCCGGCGGTAACAAGCTCCGCGCCGCCCGGGCCCTCGGCGTCAGCCGCTCCACCCTCTACAACCGGATGCGCGCCCTCCGCATCACTCCGTGACGGTCGAGACGGGCCCCGAAGCCCGTTGAACCGGGCGGCCCCCACAGCCCGTTGAGCCGGACAGACCCCCACCGCCTGTTGAACCGGGCAGGCCCCCCACAGCGCGATGAACCGGACGGTCCCCACAGCCCGCCGGACCAGACAGACCCCACGGCCCACTGAACCGAGCAGGCCCCCACAGCCCGCTAAGCCGGACCCCCAGCCCGTTGAGCCTGGCGGGCCCCCCACAGCGCGCTGAACCAGACGTGTCCCCACAGCCAACTGAGCCGGACAGGCCCCCTTCAGCCCGTTGAGCCGGGCAGGCCCCCCAGGGGCCTGCCCGTGTCGAAACGCCGCTCTAGAAACCCCGGCCGCTCATCGCATCCAGGATCACCGACACGTCGTCGACGCCGCCCAGGTGGAACACCGCCTCGACGACCGCGTCCGCCGCGGCGTCGCTCACCACGCCCTCGACGTTGTGCCGGAATTTCGCGATCAGCTCCGCGTCGGTCATGTACGTCGACGGGTCGGGCGAGGGCGAGCCCTTCGGGTAGGCGCGTTCGGCGACGAACTCCCGCCCGCGCGCCCGGACCGCGACCCGCGAGGCGCGCGCGGCCGGGTCCTTCGCGAGCGCGGCGGCATGGTCGGGGTGCGGCGCGAATTCGCTGCGCTCGGTGAGCGCGAGCACCGACGGGTCCTGCACGATCTCGGGCGTTTGCCAGGCCTTGCCCGGCGGGATCCGGTGCGCCGCCATCGCCAGTCCGTGCGTCATCGAGAACTGGGCGTCGCGCGGGTTGGTGATGGTCTCGTTGACCCAGGTCGGCTGCTGGACGAAGCTCTCGCCCCACGCGGTGATGCCGTCGATCTCGCCGGGTGCGAGGTCGTTGTCCTCGACGATCTCGATGAGCCCGTCGAAGATCGCGTGCATCACGCGGCAGTGCGGGTACGGCTTGAACGACTGGAACGGGGTGAACATCCACGTACTGCCGAGCCGGTCGGTGATCGTCGCCGGCTCCCAGCGCGTGGTGCCGATGAAGCGCGGGAAGCCGTACTCGCGGTCGTCCAGTATCAGCCGATCGCCGGTGTGCCCGGACTCGGCGAGGTGCGCCGCGGTCAGCCCGGTCAGCGCCATGCCGCCGGCCAGCTGATACTTGATGGTGGTGGCAGGGGCGTGCATCATCCAGGCGCGCTGGGCGTTCACCGGCGCGGTGCTGCCTGCGATGCCGAGGGCATCGGCGGTCGTCTCGGTGCTCAGGCCCATCACCTTGGCGATCGCCGCGGTGCCGCCGAAGATCGTGCTGCTGTATCCGATGACGTCGGGGATACGGACCGCGCCGTCGACGATGTCGCGCAGATAGTCGGTGCACTTGCCGATCCGGAACGACATCTCATGGGACAGGGCGATCGCTTCCAGGAGGCGTGCGCCGGAGACCTTGTGCGCCTCGGCCATCGCGAGCGCGGCCGGCACCACGTACGGGGTCACGTGACCGGGCGGCAGCACCGCGTCCTGATCGAGCGCGTTCACCAGCTCGGCGTTGGCGAAGGCCGCCCCGATCGGCGACAGCTTCTCCCCGGTGCCGATCACCGACGACCGCGGATCGGTGCCGCCCAGCACGCGGCCGTAGGCGACGCCGCGCTGGGCGCCCTCGTCATCGAGCGAGGCGGCCGCGCAGCCGAGGGTGTCGAGCAGGATCCGCTGCGATTCATGAACCACGTCGGCGGGCAGCCGCTCGGCCGTCGTCTCCGTGGTGAACTCCGCGAGCGCGTCGATCAGGGTTGTCATGACGAGATCCCTTCGGCAGGAGGCGAATTATTTAATATTATGCACTATCTATCATCTCGCGCGCCACACCTTCACCCGCCGACGGAGCCCGCCCCAGTCGGGTGCGGGCTCCGTGGTGCGATCGGCCGAGCGACGTCAGAAGCGGCCGCCCGCATCGACGAGATGCTTGGATCCCGTCACATAGCGGCTGTCCTCGGAGGCCAGGTAGAGCACCGTCGACGACACGTCGTCCGGGCTCAGCGCCGGCGGCTCCATCGGCAGCTTCACCAGCGTGTGCGCCGCCACGTCGAAGTCGGCGCGGGTCGGATTCGCCAGGTCCGGCCGGAAGGCCCGGAAGGTCGGCTCGTTGATGATCATCTCGGTGTCGACCAGCGTCGGGTGCACGGTGTTCACCCGGATGCCGTGCGGCGCGAACTCCGTCGACAGCGACTGCATCAGGCCGACCAGCCCGGCCTTGGCCGCGGTGTAGTGCGCGATGTTCGCGTTGCCGATCTCCGACGCGAGCGAGCTGATCAGGATGACCGATCCGCCGCGGCCGCCGTCGATGATGTGCGGTACCGCCGCCTGCACCGTCTTGAACGAACCGGTCAGGTTGATGTCGATCATCGTCTGCCAGGTGTCCTCGCTCATCTCCAGCGCGGGCACCAGGGTGTGGATGCCCGCGTTGGCGACGACCACATCGAGCCGGCCGAAGCGGTCGACGCCCGCGGCGACCGCGGCACGCAGCGCATCCAGGTCGCGCACATCGGCCGCTGCCGCGACCATCTCGCCGCCGGCCTCCTCGACGGCCACTACCGTCTCCGCCAGCTGACCCGGACGGGCCGTGGCGTACGGCACCGTCTCGACCTGCTCGGTGATGTCGACACCGATGATCCGCGCGCCCTCGCGCGCCAGCCGCACCGCGTGGCTGCGGCCCATGCCGCGCGCGGCACCGGTGATGAAGGCGACCTTGCCGTCCATGCGTCCCATGCCGGTCCCTCTCAGTGCCGGTGGGCGATGACGCCGCGGATGTTCTTGCCCTCGACCAGGTCGTCGTAGCCCTGATTCACCTCGTCGAGCGTGTAGACGTGGCTCACCAGTTCGTCCAGGTGCAGGTCGCCGTGCCGGTACATGCCGAGCAGGCGCGGGATGTCGGTCATCGGGTTGCAGTCGCCGAAGTTGGTGCCTTTGATGTCCTTCTTGTAGAGGGTCATCACCGTGCTGGGCACGTGGACACCGCGGGCGTCGAGCGTGTTGAGGCCGGTCAGCACGATGATGCTGCCCTTCCCCGCGGCGTCGAAGGCCTCGTTGACGAGTTCCTCGGTCACCAGGCCGGCGGTGAGGATCACCTTGTCCGCGCCGTTGCCGTTGGTATCGGCCCGGGCGATCTCGGCCGCCTCCTCCATCGTCCCGAACGCGTGGGTGGCGCCCATCTTGATCGCGAAGTCACGCTTGTTCGAGAGCGGGTCGACGGCGATCAGGTTCTTGGCTCCCGCCATCCGGGCACCCTGCACCGCGTTCGCACCGATCCCGCCGATGCCGGCGACGATCACCGTCTCGCCGGGCCGCACGTTCGCGGCGTTGACCGCCGAACCCCAGCCGGTGGGGACACCGCAGCCGACCAGCACGGCCTTGTCGAGAGGCAGATCGTCGTCGATCTTCACCACCGAGGCCTCGGAGATGGTGCCGTACTGGGAGAACGTACCCAGCATGCACATCGCGCCGATGTCCTCACCGCCCTTGCCCTGGAACGGGAAACGGCCGTCGGGCAGGTAGCCCTCCAGGATGGTGGCACCCATGTCGCACAGCGGCTGCTGCCCGGTGGAGCACCAGTGACACTTGCCGCAGCTGGGGATGAACGAGCAGACCACGTGGTCGCCCGGCTTCACGCGGGTCACGCCGACGCCGACCTCCTCGATCACGCCCGCGCCTTCATGACCGAGCACCATCGGCAGGCGCGCCGGCAGGTCGCCGTGCTGGATGTGCAGATCGGAGTGGCACATGCCGGAGTATTCGTAGCGGATCAGTACCTGCCCGACACCCGGCGCGACCACTTCGAGCTCTTCGATCTCGATGGGCTTACCGGGTTCGCGGATCACTGCGGCCTGGGTCTTCATGGTGGATTCTCCTTGGATGAGGGTGGATCGGGCTCGCGACGCGACGTCGTGCCGCGGCGCGAGAACAGGACTGGGGGAAGCCGGTCCCGGTCAGAGCTTGAGGAAGACGGCCTTCTCCTCGGTGAAGTGCTGGTACCAGTCCGGCCCGAATTCGCGGCCGAGGCCCGACTCCTTGAACCCGCCGAACGGCATGGTCGGATCGAGCTGCAGGTAGGTGTTGATCCACACCGTGCCCGCCTGGATCTGCCGGGCGACGGTGTGCGCGCGGGACACGTCGCGGGTCCACACGGCAGCGGCCAGGCCGTAGGTGGTGTCGTTGCCCTGCAGCACCGCGTCGTACTCGTCGCTGAACGGGATCACCGAGACGACCGGACCGAAGATCTCCTCCTGGGCGATCCGCATGGAGTTCTCGACGCCGTCGAAGACCGTCGGCCTGACGAAGTAGCCGGGCCGGTCGAGCGTCTCGCCACCGGCCTTGGCGACGGCCCCCTCGGCCTTGCCGACCTCGAAGTAGCTCTGCACGCGCTCGAACTGGGCCTTGTTGGCGAGCGGGCCCATCGTGGTGGCCGGGTCGAGCGGATCACCCATGGTCAGCGAGTCGGCCGCGCCGGTGAGGGCGTCGACCACCTCGTCCTTGACGTCGCGCTGCACGAACAGCCGCGTGCCGGCGACGCAGACCTGGCCGGTGATGGTCGCGAAGCCGGCCAGCGAGTTCGCGATCGCCGCATCCATGTCGGCGTCCGGGAAGATGATGTTCGGCGACTTGCCGCCCAGTTCGAGGGTGACTCGCTTGAGGTTGGTCCGGGCCGAGGCCTCCAGGATGCCGCGGCCGGTGCCGACCGAACCGGTGAAGGTGAGCTTGTTGATCCCGTAGTGGTTCGCCATCGGGGCACCGACCTCGGGGCCGAAGCCGGTGAGCAGATTGAACACGCCGGGCGGGAAGCCGGCCTCGGTGATCAGTTCACCGAGCCGGATCGCGGTGAGCGGAGTGCTCTCGGCCGGCTTGAGGATCATAGTGTTCCCGGCCGCGAGCGCCGGGCCGATCTTCCAGCTGGCGGCGGTGAGCGGGGCATTCCACGGGATGATCGCGCCGACCACGCCCAGCGGCTGCCGCAGGATGTAGTTGAAATTGCCCGGGGCGCTCGGTGCGGTGGAGCCGAAGACCTGCTGGACGGCGCCGGCGTAGTAGTAGATCGATTCGATCGCGACCTGGACGAATGCCTGCGCGGTACCGATCGTCATGCCGTTGTCGAGCGTCTCCAGTTCGGCGAGCTCGTCGAGGTTCTCCTCCATCAGGCCGGCGAGGTTGCGCAGCAACCGGGCTCGCTCGCCGGGGGCCATCTGCGGCCACGGGCCGCTCTCGAAGGCCGCCCGCGCCGCGGCCACGGCGGCGTCGACGTCTTCCGGGCCGGCCTCGGCGACCGCGCCCAGTACCTGCTCGGTGGTCGGGTTGACGGTCTCGAAGGTCTTTCCGGACTTGGCGGGCACCCACCGTCCGCCGATGAGCAGCGAGTCGGACGAGCGGTCATCGAGCCATGCCTGAACCTTCGGGCTGCGGGCCTGGTTCGGGGCGGCGGTGGTGACGGTCATGGGGTCTCCTTGTTCGTCCCCGCGGGAGCCGCGGGAAGCCTGGCGATCGGGTTCGGGTGAGAGTGACTAGCGTCACGTCTTATCGTATTCAGTATACGATTGAATGTCGAGAGGGGCGTTCAAAATGGTGCATCGGTGCGAATTCAGGCGCCGACGGTGATCTCCTGCCCGGTCAGATTGCGGCTCTCCGACGAGGCGAGGAACAGGATGGTGTCGGCCACCTCGCCCGGTTCACCGTCCCGGTCGAAGCGCCGCTTGGCCCGGTACGAATCGACGTATTCGGGCGCGACGCCGGCGGTGAGCCGCTCGTTCCAGATCAGACCGGGCAGGACCGCGTTGACCCGGATGCCGTGCGGGGCGCCCTCCGCGGCCAGCGCGTGGGTGAGACCGAGCACGCCGCCCTTGGCCGCCGCGTACGACACCTCACCGAACGGCGCCGGATCCCGGGCGGCGAGCGACGAGATGTTCACGATCGCCGGTGCCGGAGAGTCCAGGAGCAGCGGCCACGCCTGGCGCGCGTGCAAGAAGTGCGAAGTGAGCGATGCCCCCAGCACGCGCTGCCACACGTCCAGCGGCGTGTCGGGAAAAGGAGCGAGCTGATTGAGCCCGACGCTGTTGACCAGCACGTCGAGTCCTCCGAAACGCTCGCGGTGCGCGTCGAAGAAGCGTCGCACCTGCGCTTCGTCGGCAGCGTCGACCGCCTGCGCGAACACCCGGTCGGCGCCGAACTCCCCCGCCATCTCCGCGGCGAACCGGTCCAGCCGCCGTTTACTGACATCGGAGAAGGCCACGCGGGCGCCCTCGGCCAGCAGCCGCCGGACCACCTCGCCCCCGATACCGGCGCCGGCCGCGGCGTTGACCACCGCGACCTGTCCGTCGAATCGCCGCGTCATGGTGTCGTCTCCTGCGTCTCAGCGGTGGTGAATCGGTACTCGTCCGGGTCGGCCCGGCGGGTCATCCGCCACCAGTCGACGACGCGCCAGGGGTTGGCGACCAGCACGCGGCCCCGCGAGTTCCGGTAGTAGGTGTCGAACCCGGGGTGGCTCCAGATCATCCCGGAATGCGCCGCGTCGACGTCGTCGTTGTAGCGCCGGGCGACTTCGTCGCGGACCTCGACCGAGGTCGCGCCGTCGGCGAACATCTCGCCGAGCACGCTCATCGTGTAGCGCATCTGGCATTCCAGGTAGTAGATGAGGCTGCCGCCGTGCCCCGCTTGGGTATTGGGCCCGTACAAGCAGAACAGGTTCGGAAAGTCGGGGATCGTGGTGCCCAGGTAGGCGTTGGCGTCGTCGTCGCCCCACTGTTCCTTGAGCGGAACCCCGGACCGGCCGGTCAGTGTCAACGACGACAGGAAGTTCACCACGTCGAACCCGGTCGCGTAGACGATCACGTCCACCTCGTGCAGGCGGCCGTCGGCCGTCTTCACACCGTCCGGGACGATCTCGGTGATCGCGTCACCGACCAGCTCGACGTTGTCCCGCCGCAGTGTCCGGTACCAGCCGTTGTCGAGCAGGATCCGCTTGCCGAACGGCGGATAATTCGGCACCACCTGCTCGATCAGATCGTCCCGGCCCTCGAGTTCGGACTCGATGTAGCGGGTGAAGAAGCGGCGATGGCCGTCGTTCGCGGCGTTGATCGCGCGCTCGGGATGCGGCCACTCCGGATCCACCTGCAACGCCGAATACAGCGTGTCGTTGAGCACCCAGGCCAGGCGCTGCCGGTACCAGGCGCGGTAGAGCGGAACCTCGCGAAGCAGGAAGCGCACCGGATCGGGCACCGGAGTGCGGAACTTCTCGAACGGCGCCACCCAGTGCGCGGACCGCTGGAACACCGTCAGCGACGCCACTCGCGGCGCGATCGCCGGCACGATCTGCATGGCCGACGCGCCGTTGCCGATCACCGCGACCCGCTTGTCCGTCACATCGAAGTCCGGCGACCACAGCGAGGTGTGCACGGTCTCGCCCGCGAAGGTCTCCCGGCCCGGGATGGCCGGGTACTTCGGATTGCCGAACGCGCCCACGCAGCTGATCACGATGTCGGCCGAGAGTTCCTCGGGAACCCCGTCGGGCCCGACGACGGTGGCGTACCACCGCTGGGCGGCCTCATCCCATGCGGCGGCGGTCACCTCCGTGCGCAGCCGGGTGACCGAGGCGAGATCCCAGTCCCGCCCGACCTGCTGCAGGTAGTCGTGCAGTTCGTCGCGGGTGGCGTAGTAGTACGGCCAATCCGAGGTGGCGGCGGCGAATTGATAGAGGTGACTCGGCACGTCGACGCCGCACCCCGGATAGCGGTTGTGCCACCAGGTTCCGCCGATCTGCTCGCCACGTTCGATCACGGTCACGTCGATACCGGCCTTGCGGAGGTCGTGCGCGGCCAGCATGCCGGAGATGCCCGCGCCGATCACCAGTGCCGAAAAACCTTCCGGTGCGGCCGGGACGTTCGCCAGCCACTGCGGGTCGCCACCGAGCGCTGCCATGTCGTCGGCGATCATCGGGCCGTACTCGTCGGGCACCGGCTCACCGATGCCCACCGACAGCATCCGCCGGTACAGCTCATCATCCGGCTGCTCGATCACGACCGGCGCGCCGTCGTACCAGGCGACGATGGCGTCGGCCGCCGCGGACCGGATCTCGGACTGGATCGCTTCGGGCAGCCCGCCGGTGTCGTTCTCACTGAGCCCGCGGCCGCGCGTCGGCAGATAGGGCTCCGCCAGCCACGTGAGGTCGCCGGTGAGCTGCACCAGGACCATCAGCAGCGTCGGCACGTTCGCGTCGCCGATCGCCTCGTGCACGATCGCGGCGAATTCCGCGGACTCCGGGCGCACGGTGTCGGTGGTCGTCGTCATGCGTTTCCCCTCCCTCAGCCGTTGACCAGTCGGTCGCGGCCCTGCCAGTACCGCGCTTTGACGTCGCGGCGCACGATCTTGCCGGTGCCGGTCTTGGGCAGGGCGTCGACGAACTCGACGCTGCGCGGCCGCTTGTACGGCGCGATGCGGTCCAGGCACGCCTGCTCGATCTGCTCGACGGTGACCTCCGCACCCGGGCGCAGCGAGACCACGGCGTGCACGGTCTCGCCCCAGCGCTCGTCCGGAATCCCGACGACGGCCACCTCGTCGATGCCCTCCAGCCGGTAGATCGCGTTCTCCACCTCGGTCGGGTAGACGTTGAAGCCGCCCGAGACGATCATGTCCTTCTTGCGATCGACGACGTGCAGAAAGCCCTCGCGCAGCGCGCCGACGTCGCCGGTCGCCAGCCACCCGTCGTCCAGGATCGTCGCGGCCGTCTCGTCGGGCAGGTTCCAGTACCCGGCCATGCGCGCATCGCCGCGCAGCTGGATCTCGCCGGGCTCACCGGGCGGCACGTCCCGCCCGTCGGCGTCGACCAGTCGGTACTCGACGAAGGGACTGACCCGGCCCGCCGACGCCAGTCGGGCCGGCACCTCGGCCGCCGGGTCGAAGACGTGGTCCTGTTTGGTGAGATAGGTGTTGAACGGCATCTCGGTGAGGCCGTACGACTGCAGGAAGACCGCCCCGAGGAGGCGGAAGGCGCGCGCCAGCCGATCCGGCGCGATCGGCGAGCCGCCGTAGACCACGGTGTGCACACTCGACAGGTCGTGGGCACCGGCATCCAGAACCGGCAGCATCATGTTGATCATGGTGGGCACCAGCGGCAGCACCGTCGCACGGTGCCGGGCGACGATCTCCACGTACGTCTCGGCCGTGAACTCGCCGACCGGAATGTGCCGTGCGCCGCGCAGGAAATACGCCATCATCGCGTAGCCGGACAGGTGGGTGATCGGCGCGACGTGCACCAGTACGTCCGCGCTCGACGCTCCGGGCAGTTCGACCAGCATGTTCCGCAGAATCGCGAGCAGGCTGCGGTGGGTGTGCATCACGCCCTTCGGGCGGCCGCTGGTTCCGGAGGTGTACGGCAGCCAGACCAGATCGCCGGGCGCGACCTCGACCTCCGCCGCCGGTACCGCACCGAACAGGGCGTCGAAGGCGACCACCCTAGGGTCGTCGCTCGGGTCGAATCCGGCGATCACGCCGGTGAAGCCGTTCAGCTCGGGCAGGAGCGCGGTGAGCCGGTCGTCGTCGGCGATGATCATCGCCGCCCCGCAGTCGTCGGCGATCTCGGCGACCTCGCGAGGGTGCAGACGGTAGCTCAGAGCCGCGCGGACGTAGCCGCCGATCGCGAGCGCGTGGTCCAGGATCATGGCCTCTGCCCGGTTGGTCGTCAGGATCACCACCCGATCGCCCTTGCCGAGGCCGTGCGCCTGTAGTCCGGCGACCAGGCGGCCGGCCCGTTCGCCCAGTTCCGCGTACGTGATGGTCGCGCCCGCCACGTCGACGATCGCCGGGAGGTCCGCGTATTCCCGGTATCCCCGTCGCAGGACCCCGGCCACCGTCGGCCCCACTCCGTGCTCCGCCATGTCAACCGCCTCTCATTTCATATACCGTATACGTTTACCGGAATGCGAGCGAGGCCACAAGGGGCCGAGCGCTCCGGATCGGCTACAGTATTCGCATTCGTGAGGCGGGAGGGGTCGACGTGCAGCACAAGGTGACGTTGCCGAGCAGTCTCCAGCAGATCGCCGCCGAGGAGATCCGCCGCCGCATCTTCGCTCGCGAGCTGAAGCCCGGCGCCCGGATCGAGCAGGAAGCGCTCGCCGAGGAGATCGGCATGAGCAAGATCCCGGTCCGCGAGGCCATTTCGGCGCTGGTCACCGAGGGGCTGGTCGAGATCTTCCCGCGACGCGGGGCCTTCGTCGTCGAGATGTCGCCGCAGGACATCGAAGACCACTACTGGATGCTGGCGCACATCTCCGGCCGCGCCGCCGCGCGCGCTGCCGAAACCATCTCCGACGAGACGCTCGCCCGCCTCGAAGAGAATCTCGCCGACATGGAGGCCGCGCACGACGAGGACGAGCGCAGCCGACTCGGCTTCGCCTTCCACGCGGCCATCAATCAGGCCGCCGGCTCCCGCCGGATGAACAGCGTGCTGCGCATGCTCGGCAGCCCGGTCCCGACCGATCTGTACGAAGCCCGGACCGACGGCGACGACGCCGACCACGACCATCACGAGATCCTGGCCGCACTGAAAGCGCACGACCCCGAGCGGGCCCGCGCCGCGATGGAGCGGCACTTCATCACCGGTGCGACCGCGGCGCTGCGCGCCCTCGAGCGACAGGGCTTCTGGGACACCGCCGCCGAACCGGCACCGCGGCGGAGGGGTCAGAGCGCGCGCAGCTGACGCACCCGCTCGGCGAACGCGCGGCGCGAGACGTCCGCGTCCGGCA
Organism: Gordonia marina; assembly: GCF_052036135.1. Classification (NCBI taxonomy): domain Bacteria; kingdom Bacillati; phylum Actinomycetota; class Actinomycetes; order Mycobacteriales; family Gordoniaceae; genus Gordonia; species Gordonia marina. Next base: position 196,012 of record NZ_JBPSDN010000005.1, read on the forward strand.
CGATCCACTCGTACGAATGCGGAACACCCGCCATCACTCGCAGGTCGCAGCAGACACCGGCGGCGGTCAGTCGTTCCGCGTAGGCCACCGCCTCCGCACGGAAGATGTCGAGCTGCCCCACCTCGACGTAGGCGGTGGGCAGGCCACTCAGGTCGCGGCAACGGGCGGGCGCCGCGGCGAAAGGCACGTTCGGCGCTCCGCGCGCCGCGCCGAGCAGCGCGTCCCAGCCGGTGCGGTTGTCCTCGACGGTCCAGACCGCGGCGTCGCCGATCGCTTCGTCCGGCGAGGCCGTGCGGTCGTCGAGCATCGGATAGATCAGCAGTTGCCGGGCGATCCGCGGACCGCCGCGCTCTCGGGCCAGGAGAGTGACGCCCGCCGCGAGGCCACCACCCGCGCTCTCCCCGACGATCCCGAGCCGATCCGGGTCCGCGCCGGACTCGGCGAGCGCACACAGTGCCGCGTACGCGTCCTCCACCGGAGCGGGATACGGACACTCCGGCGCCAGCCGGTAGTCGACGGCGAGAAGCGGAATCCCGCTGAGGTCCGCGTACGTGGCGATCGCCCGGTCGGTGGCGGCCACGGATCCGAGGATCATGCCCCCGCCGTGCAGGAACAGCGCTGCCGGCCCGCCCACCGGCGAGGAGCCGCCGGGCCGGTACCAGAGCGCGGGAAGATCCACGCCGTCGGCGGCCCGTACCACCGTGGGCTCGCGAAGCACCGCGCGCCGTTCCGGCAGGGCGCCGTCGAGACGCCGCAGGAACGCTCCGATCCGGTCCCGGCGCGTACGCCAGTCGCCGACCGGAGGCGGGGTACTCGCGGCCAGCGCGCGCATCAGGCCGCCCGCAGCGGCACCCCACTCGGGATCAAAAGGAATTCGGGCCACCTACGACGGTATACAGTATGTCGGATGGCGGCGCCATTCAGTCGGTGTGCGACCGGCGGGCCGCATACAGGGCCTCGTACTGATCCTTCATCTCCTGCGCTTCGGCCTGCTGCTTGTAGGTCCGCGGCGAATCGCCGAGGCCGTGCTTCTGGAGTCGGCGCACACGGTTCTGGTCCATGTACGACCCCGAGAAGATCAGCGCCAGACATACCGCGAGCAGCACCATCAGCGCCCGCACCCAGATCGGACCGGTCGGGAACGCGAAGAACATCATCAGATACAGCGGCAGAAAGCTGACCTGAGACCGGAACAGGTGGCGGGCGACCGCGTGCGGACCCATCAGGTCGTTCGCGACCCAGTCCCGCTTGCTGTCCGGCAGCTTGGCGCCGTACACGTAGCCGATCCATTGAACGGGGTTGGGCCGACTGCTCATGGCGGCGTCCTCTCATTTAAGTCGTGCGCTATCGAATACGACACAACCTATCACCCTATTCAATCGTGCGCTATTCAATCGCGGTAGGATGTGAGCCATGACAACCGAGGTCGCCCTGGACGGAAACCCGCTGCTGCTCGACCGGCAGGTGTGCTTCGCCCTGGCGGTCGCCAACCGCTCGGTGCTGAAGATCTATCGGCGGCTGCTCGATCCGCTCGGCCTCACCCACCCGCAGTACCTCGTGATGCTGGCGCTGTGGGAGCACGACCATCTCGCCGTCAAGGATCTCGGCGCCCTGCTGCAACTCGACTCCGCGACGCTGTCACCGCTGCTCAAGCGGCTGGAGGCGAACGGACTCCTCCAGCGGCGACGGCGTGACGACGACGAGCGCAGCGTCGACATCGTGCTCACCGACGCCGGGCTCGCCCTGCGCGAGGAGGCCCTGAAGATCCCCGGCCAGGTGGTCGCCGCCCTGGGCGTGGGCCTCGACGACCTCCTGGAACTCCACGCCGTGCTCACCAAGGTGAACGCCGCGGCCCTGCGCGCCGAAGCCACCCCCGCGGGGTGACCTCCGGCCGGCCGCGGACCGGCAGAATGGGCGGCGTACCCGGACGCGATGATCGGCGAGGAACGACATGACGACCCGAACCGACCACCCCCTGAACCGGCAAGGAACGACATGACGACCCGAACCGACCGCCCCCTGAGCCGGTGAGGAACGAAGTGACGAACCGAGTCGAAGGGTCCGGCGCCCCATCCGACGACGACCCGGACAGTGCAGGCGCCCTCCTCCCCGGCGCCGTCGACGCCCGTTTCACCCTCGCCTCCGAACGCACCGTCCTGGCGTGGCTGCGGACGGCCCTCGGTCTGATGGCGGCCGGTGTCGCCGTCCTGCATCTGATCGACCCGTTCGGCAACGCCGCAGCGCGAGTCACCCTCGGCAGCGCCCTCGTGGTGATCGGCGCACTGACCGCGGTCATCGGCATCGCGCGCTGGCGCATGGTCGACGCCGCCCTCAAACGCGGCGGCCCACTCCCCGGTCCGTGGCCGATCTATCTCCTGGCCGCTCTGCTGGTGCTGACCGGACTCGGTTTCGTCGTGTGGCACTGACCGCGCCGGCCACCCACGATCTTCGGCGCGTCGATCAGCGATCCCGGTAGACGAACCGCGCGACCTGCGCGTACGACACCCGTTCGGCGGCGGCCGGACTGACCCGGCCGAGCATGTCGTACACGCGGGCGTCAGCCCCGATCACCACGCGACGACGGCCCCGAAACGTGGCCTCGATCATCCGGTGCGCGGCCTTGGGCGCGGCCATCGCGAAGTTCCGGGCGAGCACTTCGGGAGTGCCGAGGGTCCGTGCGCTCTCGGCGACCAGACCGGTCCAGACGGTACCGGGCAGGGCGGTCGTCACCGTCACCGAGGACCGGGCGTTCCGCAGGTCCTGCGCGAGGCCGTACCCGAACTGCGCGACCGCCGCCTTCGACGCCCCGTACACGGCGGCACCGGGCACCGGCACCATCGCGGCCAGGCTCGACGTCACCATGATCACACCCCGGTCCGGCCGGCCATCGAGCACCGGCAGAAACGCCCTGGTCAGCTCGACGGTCCCGTAGAAGTTGACGTCGACGATCGTTCGTATCCGCGCCTCGTCGATCCCGCACGCGGTCTCAAAACCCTGGGCGATCCCGGCGATGTTGAACAGCCCGTCCACTCTCCCGTGCGCGGCGAGCACCTGGGCGGGCAGCGCCGCACACGCCTCCCGATCCGCGACGTCCAGCGTGTGCGTCGAGAGCCGATCGCCCGTTCGCGCGTCGTCGACGAGCCGCGCCAGAGCGCCGGCGTCGAGGTCGGCGGCGGCCACCCGCGCCCCGCGCGCGAGGAGTTCGACGGCCACGCAGCGCCCGATCCCGTTGCCCGCACCGGTCACCACGAAGACGCCGTCCGGGCGCGGTAGGTGCCGCCGTCGTCCTCGCATGCCCGCGCCCGTCAGGGGTGGCCGACGCCGACGTCGCCCGCCACCGGGCGGCTGAGCGCGGTGAGGAAGCCCCGTGCCCCGGCGTTCGCCATCGGCGCGATCAGGCCGGCCGTTCCGGCCGCCGTCCGCCCGCCGCGGACGATCGGATGCTCGATCCCGGACTCCTCGGCGAAGCGGGTGCTGATCATCGGTGAGTGTCGAGATGCAGCGGAGATTAGCAGCGCTACCCCCGGAAGTCTGACAGAACATAGTAGTGCCCCATAAGGTGGTGTAACTCGGTGGCCGAGATCGTCTCCGACTTCGTGTCGGGACGGACGTAGAGCGGCCACCGTGTGATCCTTCGAGTCAACCGTCTAAAGAATCCTCGAACGGAGTCATCACGATGACCGCACCTCATATTGTCGACCCTGCAGGCCTGCTTGGCCAAGCCCTCGCCGACGCGTCACCGGATCTGATGCGCGAGCTGCTGCAAA